>NZ_JAJVCR010000035.1:0-252 GCF_021395195.1 Polynucleobacter sp. IMCC 29146 | reverse complement strand
GCGCTTGCTTGAGGATGGCCATGATTTGGCTATCAGTAAAACGGGAGTTTTTCATCGAATTTCCTTTTAAATCAAACAACTTAGAAATTCTACTTTTAACTCAGATTAAGGGGTGGGGGGATTACCCTCAGCTCCATACATCTCCTCTAAGTGGCTTTGGATTTCTCGAACGGTCATGCCCCTAGCGTATAAGGACAAAATCTTCTCATCAAAACCGGCCCAGCGGGTTTGGTGCTTGGGAATGAGTTGGGG
>NZ_JAJVCR010000034.1:0-253 GCF_021395195.1 Polynucleobacter sp. IMCC 29146 | reverse complement strand
TGAGAAGATTTTGTCCTTATACGCTAGGGGCATGACCGTTCGAGAAATCCAAAGCCACTTAGAGGAGATGTATGGAGCTGAGGTCTCGCCTACCCTCATCTCAGCTGTCACTGAGGCTGTAGTCGAATGAACTGACCTGATTTTTAGTACCACTCCAAAAGAGAGGATTTTTGATAATCTTCACCCTAAAGGAGTGCTAAATATGGCAAAAGGCCAACGTCTTAAACCCGAGCAAATCGTCACCTTATTGCGT
>NZ_JAJVCR010000033.1:0-254 GCF_021395195.1 Polynucleobacter sp. IMCC 29146 | reverse complement strand
TTAGGTTATAGACCACCAGCACCCCAAACCCAAGTACCCAAACTATTGCAGAATCAACCCATGTTGCTGCAATGATTTACTATGGAAAAACTCTCTTTGGTAGTGGACCTAAATTGACAGCAGTTCACGAAGAAGTTAAAGCGTGGCAAGCTAGACCTTTAGATACGCTTTACCCCATCATTTACCTAGACTGTATCCATGTCAAAGTCAGAGACTCGGGTGTGGTTAAAGCCAAAGCGGTCTACCTAGCGATT
>NZ_JAJVCR010000003.1:0-363822 GCF_021395195.1 Polynucleobacter sp. IMCC 29146 | reverse complement strand
GACTGGATGTGGACATACAATCATGAAAGACCGAATATGGGCTTAGGGGGAATTACACCTAAGCAAAAACTAGCACTTGCAGTACCAGCCTCTACTTTTAGCTTATGTTAAAAATGGGGGGATTACCCGTACATCCTCCAGCCGGCGCAAACCCTTTAATTATGATTCAAGCCCACGCAAGTTTTATTCATCTTGGGATAACTGTAATGGTGGGTGTTAGCATTATTTTTGCAGTTGCCTTCATTTGGAGTCGGCTTGGCTTTGGGGTAAGAAAATATCCAGTATCTTGGACTCAACCTTCACCGCCATCACTCAACTGGAGTATTTGGGGAGATTGACTGTAGCGATTCATTATTTTTTCTATGGTGTGCGAATTAAAAACCAAAATTGCTCAGTGCGGGATGATCATCTAGTCTTGACCTTTCCCCTTAATTTTCCCTTCAATGAGTTTGGTCAGATAAATGAACTTACTGACACGGCCTTGTTTTTCCATAAAATAACTTTAGGTTCCCCTACCGGAGTTCAATGTTCTGAATCATCAAAGACTTAGACCTAGGACTAAAAGATCATGTCTTGCATCACCTAAATTTCCTTGTTCGTGGTCTTGAATTTTGCGCGGCCCAACATAATAAAAATCCCCCTGTCCCATAAAAAGTTGTAAAAAACAACTTTTTCCCATTACACGACTTATTACACAAAGGGTCTTTTTTAACATAAGTCATTGAATTAATTACAAAAAAATGAACTTCAAATTTCTGTTAATCTGTTGGTCCGTGGTTCGATCCCACGTCGAGGAGCCAAGGTTACGGGGCTCGCTTTTTGTTAGTAAAGTAGTTCAGTTTTAAATCTAAACTATTGCACCTTAGGCACGTCAAAAATAACTGGCAAGCTTACTGTAGCACCCGTAAGCTTAGTTGCCAATTCATTTCTCGCATTTGCAGCTTCAGCTAAATTAGAAAATGTGGCTGAGACAATCTTTAAGTTGTCATAAACCTTGACTGAAACAATTGAAGCTTGATACGGATCGAAAGCTTTCTTGGCTAGATCAGTAGCAATACCTGAAATAAGCACTACTCCATCGCATTTGCCAACTTGACCCCGATCATCGATGACATAGCCACCGCCACCACTACTGGCAGACACAATACGATAGGTTGCCTGGCGTGCTGAAATAGATCCTGCTGCACTGATCTTGCGGGTCGGGTCATTCTGATTAGCAGCAGCAATCGCAGACGCAGAAGATGCAGTAGATGTACCCGAACTCACACTAAACGATTTTAAATTACCTAAGGCACTAATCTCTGCAGGGCTTAATTTTGTGCCTAGTTCATATTTACTTTGAGCAAAAATCAAGCCAGAAAAACTCAAACCAATTGCAGTAGCGATTATTATTATTTTGTGCATGATATTAAATTCCCGATTTATTCTGCGTTATAGATACGATATTCCATAGCAAGCTGTGGATTGGGTGCGCATTCGGAAGCTGCTAATGGTGTGCCGCTCACTGCGTACACCGTCCAATCGCCTTTAGGGTTTTCGCCATAAAACGCATATGAGCCTAAAGCATAAAGAGTCTGTGAGCTAATCTTGCCACCATCCCGCTGATCTTTTGTATTGCCTGTGTCGTTATAAAATAGGTTGTAGGGTGTGCTTAGAATAGAGACGGTACCTTGAGGCGACTTTAAGAAAATGCCAACGCTGCCCATACAAACCTCCGCGCTTCCTACTGCTTGCATCTGAAGTTGCACCATATCAATTTCGCCTTTTGTTGCTACGCTAAATTGCCCAACCTTTTTAACTTTTCCATAATCAAGTGACTCTTCTATAGCTGAACTAGTCTCAACTTCTTTCCATTCTGGTTGAACTAAGGCGGAAGGCTTGTAGCTTGTATAGCTCCTAGCCATTTCAACCGCTGCCCTAGCATCAGCAAGTCCAAATCCATACCAATTAGAATAGTAAATTCCGGCCCGGTTCTTTTGCCAGCCATAGTCAATTCTGGCTGAGGTTTGTCCATCAACCAATTCCTTACTGGTTTGATTTGAAATCGTCGGGTTTAATGTCAAATTGACCTGATGATTGCGATACCCTTGATTGCCGTAATCAACATCGATAAGCCGAGCTGTTTTTCGCAAAATATCGCGCACATCTCGCCAACCCAAATTTGGATTAGCGCTTAACATTAATGCTACGACTCCGGTAACAGTGGGTGCTGAAGACGAAGTGCCATTCATTTGATCAAAATCACAATTTGGGTTTTTTTCTTTATTGATGGGCGAGCCACCAATCATGAATTGAACAGTATCAACTGCTGACCTGCCATCTCTGCTATACCCCTGCTCACAACCCATTAAATCTGTAGAATAAATCTGTGGCCCCTGCTTATTTGCCGCGCTACCTGCCTCACCGTAATTACCAATTGACCTCAGCTCTCCGCCAAGCCCTGTAATCCACATCACCGAGCCTGCCGAGGAGTAGCTTGATTTATAGCCCATGGCATTGGCCGCTGCAGTGACAATGACTGGCAGCTCAAGGGTTTCAGTATCAGAAGATGGATTTGCACAACTGACAAGGCGATAGAAAGAGTTGCCGTATTGAAATTGTGGGCAATCGTAGATTGTGGTCGAGTTTGGTTTTTCATCTTCGAAACCATTTGCGGCACCTTTAACCATGACTGCACCTTTACCACCTCGCAAATTCGGCAAGCTCTGAAGCGCTTGATTCTCTTGATAGCTAGAGGGCGTTATTGTGACGGCAGAAGAAGAATAAGATGCATTAAATACATCCGTATCTTTTGACCAACCTGCACCGCCATAAGCTTCAAGCGTATTATTAATAGAATTAAATCCAACAAATTTCGCCCCTCCCAGCGAAGCTCTAGGGGCGATTCCCATGACGCCAATCCCATTTTGGGCGGCTGCAATCATCCCAGCAACATTAGTGCCATGGGCATCGTCTGGATTTGAAGGCGTTGAATCGGAAGTGCCGGTTTCAAAATTCCATGTCATTGCCGGATTGATATTGGCTTTCAGATCAATATGATTGATCTCCATTCCATCATCTAAGACCATGACATTGATGCCTTGCCCTTTAATGCCTAGCTTATGTACTGCCTCAACATTTAAATCTGTAAAGCCATCAGCAACAAGGGGGTAGCCAGCAAAGAAACTTTGCGCAGCATTTAAGGCCCATTGATAGGTATACAAGGGTTCTGTAGCGCCTGTTTGGCAGGCATAGGGACCAGATTCAGAACAGGATGAAGTGCTAGTGTTATCTCCGCAAGATACGAGCTGTGTTCCCAGCGCAACAATAACGAGATAAAATAAAATGGTCTTTTTCAAGCCAACCCCCTCTAGGCTGTATCTTGCTAGTAAAGGCTAATACCCATTGAATTAGCTTTAGACTTCCTTTATCAATAATGCCATAAATTGAATTTCCATGAGTTTTACTGGTGGAAACCCCCGGCCTACTGAAAAGTTGTAAAAACGCTGATTTGCCAGAACCTAGGTAGCGCAATTGGTGCGTTACACTAATCTATAATTTCCTTTAATTTAATAACCAAATATAGGTTGTGGACATGAAAAAATTTGTTCTGATTTCCGCTTTAGCCTTGTTATTAGCGCCACTTCTATGCAATTCAGCTTTTGCGCAGAAAAAGTATGCAGAAGAAATGAGGGCTGCATCGGTAGTGCAAGCCGAGTGGTACGAAAGAAGTCTGCCCTTGTTAAGCAAAAAAATTCCCGCCCATCCAAAACAAACAACTTTGGCGCAATTCGCAGATCCATCTAAGGCAGATAAAGCAGAAAAAAATGAACTGCATATATTAGTTGAAAAACGTAAAGAATATTTATCTTTGCAAACTGAAATTGCTATAAATCATGTCCGTACCCCAGGCTTAGGATATGCCTACGCTGAAGAATTAAAACAATACACTTCTAAATTAAATTTCTTATCTGAAGAATTATATTCAGGCAAAATTACCTTTGGTGAATATAACAAGAAACGAATTGAGCTAGCCAATGAAAGTTCAGCCAAGATGACTGAAGCATTTCGCATCTATCACGCTCAAGCCCATAATTTAAAATCTTAACTAGCCATATAAAGGCAAATCAATCTCATGCGTAAATTTATTCTAGCCATTTTCTTGGTAGTGCCCCTGCTGGGATGTGCAACTAATCTGGCAAAAGATGGTGGCATGCACGATGACTACGAGAACGATATCTCTAATTCTGGCAGTAGCTTTATCGGCCAATAATCATTTTTATGGCCGGTATTCTGGCGCCATTACACTTGATTAAATTTGTTTCATGCAGTCACCTTTCGCCCACCACATTAACCTCTAATGATTAAACTCAGGAAAAATAATGAGCTTAAAACCCACCAAACCTTATAAAGACATCTTATTCGAGGTTAAAGATCAAGTAGCCTGGATTACGATCAATCGGCCTCGAGTACTCAATGCATTTCGCGAGCAAACCTTAGATGAGATGATTGATGCCGTCAAGCTAACCCGTGAAGATGCATCGATTGCTTGTATTGTCTTTAGCGGCGCTGGCGATAAAGCTTTCTCGGCTGGCGGAGACTTTTATGCTATGAAGCGTCTTACCTTCACTAATGCCTCGATGTGGAATGATCGCATGCTTGGTTTAGCGATGGCTATTCGAGGCGCGCCAATTCCTGCAATTGCAATGGTCAACGGTTGGTGTGTTGGTGGCGGCCATGAGCTGGCCCTCTGGTGTGACTTAGTCATTGGCTCTGAAAAATCGATGTTTGGGCAAACTGGCGCTAAAGTGGGTGCCTGCCCTACTGTTGGAGCCACACAATATCTGCCACGTATAGTGGGCGAACGCATTGCCCGCGAAATGATTTTTCTTGCTAAGCGTTTTGATGCGAAAGAAGCTGAACGTATTGGCCTCATTAATAAATGTGTTCCAGAGTCTGAGTTATTACAAGAAACCCTCGCTTGGTGTGAAACGATTAAAAGTAATAGTGCACAAACTATTCGCATGACTAAAAAGAGTTTAAATTTTGAATCCGATCAGCTTTATGCTTCATGGCAACATGGTATGGAGCTCCTCGCCTACGTATGGGGCTCAGAGGAAAGCTTAGAAGGTATGAATGCCTTTTTAGAAGGTCGTAAACCTGATTTCCAAAAATTCCGCATGAAAAATAAAGCTGCGCTTGAAGAATATTTAGATGGCTTTCACAAAAATCTGAATGCTCCACCAGATATGCGCGATTAATTAACCTAATCATGAGTGTTCAAGGCGGTGCAGATTTGTCCACTACCAACTCAGGTGCTTTAGCTGAATTCAAAGTACTGGATCTTAGTCGGGTGCTAGCAGGCCCGTGGTGCGGCCAATTGCTGGGCGACTTAGGCGCTGAAGTTGTCAAAATAGAGTCCATTACCACTGGCGATGACACCCGAGCCTGGGGACCACCCTTTTTGGCCGGAGAGTCAGCCTATTTTTTAGGGTGTAATCGTAATAAGCGTGGCATGGCAATTGATTTTTCCCAAACTAGTGGAAAAGAATTGTTAGCTGCCTTAATTCCAAAATTTGATGTACTACTAGATAACTTTAAACTTGGCACCCTTGAAAAATGGGGCTTTGATAATGCATGGTTTGAAAAAAATGCGCCACGTGTAGTGCGTTGTTCAATTACAGGATACGGCAGTGATGGTCCCCAAGCCGATTTACCTGGCTACGACTTTATCTTGCAAGCTGAATCAGGTTTAATGAGTATTACTGGGGGAACTGAAGGCGAGCCTACTAAGTATGGGGTTGCCATTGTCGATTTAGCAACTGGCATGATGGCGGCCAATGCAATTCAAGCGGCCTTACTTGCCCGCTATCGAACAGGTTTAGGGCAAGCAGTTGAAGTTTCGCTATTCGACACAGCTATTGCATTGCTAGCCAATGTTGGTAATAGCCATCTCGCAACAGGTAATGAATCTGGGCGCTATGGCAATGGCCACCCTACTATTGTCCCCTATACAAGTTATAAGTGTTCTGATGGCATGATTGCGCTTGCCGTGGGTAACGATAGCCAATTTATGAAACTCGCGGAACTACTAAAGCACCCAGAATGGGCGCAAGATGAGCGTTTTTGTACTAATGCAGCAAGAGTTAATCACCGCGCCTACGTTAATGAGTTAATTGCTAAAGCAGTAATCCATTTTTCTAGTAAAAATTTAATTCACTTACTGCGCCAAAATGGTATTCCTGTCGGCCAAGTCAATACTGTTAAGCAGGCGCTTGAAGGCGAGCAAACAAAATCAAAAAAAATGGTGCGCACCATAAAACATTCTAAGATAGGTGAATTTCAAACGCTAGGAATTCCTTTAAAAATGGATGCCACCCCTAGCTCAATTCGCCGCGCCCCTCCATTACTAGGACAGCATACTGTTGAGTTATTAAAGGAATATCTAGATTTAAGTAATAATGCTATACAAGAATTAAAAACTAAAAAAGTTATCGTATGACATCTAGGAGAGCACAATGGTGAATGTAGGTCGTCTTGCTGGCAAACAAATTCTAGTGGGTCTTGCTTTATTTGCTTGTGTTGCAGCGCCAATTTGGGCGCAAGGTAATGACAATTACCCGAGTAGACCTATTAAATTAATTATTACTTGGCCCGTGGGGGGGTTTGCCGATACACTTGGTCGAACCATTGCCACACAATTAGGTCAAATATTAGGGCAACAAGTCGTAGTAGAAAATCGCGGCGGCGCAAATGGCATGATTGGCGCAGATCTCGTTGCCAAATCTGCCCCTGATGGGTACACCCTAATGTTCCAATCCATCACTTCACACGCAATTAATCCAACCATGTACGGTAAAACGCCCTATTCAACAGAAAAAGATATCGTACCGCTTGCCGTAGTAGCTGCTGTTCCACTGCTTTTGGTTGCTAACCCGAGCTTCCCAGCAAAAAATATCAATGAGTTAATTGCCTTGGCAAAAAAAGAACCTGATCGTCTTTCGTATGCCAGCTTTGGAAATGGCAGCGCAAGTCATTTAGCTGGCGCTCTATTTACCTCTCAAGCAGGCATCAAAATGGTTCACGTGCCTTATAAAGGTGGGGGCCCTGCCATCACCGATACCTTGGGCGGGCAAATACCGCTGAGTTTTTCAGCCTTTGGGCTAGCATTACCTCATGTTAAAGCAGGTAAGTTAATGGCACTGGGAATTACCAGTAATACCCGCTCAAAACTTTTGCCTGAAACTCCAACTATTGAAGAGGCTGGTAATTTAAAGGGCTATGAAATGTCGATCATCTATGCCGTATGGGCGCCAGCAGGCGTGCCAAACTCAATTATGAATAAACTTGATAAAGCACTTGAAAGCGTTATTGGGTCAAATGCTTTTAAAGAAAAAGTAGCTAGCGATGGTGGTGAAGTAATGAACCTTGTAAGCCCGACAGAGAGCCAAGTATTTTTTCAAAAAGAAATGTTGCGCTTAGCAAAAATTGTTAAAGAAGGTAATATCAAGGCAGACTAATATGAATAAATTAAAACTCTATAAATACTTTGTTACGGCTTTAATTCTCAGCCAATCGATCGGGCTAACGATAGCTCAACCAAACCCAGCAAGCACTTACCCAAATAAACCGATCCGTATTATTAACCCCCTCGCACCAGGTGGAGCGGTAGATGCCATTGCGCGAATGCTGGCCCCATCCCTACAAGAAATACTTGGGCAGCCTATTGTGATTGAAAATAAATCAGGTGCTGGGGGCACAATTGGCAGCAATTTTGTTGCTAAATCACCAGCGGATGGCTACACCATTCTGATGGTATACGACACTTTTGCTGTTAACCCTCACATTTATAAAAATCTTCCATTTGATTCTTTTAAAGATTTAACTCCAGTAATGGAAATAGTTTCAATTCCTTTGCTCTTGGTAGCCGGAAATAAATTACCTGCTAATAATTTAAAGGAATTAAGCGCGCTAGCAAAAAGCAGGCCAAATGGCATCAATTTTTCAAGTGGTGGCGCTGGTAGCTCGGGACACCTAGCTGCAGAGTTACTCAAAAATAATTTGGGAATTAACATGACCCATGTACCCTACAAAGGTGGAGGTCCTGCCTTAACCGCTACTATATCGGGAGAAACCGATATAACTATATTAGGGGCAGTCATCACCATCCCCCAAATTAAAGGTGGCAATCTCAAGGGCTTGGCTATTTTAGGCAATAAACGTACCCCCGCTTTGCCCCAACTTCTAACTGCTAGCGAGCAAGGTTTAACTAATTTTGATGTGAGCTCCTGGATTGGCATTTTGGTCCCCGCTGGAACGCCACCTGCCATCATCGAAAAAATTTATAGCGCATTTGCTCAAGCCTTAAAAAATCCTGCCGTGCAAGCGCGTATGGCTGAACAAGGAAACGAAATTATTGCCAGCACACCGGCACAATTCGCAAGCTTTCTTGCTCAAGAATCTGCAAAATGGGCTAAAGTAATTAAAGATAACAATATTCAAGTAGAGTAATAGAAGTCATACCCCCTGATGAAAATAAGCCATATCAAACTTTATCCTCTGGCTATTCCCTTAATAGAACCTATTAAGATGTCGGGCGAAACAATTACGCATGCCAATACCTTATTAGTTTATTTAAAAACCAACACTGGCAAAGAGGCTTGGGGAGAAACGTCGGCGGCTCCCTTAATGACTGGCGAGACTTTGGGTGGCTTGTTGCAAAATGCTAAATATCTTGGTAAACATCTAAAGGGTTTAGATATCCCCGAGCTTAATTCAATTTCAATAGCGCTTGGTAAAATCTTATATGGCAATACTTCTGTTAAGTCTTGCTTCGAAATGGCCTTAATTGATCTTATCGCCCAAGAGCAAGAAACTAGTGTTTGGCAAATACTACGCACTCTAGCTAAAAATAAAACCCAAACTCAGCCAAGTCCGCTGCCCTTATTACGGATGCTAGGAGGTTCTTTAGATAAAGAAATTGCTGAAGCCGCTAGATATCGCGCTCAAGGATATCGGCATTGGAAAATTAAAGTTGGCATTCTGCCGCTTGCTGAAGACCTTGAAAGAGTATCAATTTTGTGCAACTTGCTAGATGGAGATACGATTTCGGCTGACGCAAATGGGGCATTTAAATTACAAGATGCAGTCACTTTTTGTAGTGCTGAGCAAACTCGCAAACTATCTTTTGTCGAGCAAGCAATATCAACCCAATCTTCCCTTAATGACTTTTCTGTGCTGAAATCAAAATCGCTATTGCCAATTGCTTTAGATGAATCGATTCATGGAGTTAGTGAAATAGTATTTTTTGATCAAGCTAATGCTTTAGACGGTGCTAGCCTGAAACTAATAAAAACAGGAGGCCTATTATCTGGGCTAGAGGCTGCCTATGAATTAAAGCGACGAAATCTTAAGCTTAATCTTGCCTGTAAGGTTGCAGAAACTTCGCTTTCTGCAGCTGCTACTGCTTCTTTAGGATTTGCAATTGACTCGATTCCTTGGGGTTTTAGTATGTCTAATCAGTATCTTGAATTTGATATCTGCCCAAAGCCCTTGCATGCTGAAAATGGTTACTTAAATATCGAGCAATTAAATCCTATTGGTATTGGTGTAGTGCCAGAAATAAATTTAATTACACAGGCTCACTCAAAAGAGTATTCCCCCGTATTGTGTTAAACATTAAACTATCCCCCTAAATTAACATGCCCTTAAATCCTGAAACCCGTAATAAATTACTCAAGGTAAGTACTGCTACTTTATGCACCGCCTTGTTTAAAAAAGGGTTGCGTAATCAGTTTATTCAAGATGTGCACCCCCTTAATCCCCACCAAGCCAATATGGTGGGTGAAGCCTATACCCTGCGCTATATTCCGGCGCGCGAAGATTTGAATACCATTGATGTTTTTAAGAGCCCGCTGCACCCCCAACGACTTGCAATTGAAGATTGCCCTTCAGGCTCGGTACTCGTCATTGATAGTCGTAAAAATGCTCGCGCTGCATCTGCTGGCTCTATCCTCATTTCTCGCCTAATGAAGCGTGGGGTTGCGGGCATTGTGAGCGATGGCGGCTTTCGCGATTCGCCTGAAATTGCGCAATTAGCAATTCCAGCTTATCACCAACGCCCTAGTGCACCAACCAATCTCACCATACATTGTGCAATCGATCTTAATGTACCTATTGGTTGTGGCGATGTTGCTGTCTATCCGGGCGACATCGTGGTTGGGGATGGCGAGGGCGTTGTCATTATTCCTGCGCATTTAGCTGATGAGATTGCTAATGAAGCAGTTGAAATGACCGCCTTTGAAGATTTTGTCAGCGAAAAAGTGCTAGCAGGACAAAGCATCGTTGGCCTTTACCCGCCAACCGATGCAGCCAATATCATTGCTTTTCAACAATGGCGTATCGCTCACCAGCGGTAAATAATTAAAAGCGGGATAAGTATTATTCGGGCTTAATGCCAGCCTGCTTTATTACTGCAGTCCAACGTTGAATTTCGCTCTTAATAAACTCCGTATAAGGCTTTGAACCCTGTGGTGGAATTACAAACCCCTGTGACTCCATCCGCTGTTTTATTTCTGGAGTGCTCATCACCTGATTCATCCCAGTCTCTAACTTATCAATAATCACTTTCGGAGTACCTTTTGGTGCACTCAAACCTGACCACGAAATAGCTTCAAAGGTCGGAAAGCCAGATTCAGCAATGGTTGGCACATTTGGATAAAGCGGATTGCGTTTCTCACTTGTTACTGCTAAAGGACGTAATTTACCAGCCTGTATATGCGGATAAGCTACATCTTGATTAATAAACATCATTGGAATCTCACCACTTAAAATCGCCGTCATCATCGGACCGCCACCACGATAGGGAATGCCAACTAATCCTAATGGTAAACATTTTTCATTTTTCTTAGGCGCACTGCAAGCGGTAACGGTTTGCTTAAATAATTCCATAGCCACATGCCCAGAAGCTGCATAGGTATAGCCATAATCGAGCTTACCGGGGTTTGCGCGTGCATAATCAACCAACTCTTTTAAGGTTTTAAAAGGTGAATTTGGGTTGACCACTAATATATTAGGGCCGATATGAATTTGCGAGATGTGAATAAAATCAGTAATTGAGTTGTACTTTACATTTGGATCAAGACCATGCGCTACAGCATTTTGGCCAACTCCCGTAAGGATTAAAGTATAGCCATCAGGCTGCACTTCAGTTGCTCGCTTAGTGCCAACAACCCCTCCACCGCCACCAATATTTTCTACGATAAAAGTTTGTTTAAAGTATTTGGTTAAGCCATCTGCGACCATCCGCCCCATCACATCGCTAGTGCCACCCGCTGGAAATGGCACAATAATTTTAACTGGACGAGTTGGATAATCGGCCTGCGCAAACGCACTGCAAGATATTAACGCAAGTAAGGCAACAAAAAGCTGGCTGAACCAGTTATTAATTTTCATATTTTTCCTGATATTAGAAACAAGATTGCTTTATGCAAAGTATTTATTTTTTAGGCGCGATTGATTCTCATAAATCGAGCCCTGATTGACAGCAGGCGGCAAAGGCATGATAACTGGCGCAGGTACAATTCTGGGAACAATAGAGGCTTTGCCAGTAAGTAACCAACTGTTGAACTCGGCAAGTGAATTATAGTTTTTTAATAAGGGCCAAGCATCACCTGCTGCAAATTCAAATAACAGTAAACGCCGCGGGCTAGTAGAGGTATTCGCGGCCGAACCATGTATTGCACGCGCATGGTGAAAGGATACCGATCCTGCCGGTCCAATACATGGCCGAGCAGCTGCAAAATTAATTCCGTCAGCAGTTGGATCCATAGCGCCACAAAAGTAGCCATCAACGTCATGATGACTATAAGTTGGGCCTTGGTGACTTTTAGGGATGATCATTAGTGGGCCATTTTCCATTTTGCAATCATCTAACATGATGCCAACCGCTAAAACGTCATCATTAGTGTGCGGATAAAAAGCCCAATCTTGATGCCATTCAACAGCCTCACCCCCGCCAGGCTCTTTTAAATTCAGTTTGGCGTTACGTATACGTACGCTCTCTCCCAGTAATTGTTGCAACATCGCTAATAAATTAGGGTCGGTCATTACCTGCTGAAAAATGGGGTCTACCTGGTGTGGTTGCTTAATACGACGTACCGAGGGCTTTGCTGCAGAATGATTTGGGCCTAAATCATAGATTGAGTTGTGGTCCTGAACCGTTCGCGAAGACTCAACTATTCTCGAGACCGCATCACGCATTTGCTGCACAATAGTCGGCTTAAAAACGCTGGGAATTACCACATAGCCATCTACTTGGTATTGTTTCACCTGCTCGGCATTAAGCATAATTATCCCCAAAACTTTGAATAATTATTATTGTAAACGTATCGCCAATGCCTTTCTCACAATAATTCCCAAGAATGATTAATTAATCTGCTTTTATATTAGCCTTCTCAATTACCTTGCCCCATCGTTCAGTCTCAGTTTTCATGCGCAACTTGAATTCATCGATTGAACCCCCGACAACATCTGCGCCTAATTTACTCATGCGCTCACGAAAATCGGCAGTTTTAATAATTTTATTGGCTTCAATATTGAGCTTATCAAGAATGGGTGCAGGTGTTCCAGCTGGGGCTAATAAGGCAAACCAACCCTGAGAATCAAAGCCCTTTAAACCCGACTCATCTAAAGTAGGAATATCAGGCGCTGAAGGCGTACGTTTTAGGGTAGTGACTGCCAACGCCCGAATTTGTCCGCCGTTCATTAAAGGTAATGCTGCAGGTAGGTTATCAAACATCATGCCAATTTGGCCGCCCACTAAGTCTTGTAATGCAGGAGCGCTGCCCTTATATGGAATATGAGCAATATCAGTGCCGGTTAATATTTGGAAAAGCTCCAATGCAAGGTGGGGGGTTCCACCAATACTTGATGAACCGCTACTTAATTTTCCTGGATTTGCCTTGGCGTATGCAATTAACTCTTGTACATTTTTTACTGGCAGTTTATTCGACACAATTAATACATTGGGCACTGATGCAATAACAACAATTGGTGCCAAATCACGCTGCGGAATAAATGACACATTTTTAAAGATTTGATGATTAATGGTAAGGGTTTGAGCAGAGCCGACAACCAAGGTATAGCCATCAGGTGCTGCCCGGGCAACTTCACCGACCCCAATATTACCGCTTGCTCCAGCTTTATTTTCGACGATAAAAGTTTGCCCATAGACTGCTTGCAACTTTTCCGCAAGAACTCTACCAATAATATCGGTTGCGCCACCAGGCGGAAATGGCACAATTATTTTCACTGGCTTGGTTGGATAGTTTTGCGCAGGTGCCGCAATTGGCACAAGAAAAATTATGGCACCACTTAAAAAAATTCTTAAAAAATTTTTCATACTTCCTCCCTGAAATATTTAATTACTCACCATATTAAATTTAAGTACTCATTGCTTGACCACCATTAATGTCTAACAGTGTTCCAGTAATAAAGCCTGCTTCACGAGAGGCCAGATAAGCAACTGCTTGTGCTACATCATCAACCTCAGCATGTCTGCGGACAGGTATCTCATTTAGTATTTTCTGTCTTAATTCATCTGACTGGCGCTCTTTTAACAAACCCTGTACCCTTGGTGTCATTACAGCACCAGGGCAAATAGCGTTACAGGTAATACCATTGGGGCCAAATTCTTGGGCTAACTGCAAAGTTAGCGAGTGAATTGCGCCTTTTGCAGCAGCGTAATTGGCGCCCGCAAATAAACTACCATAACGGCCAGCTTTCGATCCTAAGTTGATAATTCGACCGTAGTGGTTTGCCACCATTACGGGAATAACTAATTGAGAAAGCGTAACTGCCAACATTAAATTTAACTCAAATACTTTTTGCCAATCATCTTTTGACTGTTCTAGAAAGTGAAAAGGTGTATGCAAAGACCCGCCGGCATTATTAATCAAAATATCTATTTTTTTCGATTGCTGTATGTTGGCTGAAAATGCAGCCTGAATCTCATCGTCAATAGAAAGATTAACTAGCCGTGTTTCAATAGCGTATCCCGCGGCGGCACTTTCATCTGATAAATTTTTTAACGCAACTGCATCGCGATCCCATACATGAACAAGGGCTCCTCGGCGAGCTAATTCGAGTGCGATTCCCTTACCTAGGCCACTGCCTGCTGCAGTTATTAAGGCTACTTGTTGACTTAATGAGTACAAGCTAGTCATAAGAAGTATCTTTTATTTTTTAATGATTTCATTTTCTTAATCCATTAAAGAGCCACCATTGACATCTAAAATATGGCCAGTAATATATGAGGCTGCAGTTGAGCAAAGAAAAAAAGCTGCTTCAGCAATTTCAGTTGGTAACCCTAGGCGTTTTAACGGAATTTTATTAGCAAGCTCTGGCCAGAACTCTTTTGGAATCATGGTGCCCTCAATCGATCCAGGGGCAAGCCCATTGATTCGTATCTTTGCAGGTGAATACTCAATTGCAAGCGATTTCACCAAAGAGATTACACCTGCCTTTGAAGCACAATAATTCGCCTTGGTTCCTATTGGATTTGGATCGAAACCTGCATAACCTACTTTGCCAGCCCGCGATGATATTAATAAACCACAACCTTGGGTTTCTTTTAAGTAATTATATGCAGTCTTCATGACAATAAAGGCCCCATTTAAATTGACATCAATTACTTGGCGCCAAGACTCAAGAGAGGTGTCAACAATTGATCTCCTAGGTCCAGTTATTGCTGCACTATTTATCACTACGCCAATTGGGCCAATGCGTCGCGCAAAGGCAAAAGCGGCTTCTACCTCTAATGGTTTCGTAATATCACAGCTAATCTGCTCAAAACCAAGCAGATTTTTTTTATCTACAACATCTTGTGACTGAAATACGCAATCTAATCCAACAACTATAAAATCATCGCTAAAGCGTTGTGCTATTGCTAGGCCAATATTATTTGCTGCCCCAGTAATAATCGCAACTTGCTTCATATTTTGAGATTCTTCTTAAATTAATAATCAGATGCGGGGTGATGGCTAGCGTTAGGGTCGATTGCCACATCAATTAAACAGGGGCCTGCAAATTTTTCTGCCTCTTTTAAGCAATCTAGCATATCTTCTTTACGGGTTACCTCAAAAGCATGACATCCCATGCCCTTAGCAATCATCGCAAAATTGGTAGGCGGGTAGTTCACGCCATAAGGTTCGCCCTTCATATTGTCACGAACCATACCTAAACCACAATTATTAGCGACAACTACAGTTATTGGCGCATTCTCAGAAATCGCGGTAGACAACGCAGCAACCGACATGCCTGCTCCGCCATCGCCAGTTAGCGCAATAACCCGCTTTTCTGGTTTAGCAATTTTTGCACCAACCGCAGCAGGAATTGACCAGCCCATCCCCCCAATACCACCGGGAACTAGCAATTGTCCAGGGGTTCGAATCTTCAAAGTACCTGTAACCCAAATGCGATTATTACCTGCATCGAGAGTGAGTAAATGATTATCAGTTAAATGTTGGTCTAAGGCTTTAACAATATCGACGTTATGCACTGTCCCATCTGGAGATTTATATTCGGGAATGACACCATAATTAAATTTGCGGTTATTTTCTGCAATCCAACCTAAGCGTTCGCCGCGCTTCGCGTCACCCACATCTAAATCAACAAGCATTTCAAGTGCATCACCAGCATCGCCTGTAATCGACAACTTAACAGGATAGACCCACCCGCTATTTCTAGGATCAATATCGATCTGTACTAAGGTCTGATCCAGTGGATTTAAAAATCCAGCTTCACAAAAACGCATGTAGTCTGGTCCAAGACTAGCTCCAATTGCCACTACTAAATCGGCGTCGCGCAAGGCATTATTAGCCGCCTTACAGCCCCATGTACCTAACATACCGACACTAATCGGCGAACCTTCATCAACCACCCCTTTGCCGTTATAGCTAGTGGCTACTGCAATACCGCCTTTTGCCGCAACTTGTGCAAGTAAAGTTCGTGCACGATCATTTTGGGCGCCCTGTCCAACAATGAGTAGTGGGCGCTCAGCTTTTTTAAGCATTTTGGCAAGCTCATTTATTGCATTTGCGTCAGGTCTTGCAGGGGTATATTGCAAATGCCCCGCTGAAGGGTAAAGCGTAACCCGCGGATTAATCTCAAATGGTCGACGAATAATGCTCGATTTTAGAACTACTGCCGCGGGGCCATTGCGGGGCAAAGTTGCGTGTTTAAATGCCATTTGCACGCCATATACTGCTTCATCTATCTCGGTGGCATATGCGCAAAACTTAGTCATAGTTTTTAATACCGTGGCTGCATCTGCAGCACCATAGTCACCAGTCATGGTTTGATATACACCGCGCATCGCAAACCCATCATAACAAGAGGTATCAGTTAAAACTACCATTGGGGAACCGGCAAAATAAGCTTCTAAAATTCCAAAGGCGCCGGTGGTGGTTAAAAAAGGGCCCATACCCATTAAAACTGCAGGCGTACCAGTAACCTTGCCATAAGCTTGAGCCATAATTGATGCATGCTGTTCGCTACGCGATAAAACTAGCTTTAACTTCGAACGTTGCTCATAAAATTCGTCCAACATCCAAGTGATGCCAAGCCCAGGCAAGGTAAAGGCATGTTTAGCACCGCATTCAATCAACGTTTTTACTATTTCTCGCTTGGTTGTACTCATCACGCCCTTTATCCGATTATTAAAGTTAATATGCAAACGTTTGCATAAAGTTTAATTTATACTAACAGATAAACTACAAAAATAAAAATGAAACTGGCTAAAACTCAAAATAAATCAAAGATAGCCACCCTGCATGACGTGGCTAGCATTGCAGGGGTTTCTCCAGGTACTGTATCAAGAGCAATAACAAGGCCAAATCTAGTAGCTCCAAAAACCTTAGAAAAAATTCTTAGTATTGTAAAAAAACTACACTACTTCCCGGACCCTGCTGGCAGAAATCTGCGCTCTGCCAAGCCAACTGTTATTGGCGCGGTAATACCCAAAATGGGGGTTTCTGCATTTGCTCAAACTATAGCCGATCTGAATGATGCATTAGAAGCTCAAAATATCACTTTAATTGTCTCGCAGCCTGAATTTTCATTAGCTTCATCCGAATCAGCAGCCTATCGTTTGCTTGAGCGCGGCGCAGATGCATTAATACTCCTTGGCGAAGATCATAAACCCGAACTTTTTGAAATGCTCCACCATCGTGAACTGCCTTATATATTAATTTGGACTACAAAAAAACTAAAAGATCAACCATACGTTTCAGTTGATCAAATTAAGGCGGGGCAATTAGCCGCTAATCATTTACTAGAATTAGGTCATCGTCATTTTGCCTTTGTAGGAATTCCTTTGGCGCATAATCCAAGAGCAGCAGCAAGGTTGGCGGGAGTAAAAAAGCAGCTTAACCAAGCCGGGGTTTTGCTAGCACCCAATGCAATCATTGAAGAGCCGCATCGATTTAGTACGGGTCGCAATGCAGTTGAGCAGATTTTCAAAAATCAACCAAATACTACTGCCATTATTTGCACCAGCGACTATCATGCACTAGGTGTACTCCGTGGGCTTTATGAAATAGGTAAACGAGTACCTGAAGAGATCTCTCTGGTTTCTTTTAATAATAATGATTTTGCTGCCTACACTACACCTTCTATTACCTCAGTCGACCTCAAGCAGCACGATGTAGGAATTCATGCGGCCAATCTCATTATTAAATTAATGCATGGCGAGCAAATAAAATCCATCCAGATTCAACCACAGCTATGTGTGCGTGAAAGTTCTGCGCAGGTTAAAAAGGGATCAAAAAAATAATTCAATGAGCACCTTCATAGACAAATGGATTTTTTCACAAAAGTGGTTAGCACCACTGAAATTTAAAGTATTTCGTTCAATTTATTTAGTATGGCTTACTGCCACCATTTGCATGTGGATGAATGATGTTGCTGCAGCGTGGATGATGACTTCATTAACTACTTCAGCAACCTTAATTGCTTTAGTACAAACTGCCTCTAGTCTGCCTGTTCTGCTACTTGGCATTCCGAGTGGTGCACTTGCCGATATTCTGAATCGTAAACACTTTTTTGTCTTTACCCAACTATGGTTAGCAGCCAATGCAACTGCTCTCATGTTGTTCTTGGTTTTCGGCTTACTTAATCCCTATGTACTTTTATTTTTAACGTTTACCAATGGCATTGGCTTGGCCATGCGCTGGCCCATCTTTGCCGCCTTAGTTCCAGAATTAGTACCCCGCGATTCCTTGCAACCAGCCTTAGCATTAAATGCAATTGCAATGAATGTGTCGCGTATTGTCGGCCCGCTGATTGCGGGAATTATTATTGCCACGGCTGGAAGCCAGTATGTCTTTGCCCTAAATATGGTGCTATCACTCATTACCTCATGGGTAGTATTGCGGTGGCAATACCAATATTATGTTTCTGCCCTACCCGGCGAACGTTTTTTTGGCGCCATGCGCGTCGGCTTGCAATATGTGCGCCAATCAAATCAATTACAAGCCATTTTTATTCGTACTTTCTTATTTTTTCTGCAGTCAACTGGACTCATTGCCCTATTGCCCGTTATTGCTAAAGATCATTTTCAGGGTAATGCCCATATTTTTACCTTATTGCTGTCGTGTTTAGGCTTGGGAGCTGTTATTGCAGGCTCCCAACTACCTCGTTTAAAAATACATCTGAGCACGAATCAATTAGCCAATTATGGAATTATTCTTTTATCAGTTAGCTCAGCTGCCGTCGTGTTATCGCTCAATTTATGGCTTGCTTCGGTCTTCATGCTCATTTGTGGCATTGCCTGGATTAGTGTAGCCAACTCGCTAACAACATCAGCTCAACTCTGTTTACCTAGCTGGGTTCGAGCGCGGGGTATGTCACTTTACCAAATGAGTATTATGGGGGGCAGCGCATTAGGCGCAGCCATTTGGGGCAAAATTGCCACTGAAACTGACGTTAGCATCAGCATTGGCTTAAGTTCAATCTTTGGCATTGTCGCCTTAATCGCAGTTCGTAAATTGCAAGTAGAAGGTTTGCATCAAGAAGATATGAGCCCGGTATGTCCATTAGAGCGTCCACACCCATCTCGAAACATTGATCCAAGTGAGGGCCCAGTGATGATTTCGATTGAGTATCAAACCCACACTACCCAAAATGATACATTCAAGAAATTGATGGCTAGCACCAGAAAGTCGCGTCTCCGCCAAGGGGCGCTCTCATGGAGCTTGTTCGAAGACGCCGAACATACCGGTAAATTTGTAGAGTTCTATGTATTTGAAACGTGGGCCGACTATTTACGTCGTTTTGATCGCTTTACTGCGGATGATCTGAATATGCAGGAAGAGCGACATCGTCACCACATTGATATTGCGCCCCCAAAAGTAACTCGCCGTATTGCCTCAAGCCTGAAAAAATAATTTATTTACGCCAAACGCTTGCCAGCCAAGGCTGCTGATCACGCGGTAAGCCCGGTGGCCGATAAAAATGATCTACCTCGGTAAAGCCGGCTGCGCATAAATACGCTTGCCAAGCCTTTAGATCATGATAAGAGCCGTAGCGGTCACCGTTCCAGCCCTCTTCATTTGTACCTCTTGGATTAGAGCTAAATAAAATACCTTGCGGTTTTAGGGTGGCGAATAAATCATCCAGAACTTTTGGCAATAATTGACTGGGAACATGAAATAGCGAGGCATTGGCAAAAATGCCATCGAAATAATCATTTGGCAGTTGTAGATTAAAAAAATCTTGCACCAAAACTTCACAGCCACTAAATTTACGGGCTATTGCAGCCGCTTGCGTACTGCCCTCTAGTCCAATTGCTTGATGGCCGAGTGCAGTAAATGCTTGCAAATCCCTGCCAGGACCACAGCCAAAATCTAAAATTTGAAAAGGACCAGCTCCTTTAATCGCTTTTAGTAGAGCTGCAATATTTTGACTGACATCGTGATCACGCGTACCTGCAAAAAAATCATCCGCATTAATATTGTAATGATCTACAGTTTTAGTAGCTATTTCAGCTAGCTCTGTAGCAGTTAAAGGTACCTTACCCATCATTTCAGCCAATTTATTTCGGGTTTCAATAATTTAATTCGAATCGAGGATTTTCTTCAAATTAACTGCTGAATCTCTTAAGAAACCCACATCACTGCCAGCCACAATCATTTGAAACCCAAGCTGTTTAAGCTCGGGAATAGCTCTGCCAGCAAAGGGAATAATCCCAACTGGAATTTTGGCCGACTTGCATTTAGCTACAACTGCATCGATTACTTGGTTTAACTCAATAAAATGATCTGGCCCTTCTAAATTTAAATTGGCCGATAAATCAGTTGGGCCTACAAAAACTAAATCAACTTCTGGCAAGCCGCCAATTTCCAAGGCTAAATTCATTGCATTCCGAGATTCCAATTGAATAATCACCAAAGTATCTCTATTTGCATTATTGCGGTAGTCGGCATTGGTTCCATAAGCCGAGGCTCTCAGCGCGGGTAGAGCTAAGCCACGATCGCCTTGAGGCGGAAATTTTGCGGCGCGTGCTACCTCTAAAGCTATTTCAACACTTTCAACCCGAGGCACCATCACGCCGTGGGCACCACGGTCTAAAACACGAGCAATGAGGCTAGGATCGGCAGAAGGCACGCGTACCAGCGCGGTAGTTTCGCGACTAAAGCCGCGCAATATGCCAGGTAAATCTGCTAGACCAATTGCGCCATGCTCCATGTCAACCACCACAAAATCGAGGCCAACTGCCGATGCAATTTCAGCAAAGGCGGGATTAACCGTCATCATCCATGCGCCTCCAATACTCTTACCTTGCTGTAACTTTGACTTCAGTGAAGTTGTAACGTGCTGCATACGTTCTCCAATTTATTGAACCAATCTCAGAATTAAACTGAATTTAAATTAACACCAACCTTTTTACCTGCCTCACAAATATCTTGCCAAGTTTTATCATCAATCTCAATGCCATCTTTAATGCGTTGAGCCATCATTTTTTGTTCGGGCTCACCAGCTAGCATAACCGGCACACCCGCTTCGCTAGCTGGGCTTTGATATACCCAGTCGATAAAAGAGTTTGTTTCTAGGTCAAATTGTTCTTTAGAGCTCATGCTAGCAGGATTAATTAAAATGGATAACATGCCATTCCAAATGGCGCGTTTTTTTACTTTCGGCGGCTTCCAAGTGCCGTTGCCCGTTAATGCTCCACCTAATAATTCACAGGCAATGGCCAAGCCCGAACCCTTGTGTTCACCAAAAGGCATCAGCGCGCCCAAATTGCCAGCCGCATCGGGCCTTACTACTACGCCAGGATCGGTAGTCGGCAAGCCCTGCTGATCAATTAAATACCCAGGGCTTACTGATTTACCTGCATTATGAGCCACCCGCATCTTGCCTTGGGCTGAGCGACTAGTAGCAAAGTCTAGGATGAATGGCGCACGGTTAGCAATTGGCACACCAATACAAAATGGATTAGTACCGTGGCGACCAATACCCCCACCCCATACCGCTACAACAGGTGCAGATAGAACATTGACTAAATGAATCGACACCAAACCATCTGCCGCCGCCATTTCAGCAAAATGTCCAATACGGCCTAAGTGATGAGCACGCGATAAGGATAAAATGCAACTACCTAATTTTTTGGCTCTAGCAATTCCCATCACCATAGCCTCTTCGCCCACGACCTGACCAAAACCTTGCTGGCCATCAAGCACCAACAAGCTGCCTAAATCACTCTTCACTCGAACCGATTGGTTTGGCTGCAAAGAGCCTTCTACAAATGATTCCACGTAGCGCGGAATCATCCCAGCACCATGCGAATCATGCCCTTTTAGGTTCGCGTGAATTAGATTGGTACAAACCCGCAAAGCTTCAACCTCAGAACTACCAGTAGCAGTAATAATTTGAACAATTTTAGTTTTTAAATCTTCGGCTTGAAATATTGGCATAGTGATAGAGCTTATTGCTGCTTAGAATGTGCTAGCATAATAAAAAAATAAGGGGGGACAATGTTTAATCGGTGTAGATTACCATTCTTAGTAGTAATTGCGTTGCTCATGCAGACTTTGCCTAGTTATGCGCAATCAAACTATCCTAACAAACCCATCAAGCTCATTGTTGGCTTTCCCCCAGGTGGTGGCCTAGATTTTACCTCGCGTCTCATTGCGCCCTATCTTGGCGAGGCCTTGGGACAGCAAGTTATTGTGGAGAATAAGCCCGGTGCTGCTGGTGTCATTGCCCTAACCGAGCTAGCACGAGCTGCTCCCGACGGCTATACCTTAGTGGTAGCTAATATTGGTCCAATGGTTTTAGCGCCCAATATGATGGCAAAAAAACCTTACGATCCCTTAAAAGACTTCACCCCCATTGGGCAAATTGTTTCTACTTATTTTCTAGCCGTTGTCCCACGCGAGCTACCCGTAGACTCTCTTAAAACATTTATTCAGTGGGCTAAAAAGAATCCGGGCAAAGCCAATTTTGCTTCTGGTGGCAATGGTTCCATCACCCATTTAAATGGTGAGTTACTGAATAATGTTGGCGGCATCAAACTCACACATGTTCCCTATAAAGGTTCTGCACCAGCCATCGTCGACTTAATTTCAGGTCAAACCCATATCTTGATTGATATTACTGGCATCTTAGTGCCGCAAGTTCAGTCTGGTAACCTCAAAGCGATTGCCATTACTAGCTCTACTAGAGATAAAGATTTACCTAATGTTCCAACGGTTCGCGAATCGGGCTATGCAGAATTAGAAACTTCAGGTTGGCAAGGTTTAGTTGGTCCAGCAAATATGCCTAAAGATGTAGTGCAAAAATTGCAAGCTGCTCTCAAGAAAACCTTAGCAAATCCTGAAGTACGCGAGCGCTTTGAAAAAGCGGGTACGCCTATAACCGAACGATCGGCAAGTGAATTTGCCGCATTTATTAAAGCCGAAAATGATCGGTGGGTCGCTGTTATTAAAGAGTCAGGTGCCAAAATTGAGTAAAGCAAATCGCAAAAAACCAGAAGAGCTCCGTAGTCATCGCTGGTATGGCGTTAAAGATATGCGTAGCTTTGCGCATCGTTCGCGCACAGCGCAAATGGGCTATACCCGCAGCGATTATGCCGGCAAACCGGTCATCGCTATTATTAATACGTGGAGTGATATTAACCCATGTCATAGCCATTTTCGTCAGCGCGCTGAAGAAGTAAAAAGAGGTATTTGGCAGGCCGGCGGTTTCCCAGTGGAAATGCCTGCCATGAGTTTATCCGAGCCCTTTCAAAAACCGACCACCATGTTGTATCGCAACCTGCTCGCAATGGAAACAGAAGAGTTGTTACGTTCTTACCCAGCAGATGCGTGCGTTTTGATGGGTGGCTGCGATAAAACAACGCCTGCTCTATTGATGGGTGCAATTAGTATGAACATTCCCGCCATCTTTCTGCCGGCTGGCCCGATGTTACGTGGTGATTATCGCGGTCAATTTTTGGGTAGCGGCAGCGATGTATGGAAATACTGGGATGAATTACGGGCGGGCAATATTACCGAGGCTGACTGGGGCGAAATTGAAGATGGTATTGCACGCTCAGCTGGTCATTGCATGACCATGGGTACCGCATCTACCATGACAAGTACAGTTGAAGCGCTAGGCTTATGTTTATCTGGTTATGCATCTATTCCGGCCCCCGATTCAAGACATGCGCAAATGGCTACCTTAACAGGCAGACGCATTGTCGAAATGGCTTGGGAAGATTTAAAACCATCTGACATTCTCACTGCCGGCTCTTTTGATAACGCTGTAATGACTACCTTAGCTTTATCGGGCTCTACTAATGCCGCAGTGCATTTAATTGCTCTTGCCAAACGTGCGGGCTTTGGGCTCACCTTAGAACGCTTTGACGAATTAGCACGCAAAATCCCTGTCCTTGCGAATATAAGACCTTCGGGCAAATATCTCATGGAAGATTTTTTCTATGCGGGTGGTTTACGTGCTTTACTCAAGCAACTGACCGGCTTCTTAAGTCTTGCTGAGCAAACCGTTGATGGTAAAACCATCGGCGAGCTAATCGCTGATGCCAAGGTATTCAATGATGATGTCATTCGTTCGGCAGATAAAGCACTGGTAAAAAGCGACGGCTTGGCAATCTTAAAAGGAAATCTGGCCCCAGATGGCGCAGTTATCAAGCCCCCAGCTGCTGAAGCTCACTTGCTAAAACATACTGGTAAAGCGGTCGTATTCAAAAACTATGACGATTTATCTGCACGCATTGATTCGGCCGATTTAGAAATCGATGCTAATTCAGTAATTGTTTTGCAAAATGCTGGCCCACAAGGGGCGCCTGGTATGCCAGAGTGGGGGCAGTTACCTATCCCTAAAAAGCTTTTAGAACAAGGAGTGCGCGATATGGTGCGTATCTCTGATGCACGTATGAGCGGGACTAGTTATGGCGTATGTGTTTTGCATGTCACTCCCGAAGCTTATATTGGTGGGCCCTTGGCTTTTGTACAAGATGGCGATCTCATTGAATTAGACGTACCCGCCCGCAAATTAAATGTCTTGATTTCTGAGGCGGAAATGGCCAAACGCAAAGCAGCATGGGTAGCACCAGCTCCTAAGTTTGAGCGGGGCTTTGGTAAGATTTATTTACAACACATTCAACAAGCCAATAATGGCTGTGATTTTGATTTTTTAGAAACCCAAGTACATGCTAGCAATGCTGAAAATTCACAGAAGCGCAGCAAAGGCAGTGAACCAGAAATTCATTGAAACAGATTTAAGATTAATAGCACTGCTTATTTATAAAACTGTTTATTAGCCTGCTCCAGCAACATCTCTATCTTGCCACCACTAACGGCTTTTTTAATTGCCTCTGAAAAGCCAGCCTGTAGGCTGTTGTAGCATTTAGATTTCTTCGAAAAAGCGACATACATTTCTCCATAAACCACATTTTTCGGCAAAAAATCAACTTTTGTAAGGATATTTAATTTCTTTGCCTCCAGCTTACCTGGATAGCGACCAATAATAAGGTAATCGGCTTGCATTTTTAATAACGCCTCAAAAGCTTTGTCTACTCCATTAGCTCGTGCCACTGTTAAATTTTGTGCAATATAGGTATCAAAATCATTGCCGTAACTTTCGCCTAAATTTGTTACTCCTTTTTTGGCCTTTAAATCACCCCACTCGGCATACTTAAAAGAATCACCATTACGAATCACAATGGCAACTGGGTCTTGCATATACGGTGGATCAATGTAATTCATATAAGCAACTCTTGATGAATCTTTATAGATACCAAAAATAATATCTGCTTTACCCTCTTTAATAGCATCTTGGGCTTTTTGCCAAGACCCAAAGTCAACTGAACTGATATTCTTCACTTGCAGCTGCTGGGCAATAGTCGTCACTAATTCAGCCGAAGCGCCCACAATTTTTCCATTAGCCCCCCAGGCTACTGGCGGGTAAGCTGGGTGCCCCGTAATAACCAAAGCCTCACAAACACTGCCTGTCTGCGCAAATGCTGCAAATGCAAAAAACTCTAATACAGCAAGCATTAAGAATAGTTTAGTTTTCATGATTACTTTCAAAGTGAGGAGCAAATGTAATTTTATTATGACAAGTTTACGTGACTAGGTTTAGCTCTATTTTTTGCTTTATTTTAAGGGGTAAGGAGGCTAAATAGCTCATTTTTTTACCTTGATTTGCTTTAGACTAGACCAACCTAACCCTTATGGCCCATATGACAACAGCGCAAACCATGACAACAATTCCGGAGTTTTTCATACGTCGTTTTAAAGAGCTGGCGGTTGATGAGGGTTTTGGAATCGTTGGAGATTATGCTCTGAAGTTATTTGCTCAACTCCACCACTGTGGCTTTCCAATACTAGTAACTACCGATGAACAAGGCGCAGCATTTGCAGCTGAGGCTTATGCGCGGATCCGAGGATTTGGGGTATGTGCCGTAACCTATTCGGTGGGCGGCTTTAAAGTAGTGAATGCTACGGCTGGGGCCTGGGCGGAAAATGTACCACTTTTAGTGCTAAGTGGTGCTCCAGGATTATCTGAAAGACAGGGGGACCCTTTACTGCATCACAAGGTTAAAAATTTTGACACCCAACTTGAGGTATTTAAAGATATCACCATCGCCCAGGCCGTGCTGACAAACCCCTTAACCGTGACTGCGGAAATAGATCGTGTTCTAGGAGCCATGATTGCAAATCAACGTCCTGGCTACATTGAAATTCCCCGAGATATGGTTGACGTTCCCGTGCTTGATTGCCTAGAGGATCTATCGATCGAGTTGCCTAAAGTCCATCCACAGCGTTTAGAACTTGCAGTAGCAGAAACATTGCAACTATTAGAGGGTGCAGGTGATGCAGTGGCTATTGCGGGTTTAATGGCGGTGCGGCGCGGACTTGGTAAAGAGCTACTAGCTTTCATGGAAAATTTTGAGGTGCCAATGGCAACCACCTCTGTTTCTAAGGGGGTAGTACCAGAAACCCATCCCTTAGCTTTGGGTGTTTATATGGGGGCAGTTAGCGCACCAGCCATTGTTCAACAAGTAGAAAATGCAAAACCTCTGATTATGTTTGGGGTTTTATATGCCGATTTAATAATGGGTGCATTTACCGATCACCTAGATCGCGGTCAGGTAATCGAATGTACGGATTACCAAGTGAGTATTGGTTTTCGCACCTATCAAGACGTTCCGCTGTGGGCCTTCTTACCTGCTTTAATTAAGGCAGCTAGCGCTAGAGGTTACAAAGAATATGGGCATGTCACCCATAAAACAATGACTTTTATTCCAATTGCTGGCCAAGGTCTCGTGGTTGAAAGAATTATGGAATGCGTATCGATCTTTCTTGATAATAAAATGCGTTTAATTGTTGAGCCAGGAGATTGTTTATTTGGCTCGATAGAACTGCCAGCGCAATCTCTAATGCTTGCCAGCGCCTATTACGCTACCATGGGGTATGCGGTGCCAGCAGCTTTGGGCGCCGCTCGCGCCGATGCTACCCGCAGACCCTTGGTATTAGTCGGAGATGGCGCCTTTTTGATGACAGGCTTAGAGGTTCTTTCTTCGGTATTTCACGGGGTAAATCCACTAGTGATAGTTGTTGATAACCAAGGTTATGGCACTCAAAGACCCATGATGGACGGCCCCTTTAATGATATTGCCTCATTGCGCTCTGAAGAACTACCAACCGTATTGGGCACTGGCAAAGGTTTCTTATGCAAAACCGAAGATGAATTATTTTCTGCATTGACTAAGGCAACTGCTTTAGATGAACTCTGTATTATTCGGGCCTGCGTACCCTTGGGAAAATATAGCCCAGGTTTATTGCGCTTAACTTCTGCGCTTAAAAAGCGTGTCTAAATAAAGTTAAGGCACGCCCACAATAAAGCCTTCAGAAAAAATATTGATGATTTTGGTCGTCTTGCTTTAGATCCCAAAATCAGAGACCTATTTACATCACTTCCACAGAAAGCCCAAACCTACGCGAACATTGGCTGCAGTAGCAGAGTATGATCCAGTTCCACCAGAGGTATAAACATTACTATATTTAATGTAGTTTGCTTCGCCAAAGCCATAGATATAGCCTTTAATAATCCAATCAAAATCGGCAATCACTTGTTTGTAGCCTAGTCCAACTAAGGGTCCCCTAACCATATCGTAATCACCACCCCCAGAATACATTCGAGTACTCGCATAACCTAACTTGGCAAAAACCAATTTATCAAGCCCAATAGGATATCCAGGCGCAACATATACACTGTAATCTTGGTTCTTGATAGCAGATACCCAATTAGTAGCGCTACCTTGCTTAAATTGGTCACTGCCACTTCCACCTGGAACGGTAATCGTGTAAGTAGAGCTTTTGGAATCCACCAGATTATATTCAGCGCCAAAGCCCAATAAGAAATTGGGATGCAATAAAAAACTATAGCCGGTAGCAGCCGAGAAGGTTAGGTTATTCGAATTGGGAGCAGAAGCGGTATAAGGCACACCCTGAAGTGGAGGTTCAGTAATCGTTCCGCCTGTAAAGGAAAACTTTAAGACTTCATAGCCCACACCCATTTGAGTAAAGCTATCCTCAAAACGTGACTGGGCAAAGCCATTGGAGCTTACGCCAATGACTACCAAAATCATAAAAGACTTTAAAAAATGTGGCAATCTGGCCTTTAGAAATTCAATTATTATATAAATAGTAACAGACGCATGATCAGGGCGCTTAATCAACAACAAAATCAAAATAGGTCTCGGGAAATGGCTCCTTTTCATAGGTGAAATGCCACCATTCCATCTCGTATGGCTTAAAACCATGTTTGAGCATGAGCGTTCTCAGCAACAGTCGGCTAGCCCTTTGTTGTGTCAATACACCAATATATTTTGGCCATGACTCTAGCCCAAAGAAATCAAAATTAGTGCCCATATTGAGAGGTCGAAATGGCGAAGCTGATGAAATAATCGTTAAATCGATCGTACTTCCCCTGCTGTGGCCAGAGCGATCAGCAATATAGCCCTCCGAAAATAAATTTTCTTTTGCCACTTTGGGATAGTACTTCGTTTTTGTACGCGTATCTTTTAGATCTTTTGCCCAAGCGATAAAGTCATCAACCGCCCTTTGTGGTCGATAAGTATCGAAAATAAATAATTCCAGGCCAAATGGTTTGAGATCAGATTGAACCTCAGCAAGTGCTTTAGCAGCTGGTTTAGTTAAGACGGCCCTTTGACTAACATAGCCGTTAATAGGCCGCCCGACGAAATTATTGCTGCTGGCATACCTTAACCCAACCCGAATGCCAGGAATTTCCTGATCAACATAAACAAATCCATCGGGAATTGCCCATGCGATAGAAACAAGTAATGCGTTGATAATAATTATGGCGATGCTATGCCGCATAAGATCCTTATCATCTTACATTAGGTTAGCGCATTAAATCTCGATAAAGATTTTCATACTCCGCCTATCCTATCAGAACAAATTCAAAGTAGCCATGACCTATCAACACCCTACCCAGCCTTAATTAATCCGTACCTATACCCGTCTTTTTAACTAAAGCAGCATAGCTTGCTAATTGCTCTTGAATTTTTTTGCTTAATTCTTCTGGCGAGCTACCCACTGGATTAAGGCCATTAGCCAGAAGTTGTTGACGTACGGTGGGATCTTTCAATGCTTTAATCAGCTCAGTGTTTAGTTTTTGAATAATAGGCTGTGGTGTTCCTGCAGGCGCTACCAACGCAAACCAGGCGCTAAACTCAAACCCAGGAAGACCAGAATCTGCAATCGTTGGGACATTTGGATACTGCAAAGCACGTTTAGGGCTCGTAACACCAATTAATTTAAGGCGGTTCGACTTTACTAAGGTTTTAGAGCTAGCTAAAGTAATAAATGCCGCCTGCACTTCTCCTGAGGCAACCCCAATACCCGTTTGATTAATCCCCTTATAGGGGATGTGCGTCATCTTAATGCCTGCCTCGGAATCAAATAACTCCATGGCTATATGTTGGGGGCTGCCGTTACCAGCTGATCCATAATTCAGTTGTCCTGGATTTTTGCGGGCAGCAGCAATCAGCTCGCCTGCGTTCGCATAGGGGGATTTAGATGGCACAACGAGGCCCCACTCCACCATCACAGCCAAAGAAATCGGGGCAAAGTCTTTAATAGGGTTCCAAGGCAGTTTGCGATTGACATTTGGCACCATAGTTAAGATGCTATCGTTGAAACCCCCTAAGGTATAGCCATCCGGGCTTGCTTTTGCAACTTTATCGGCACCAATTAAGCCAGCGGCGCCAGGAAGGTTCTCAACGATAAAACCTTGTCCCATATTTTGACTCATTTTTTGCGTAACAATGCGCACGGCATTATCGGCCCCGCTGCCTGGCGCTAGCGGAATAATTACACGGATAGGATGGGCTGGGTAGGAGGCTAAATTAGGCTCGGCCGCCTGCGCTACGCCAATGAATGCTAAGCATAAGTAAACATAGGCAAACTTCACGGCGACTCCCATCTCAAATTGAACTACCCGAATATACTAAAACTTCATGACAATGGGTTGTTTCTATCTAGGTCATTCTATTTATTTGACCTATTATTGGTAAATCGGGGTTTTCTTCAGCATGATTCCCGTATTGAGCTACTCAGAATCTTCAATGCATCTTCAAATTGAGTTTCTGGGATTGTTAAGGGATACAAAAACCTAATTACGTTTGAATAAACACCGCATGACAAAAGAATTAATCCTTGTGCTAAAGCCGTTTTTTGTATCTGAGTTACGATCTCTGGAGTAGGCTGATTGGTTTTGGGATCTCTTAACTCAATGGCAGTCATGGATCCAATTCCTCGAATATCTGCAATATATGGATTAGATTCTTGTTCTTTCGTAAGCATCTGAATTAACCTATCGCCCAGATTTCTTGAGCGAGCGCATAAACCTTCCGCCTCAATAACATCTAGTACGGCATGAGCGGAGGCGATTGCCAGCGGGTTACCCGCGTAAGTCCCACCCAAACCACCAGGAGAAGGCCCGTCCATAATCTCCGCCCGTCCACACACCCCCGATAAAGGCATTCCTCCAGCCAAGCTTTTGGCAATCGTTATTAAATCAGGCTCAACACTATAGTGCTCTAATGCAAACATTTTCCCTGTTCTTGCAAACCCAGACTGAATTTCATCGGCTATTAAAACAATTCCATATTCATCACAAATTTTGCGTAATTTGATAAGCATCTCATTTGGCATTACATAAAAACCACCCTCGCCTTGAATAGGCTCAAAAATAATTGCAGCAACACTGAACGGATCTATATCCGATTTAAATAGTCGCTCTAAAGAATCAATGCTTTCATCAACGCTAACGCCAAGAATATCCGCCGGGAAAGGTAAATGATAAATACCAGAAGGAAATGGGCCAAAACCATTCTTATAGGGGACGTTTTTACCAGTTAAGCCCAAACCCATATTTGTCCGCCCATGAAAGGCGCCGGAAAATGATATTAATCCCGATCTTCCAGTGTATGAACGGGCAATTTTTACAGCATTTTCAACCGCCTCTGCTCCTGTTGAAAAAAAAGCAACTTTTTTTTCACCAGAAATTGGAACTATAAGTGAAATACGCTCTGCTAATGAAATATAGCTTTCATAGGGTATTACTTGAAATGCGGTATGAGTAAAGTTATCTAGCTGAGATTGAATTGCTAAATTTATTACAGGGTGCTTATGACCTGTATTTAATACCGCAATACCTGCGCTAAAATCGGTATACCGATTACCCTCTACATCCCAAAGAGTTGCATTTTCAGCTCTACTCACATAAAAATTACACATAATTCCTACGCCTCTAGGGAGTATTTTTTGACGGCGCAAATCTATATCGCTATTTTTCATATATTCCAAGATTTTTTAATAAATGAGTCTCTCAAATTTATTTCTTCGTTTCAGTAAGTGCCCTCAAACTTGCATTCTCATTTGCGATAAATTTTGCATAATCTGCGCCTGATTGATAGACCACAGACTGTCCATATTTGGTTAATAATCTTTCTGCAACAGTCTTATCCGTTAGAATTTTTTTGAGCGCATTCTCAAGGCGCCGTTTAATTGGCTCGGGAATATCAGCGGGGCCAGCTAGTGAATAATATGAATTTTGTGAAAATTTAACTAATCCTGTTTCCGTAAGAGTTGGAACATTTGGCAACGCAGACCATCTTTTAGGCCCCGTACTTATCAGCATTCGTAATTTTCCAGCCTTTACATGCGCCATAGTGGCGGCTCCAGAAGCATTAATTACCTGAATTTGATCGCCTAGTAATGCAAGTACTGACTCATTGTCTCCCTTGTATGGAATGAAGTTCCAGCTAAACCCAAGATCGTTGCCCAGCCTCTCCATTGTTAGTTGATTTGTAGTGCCAGCCCCCAATGTCCCATAAGATAATTTATTGGGATTCTTTCTGGCGTACTCAACTAATTCACTTAAAGTTTTCCATGGAGCATCTGCATTGACAAAGATCCCGTAGTCATATGGCCCAACTACCGCCAAATGTGAAAACGACTTCAAAGGATCATAAGTGACCGTCTGAAGCAGGGGAATAGTTGTTAATGTGGGCATATTGACTGTTCCAATCGTATATCCATCCGGCTTAGCCAAAGCTAAACTTGACACACCAACAACTCCACCAGCACCAGGCTTATTCATCACAACCACTGTTTGCGCTAGTTCTTTTGATAACTCATCAGCCAAATCCCTGGCAACAGAATCCGTTGTTGTACCCGTCGGGAACTGAACAATCATTTGTATGGACTTGTTTGGCCATTCTTGCGCTTGACATATACCTACAAGATTTAAAGTGGTCAATAAAAAAAATAATTTAAGTAATTTCATACTATCTCCTTGAAGATTCCATTTTTTAATTGGAGTTGTAAGGCACCCTTGTCCCATTTCAATTGGAACTCTTTAACTCCATCAGATTTGACCTCTACGCTAACGTACAAGTTTTTTAAAGCCCCGTAAACATCTTTAATTTGCTTTATTAAGAGGCCGGCTTTACGGGGATTGTGTCGCCTATCAAATAACCCATGTCTTAAAAAATAGCCGCGATCAATATCAACAAATGTATCTAATCGAATATGTATTTGTGGGTTCATTAACGAAGCAAAGCATGCTTCAGCGACCCGCAGAGAAATTGCATCATCATCGTTATTATTTAAGGATGATTTATTAGGTAATAAACAAATGTTTGCAACGATTTGCATATCGCTTGAGCTTTGTAGAGCTCCTAAATGTGCAATGGCATCTAAAACACTGTCTCCATATGGCACTCTAACCACAATACCATCTAGATCACGCCCCGAATGAATATATTTTGGAGCTTGAAAATGTTCAGATAGATCGCTTACAAAATATCCGCTAGCCATTGTGTGATCAAATGGTCCGGCAGATCCAGAATGAGGCTGCGGAATATAAATTGGTGAGAAATAAACTGGAATGTCTAGTGAAGCTACTTTTAGATTGACCAATTTTTCATCAGGCTTAACTGAGATCATCTCAAATGCGTGAATTGAGTTAGATATCTCCGAAAGTCTTTCTCTTACTAGATTACTGAAAGTAGATACAGTAAATACTGTGAATCGTATACCTAAATGGCTAAGAAATTTTACCCTTTCCCAAACCTGATCATCGCTAATGTCAGATACTGGAATTCTGATGTGCTCAATTCCGCAGTCCCATAAATTTAATATTGAATAATCATTTCTAACCTTTTTTCTAGTGAAGGCATCTAAGGGTGGGTTATATGGAAGCCTTAATACTTCGCACCACTCATGACACATATCCACAGAAATATTCATTGGCTTTGAATTTTCCGGTCTAAACTCCATCTGATTAGATATCTCTGATGCATCAATCAACTCAGTCGATCCATTAGTGCGGGCAAATCTACTTATATGGCCGTCTTCATATATATCAACAATAAAGAATCCAAACTTTCCTACATCATTTCTGCCAAACTCTTGAGCCGGATTTACTCTAAAAATTTCCGCATAGTCTTGACGAAAGTTTGTTGATGAGGGTAGAGCGTAAGAAAGTGTACTAAAAATTTGATTTAAAAAAAATGTATGTACGTGGCCAGCAAAAATTGCTTCAACTTTATATTTTTCAATATAATTTAATAGCCTTGCCCTAGGTTCTTGCTCAATATTGTCGTAATTATTTTCTTCATTTCTGTCTGCAATGAATGGTGGATAGTGAGAAAATAAAAAAATTCTTTTATCTGAATTGAGGCTCAAAGTCTTCTCAAACCATTTCCATTGCAAATCCTCAGATTCTGAGTCTGAGCCAAATAAGCAAGAATTTAAAATGATGAAGCAAACCCCATCCCTCTCAAATGTCTGCCACTGTTCCCCAAAGAAGCTCTCATAAACCTTACAGCTTTCCTGCGTAATAGTTGCTGCAGGATTACCAGCTAAATATTTGTCCCCAATATCGTGATTTCCGGGTGTTATGTAAAAAGGGTGATTTAATTTTTGATATAAATTATTTGCATATTCTGCTGCGCCTTTGTATGAACTTGTGTAAGGCAATGGATGTACAACATCTCCTAAATGCACTGTAAATGCAGGCTTGAGTATATTTACAGCCCTGACAACTACTTCGTTCCTAGGATTTGCTAAGTGGTTGGTCTGCCATGGAGAGGTATTACCCTCATCTACTGGATTCAAATGCGAATCTGCTATCAATGCAAACCTAAATAAATGTCTTCCTTTTGCCCCTTTTTTCATATCGATTCAATTCAAAATAGTTGTATTCAATTCAATTTAAATATACAATACAACTATAACAAATAATTTATAGGTCAAGCGAATTGCACAATAAACAAATTGATAATTTTGAACTTCTGCCAAAGGCGACGCTGGAAGAACATCCACAGTTTGCTTCAACCCTTGGTAATGGTCTTGATGTACTACAGTGCTTTACCGTTGCGTCCTTAACACTCAGCAATAAGGAAATAGCTGAAAAATTGGGTCTAGCAAAGCCAACCATATCTCGATTAACTTTTACCCTTGTTGCCATGGGATTTTTATGCAGAGATAAAGCAACCGGTAGATACTCTTTAGGGGCTGGAGTATTAACACTTGGGTACCCTTTATTAATACAACTTAATATTAGAGAAATTGCAGCTCACGATATGATTGAGCTATCAAAAATAGTAAAGGGTCCAGTTTCTCTAGGCATCAGAGATCGCCTACAAGTTGTTTATATTGAAACTACCTATAACCGCTATCGTAGTAATGCACATCCTGATATCGGATCTGCTAGGCCTTTACTTAGTACGGCTATTGGGCGTGCTCTGCTGTATACAAATACGAAATCAGAGCTTGAGCTCATTTTGGATAAGTTACATATTGATAAAATAGATGAGTGGCAAAAATTTCATGAAAAACTGAGCAAGTCATTTGAAGAAATCCAAAAAAAAGGTTTTTGCACAAGTTATGGTGAATGGCGACCTAATTTATATGGAATAGCAGTGCCATTTAAAAATAAAATAAATGGTCAAAATTTAGCCATGAATATCACCGTTCCAGCACAGCAGGCCGATAAAAAACAAATAGAAAATGACTTTGGTCCTAGGCTGGTTGACATAGTTCAAAATCTTCAGAGTAAAGTTGGCAGTTAGAAGTGCTGGGCGGAATCGAAGCGCCGATACAAGGATTTTTAAAATTTGCGGGTCTGTAATGTCTATATATTTCAATGGTTTACAGCGTAAAAATGGTACTGTGTAATAAACTTTACGCCAGACATACAATGAGATCTATATTGCACTTAACCCTTTATATTTGTAGCTAGGATCTATGACTACTAATACCAAAAACTCACCATCCATAGGTCTCATTGGTCTTGGCGCCATGGGATTAGGTATGGCTAGCTCTTTGCGTCGTAATGGCTATGCTCTAAATGTTTGCGATGTACGGTTCGAAGTAGCTGAGAATTTTGCATTGGCTGGGGGAGTGGCGTTTAAGACACCTTCTGAACTAGCAAAAGTATCTGACATCATTATTAGCGTCGTTGTAAATGCGGAGCAAACTGAAGCCATACTGTTTGGTGATCATGGTGCAGTAAATGAATTGAAGCAGCAATCACTCTTTATCATGTGCTCAACAGTTGATCCTAATTGGTCTGCTTTGCTTGAGAAACGCCTAAATAATTCAGGATTTCTATATTTAGATGCTCCCATCTCTGGTGGTGCTGCAAAAGCAGCTGCTGGCCAAATCACAATGATGACCTCTGGTCATGCTGATGCATATCAAAAAGCAGGAAATATCTTAGAGGCCATGGCAAGTAATATTTACAAATTAGGCGATCGTGCAGGATTTGGTAGTAAGGTAAAAATTATCAATCAGCTATTGGCCGGTGTTCATATTGCTGTAGCAGCTGAAGCAATGGCCTTAGGTATTCGTGAAGGGGTAGATCCTAATGCTCTCTATGAGGTCATTACGCATAGTGCCGGTAATAGTTGGATGTTTGAAAACAGAATGGCACATGTCTTGCAGGCAGACTACACCGCTCTATCCGCAGTCGATATCTTTATAAAAGACCTTGGTCTTGTTCTAGATACCGCTCGCGCAAGCAAGTTTCCGCTGCCCTTGGCGGCGACAGCCCATCAAATGTTTATGCAAGCCTCTGCGGCGGGATATGGTCGCGAGGACGATGCGGCTGTTATTAAGATATTTCCGGGCATTAAATTACCAGATGCAAAATAATTTATAAAAAAATCATATGCATATACTAATTACAGGAAGTAGTGGTTTCTTGGGTTCGAGTCTAGCCCGGGAGCTTTTAAGGAAACCGCTCATTCAAATTGAAGGCAGAACAACTGCTCCACTCACCACGCTCTTTTTAACTGATTTAAACAAGCTACCTGATGATCTCGCTGCGGAGAGCCGCGTTATCTCATTTATTGGCGACTTAAATGATTTGATTACATCTAAAACTCTCCCGCTAAACAAGATTGATGCAGTCATTCATTTATCTGCTGCTGTCAGTGCAGAGTGTGAGGCTAACCTAGACCTAGGCTTGCAGAGTAATTTACAGCTGAGTTTAAATTTACTGCAAGCAATTCGTCACCAAGCACAACGCCCTGTTTTTGTATTTCCTAGTTCTGTTGCAGTTTTTGGAGCACCTCCTGGCCATGTATTACCAAGCAGCATCTCAGATATTGACCAACCAACACCACAAAGTAGTTATGGAATCCAAAAATTTATGGTTGAGCAGTTAGTTGCTGACTTTACACGGAAAGGTTTAATTCATGGACGCAATATCCGCCTAATGACCGTTTCCATTCGTCCCGGTAAACCAAATGGGGCTGCATCAAGCTTTTTAAGTGGAATGTTGAGAGAGCCTTTATCAGGACAGAACAGCGTTGTTCCAGTTCCTCCAGAAACGCGAGTGGCTCTCTCCTCACTTGATAAAACGCTTGAAGGCTTACTATGTGCCCTTGAATCTCCGTCCTCAATATGGGGTGCACCCATAGCAGTCAACCTTCCTGCCCTAAGCACTACTGTTGGCGAAATGGCAAACGCATTACAAGAAGTTGCTGGAAAGGACGTGGCTAATTTACTTCAATGGAAAGTAGATCATCAGGTTCAGGCGATTGTGAGTTCATGGCCAAGTCAATTTAGTCATCTGCGCGCTACCCAGCTTGGATTAAATCCGGATTCTTCTGTTGTGAGTTTAATTCGGGCATATATTTTGAGACACCCGCAAGCCGTATCCTGTGTCATAAAAGGATAATTCTGTTGGAAAAAAGGATCTATCGACCACTTCTAGGTTGCATAGCAGATGATTTCACTGGAGCAAGTGATTTAGCGAACAACCTAGTTCGTGCAGGCATGCGAACCATTCAATCTATTGGTGTACCAGAGGATTCACAAACACTGAATACAGATGCCATCGTCATTTCCCTCAAGTCGCGAACCATTTCTTCCTATGAAGCTATCAAGCAGTCTTTACAGGCCTATGAATGGTTAAAAGCGCAGGGCGTTGAGCAGTTTTATTTTAAATATTGCTCAACCTTTGATTCAACACCTCAGGGTAATATTGGTCCAGTGACAGAAGCCCTAATGGATGCAATTTATGGAAAATGTAAAGGCTTCACAATTGTCTGCCCTGCTTTTCCAGAGGCTAAACGAACCATATTTAATGGTCATCTTTTTGTTGGAAATGAACTTCTTTCAGAGAGTGGAATGCGTAATCATCCGCTTACCCCCATGACTGACGCAAATTTAGTTCGGGTCATGCAAGCACAAACTCATCGTATTGTGGGCCTAGTAAATTATGCCTCTGTACGTGCTGGACCTACTGAAATTCGGGCTCGTTTCCATGCGCTTCAAAACGAAGGAATTACGATTGCAGTGGTTGATGTTACTTGTAATCAAGATCTAGAATCTATTGCTTCGGCTATTGCGGATATACCTCTTGTTACGGCAGGCTCAGGCCTAGCAATTGGTCTACCGAATAACTGGCGGATTCATGGTTTATTAGATTTAAATGAGAGCGCCGACATACTGCCTCCTGCTTCGGGCTATCAAGCAGTTATCTCAGGTAGTTGTTCACAAGCCTCCAATGCGCAGGTTCTAGACTTTTGTCAGAGGGGATTGCCTACTTTTGCAATCGATCCGCTTGCAGATGTATCTCAAGTAAATATGGCGCAACAAGCAATTGCGTGGGCAAAAACACATCTTAAGAATGGTCCGATTCTTATTTATGCCACTACACAGCCGGATAACTTAAAATCAATACAACAGAAATTAGGCGCTATTCACGCAAGTGAATTGGTTGAAAAAATACTTACAGAGATCGCTATGGGTTTAGTTGAAGTTGGTGTACGCCAATTAGTAATTGCTGGTGGAGAAACCTCGGGTGCCATCGTTCAAGCGTTAGGAATTAAACAGATGATCATTGGTCCACAAATTGATCCAGGGGTACCATGGATGTCAGCAATCTCACCTTGCTCTAAGGACAAGGTTATCCACTTAGCTCTAAAATCAGGGAACTTTGGTTCCATCGATTTTTTTACAAAATCATTTACACAGCTATCAAACTTATATCATGATTGAATCACAAGCACGCGCAGAAATATGTAGGGTTGGCGCATCTCTATATATGCGTGGCTATGTGCACGCAAGTGCAGGTAACATCAGCATTCGACTAGATGATGGAAACATTTTAATTACTCCAACTGATGCTTGTCTTGGTAATTTAGTCCCCCATAAACTTGCGCTCGTTAATTCTAATGGTGAGCAAATCAGCGGATCCCTCGCCTCAAAAACGGTATTGCTACACCGTAGTATTTATTTAGCAAATACTCAAGCGTCTTGCGTCATTCATACTCATGCCAGCCATCTAGTGAGTTTGAGTATCAGAGGGGTCTGGAGTGAAGCTGATATCTTGCCCCCGATTACTCCTTATTACGTCATGAAGGTTGGTCATATCCCTTTTATTAACTATCGACGCCCTGGTGATCCCGAAGTAGCATCTATGGTAGTTGAATGCATTACTAAGGGTATTAAAATAGCTAAACCGATCCGTGGCGTCATGCTTGATCGACTTGGGCCAGTGGTATGGCATCAATCACCCTCAACGGCTAGCGCTGTTCTTGAGGAGTTAGAGGAAACCGCTAAGCTTTGGTTGATGTCAAACTGTCAGGCACCCCCCTTAAGTGGAGTGCAGATTGAAGATTTACGTCGCACGTTTGGTGCAATTTGGTAAGCCGATTGTAATAAATTAAGGTAAACCACTAGCGATATCTGCAGGATTTAGTGATAAAAAGAGAGCATGACATTGACTAAGGGATTAATGATGCGTCACATTATTACTTCGTTCACTTTAATTCTGATTAGCTTTATAAGCTTTCATGTACATGCTCAAAGTTATCCCAATCGCGCTATTAAGTTAGTGGTACCCTTTCCTCCGGGCGGCTTAATTGATAATGCTGCGCGACTCATTGGTCCAGAGCTCTCCAAAGAACTGGGTCAGCCCGTGGTGATTGAGAACAAACCAGGAGCAGGTGGCAATTTAGCAGCAGCCGACGTTGCAAAAGCGGGTCCAGATGGCTATACCCTTTTAATGGCTTCCGCTCCACTAAGCATTAGCCCTGCTCTGTATAAGACCTTGCCTTACAACCCAGTCAGCATTGAACCCATTGCTGTTCTCGGACAGCTTCCCAATGTCTTATTGGTCAACCCAGAATCGGGGATTAACACTGTTGCCGATTTAGTCAAACGAGCGAAGGCAAATCCCGGAAAACTCAATTACGCCTCCAATGGCAACGGCACATCACTGCATCTCAGTGCCGAGATGCTCAAGAACCAAGCAGGTATCTTTGTGGTTCATATACCCTATCGTGGCTCGGCATTTGCAAATGTTGGGCTGGTAGCAAAAGAAGTGGATTTTATGTTTGATAATCTACCGCCTGCTCTTGGTCTAATTAATGGCAATAAGTTAAAGCCTCTAGCCGTTACGACTGCTACACGTAATCCCGCCCTTCCCAATGTGCCAACCATGATTGAATCAGGCTATCCCAACTTCGATGTTTCTGCTTGGTTTGGTTTGGCCGCCCCAAAAGGAATACCTGATGGCGTCAGTCAACGTTTGCAGGTTGCTTTAGAAAAGATTGTGGCTCGCAAGGAAATGGTTGAGGCAATCTCACGTTTAGGTGCTACGGTTACATACATGAATGCGCAACGTGCAACTCAATTTATGAAGACCGATACTGATCGCTGGCGTAAGGTGATTGACTATGCCAAGATCCAGATGGATTAGGCAAAATCTTAATATATAAAGGGGGTCAAGTGACCCCCTTTATTCTTTTACAAATAAAGTATTGGGGTGAACGGCAACTGTAAACTATGTGGTCGGTACCGGATGTAAACCATGTGTCCGGTACGGACCTCTATAAATTGGCCTGCCCAGCACGATTCGAACGTGCGACCTACGCCTTAGAAGGGCGTTGCTCTATCCAGCTGAGCTATGGGCAGATGGAAACACGAACTGCTGGACTAAAGAATCATGGTCGGGGCGAAAGGATTCGAACCTTCGACCCTCTGCTCCCAAAGCAGATGCGCTACCAGGCTGCGCTACGCCCCGACAAGCTGGCTATTTTACATGGGCTACGCAATTTCACCGTAAAGTTGAAGCTAGAAGGTCTAATTTAGGAGCATTGGGCAATTTTTCAGTGATTTTGGCTGCAATTTGGCTGTGCGTAAATTCTGCCAAGCCTTTACGGTCTAAGCCTGTTGGGGCTATTGGCAAGAACTCAAGCGTAACCAATAAGGGTCTCGCTTGCAAAATCTTAAAGATAGACTCTATTAACCCCATTTCACCAATAAAAGCAGTTGCACTTGAGGGCTGAAGCCCATTCGATGCATCCCTAAAATACCGTATCACCACCATCGAAACAGGTGCATTACCCAGCACAGCCGCCTCGAATAAACTGGTTTTGAAGGATAAAACTACAGTGCCGTCAGTAGAAGTGCCCTCAGGAAATATACAAATACTTTCCTGCTGAAGAATCGGCAGCATATCCTGCGCTACTTTTCGACCATGAAATGCGCTATCTCTGCGAACGAATAAAGTACCCAATTGAATTGCCATCCAGCCAAAAAGTGGCCACCTAGCAACTTCTGACTTAGCAACAAAACGCATGGGTTGAAATGCCAATATCGCTTGTATGTCAACCCAGGAAATATGATTAGCAACTAATAAACAAGGCTCTTTTGGAAAAAAGTCTGCGTTAACTAAATGCAAGCGTATGCCTAGTAAAGTTAGCAACTGAAGCGCCCAATTTTGAATCTGCTGCTCTTTCGCCTTGCTACTAAGAAAAGGGAATAGAAAACAGAGAGTCAGCATGCCGCGAATAATATGCCAAGTAATTCTACTTAAGGTAAAGATGATTGAAAATGAAAATGAATTAGCCATTCAGCAATCATAAATTTCAAACAAGTCATAAAAATGACACGAAACTGTCATGCTACTTACATAACTCGGTGGCCTAATGAACTTCCATGCAGCACTACAGAGCTATTTGGATTTCAGATGTGCACCTCGGAACATCAGGGTGCCAAGCGGACTACCTTCTCGATTTTCTGAAGCACAACGAAGCAGATACATTTTATTTGGTCGGCGATATTATCGATGGTTGGCGCTTAAAAAAATCATTTTATTGGCCACAATCACATAATGATGTCGTACAAAAATTACTACGCAAAGCCCGTAAAGGTACTGAAGTAATTTATATTCCTGGCAACCATGATGAAAGTGCCCGCCAATTTTTTGGTCTCTCATTTGGAGACGTCAAGGTAGTAGAAGAATGCATTCACGTGACAGCCGATGGGAAAAAACTGTGGATTACTCATGGCGATCTCTTTGACGGAGTAATGCAATACGCCAAGTGGCTGGCGTACGTTGGCGATAGCCTTTATACCCTCATTCTTCACATGAACCGTTACTTCAATCACATTCGCATGAAGATGGGTTTGCAATACTGGTCTTTATCGCAGTATTTAAAGCACCAAGTAAAAAATGCCGTTAGTTTTATTGCCGACTATGAACATATGATGGCCCGCGAAGCGCGCATGCGCAATTGCGATGGGGTCGTTTGTGGACATATTCATAAAGCCGAAATTCGGCACATAGATGGACTACTTTATTGCAATGATGGCGACTGGGTTGAAAGCCTTACTGCTCTAGTTGAGACCAACACCGGTGAATTAAAAATTATTCATTGGCCAAAAATTAAAGGCGATCCAGTCTTATCGCTCGAACAACCATTAGAACCAATATCAACCCTTCCAAATGAGGTATTCGCATGAGAATCATGATCATTACAGATGCATGGGAACCACAAGTAAACGGCGTAGTGCGCACCTTAAAGCAAACTCGGTCTGAACTTATTGCCATGGGGCATCAGGTCGATATGATTACTCCCCAAGAATTTAAAACCATCCCCTGCCCTACTTACCCCGACATTTCTTTATCCTTATTTCCAGGTAAAAAATTAGCTGAACGAATTAAGGAATTTTCACCTGATGCTATGCATATTGCTACTGAAGGCCCATTAGGTCTGGCAGCCCGCGCCTACGGGGTACGTAATCATTTACCCTTTTCTACAGCCTATCACACGCGTTTTCCTGAATATGTTCAAGCGCGCACAAAAATTCCGGTGGGCATCACCTATCGTTTTTTAAGGTGGTTTCACAAACCTTCTATGGCTGTAATGGCGCCAACGATAGTGGTTAAAAATGATCTTGAAAAGTATGGTTTTGCTAATGTAGTTTTATGGTCGCGCGGTGTTGACCTCAATATTTTTAAAATGCAACCCTCTAAAGTGCTCAATTCAGCCCACCCAATTTATCTTTATGTCGGACGAGTTGCTATTGAAAAAAATATAAATGCCTTTTTAGAAATCAATCTGCCAGGCTCAAAATGGATTGTCGGCGATGGGCCTGCATTAGCAGGTATTAAGCAAAAATATCCTGAAATTCATTATTTAGGTGTACTTGATCAAGTTGAGCTTGCTCAAGTTTATGCTGCCGCCGATGTCTTTGTATTTCCCAGCAAAACAGATACTTTTGGTCTAGTTTTGCTCGAAGCAATGGCATGCGGTTTGCCAGTAGCAGCTTACCCAGTAACTGGCCCAATTGATGTGCTTGGTAAATCGAATGCTGGCGTAATGCATGAAGATTTAAAAGAAGCCTGCCTACAGGCCCTTAAAATTCCTCGGGAGCGCGCTCGTGAACATGCAGAAAAATTCTCCTGGCGTGCCGCAACTGAACAATTTGCAAGTCATCTTCAGCCCGTTCCAAATCCCGACTTACATCAAACCGCTTTAGCGTGAATATCCCCAATTGAAAATGCCATATCACATCAATCAAAACCCTCATAAGGGTAATCGGGGTATTTCCCGTGCTTGGCATGCAGCTAAAAATTCTTGGTGCGGCGTTGTTTATGCATTTCAGGAGGAAAGTGCATTTCGACAAGAACTTACCTTGCTAATTATCCTTACCCCAATTGCACTTTTAATTCCCGCTACCCATCTTGAAAAAGCACTAATGGTCGGATCTTTGCTGATGGTGCTAACGGTTGAGCTATTAAATTCTAGCGTTGAGGCTGCAATTGACCGTATTTCATTTGAGCATCATGATCTTTCTAAAAGAGCTAAGGATTTTGGCTCGGCGGCAGTCATGCTGACACTATTATTCGCCTTATTAATTTGGCTTACGATAATTATTCCGATTTTTATTAATTAATTTCGACTAAATATTGAAAGATTTTTCTTATGAAAGAAGTTCCAAATCCATTTATTCATTTAGATAGTCTAATTGTTTTCGATAAAGCAAGGTGGGGGAAAAAATTAAAGCCCCTAAAAAAGATCTTTTCTAAAAAGATTGCAAAAAAACTATTTGGTAAGAAGTTTGCTCTTAAATCGCGAGCATCTCTATTAGCTCAAGTTGAAATCCTTGAGCCCAATATAAAATCAGTAAAATCAAAAAAGCCTACGCTACAAATTTCATGGGCCATCAACTCACAAGAAATAGGTGAGGCCCAGCGCTTACGTTATTTAGTATTTGCTGAGGAGATGGGTGCGCAATTGTCTCCTAATAGCACGGGTCTAGATATCGATGAGTTCGATGCGTATTGCGAGCACCTACTGATACGCGATCAAGAAAGCCTTCAGGTGGTTGGTACTTACCGTGTTTTACCGCCCCATAAAGCACAGGAAATCGGACGCCTTTATTCCGACTCCGAATTTGATCTCACTCGGTTGAATCATTTACGCCCTAAATTAGTTGAGGTAGGACGTTCTTGTGTACATGCTGATTACCGCTCTGGCGCAGTCATTATGGCTTTGTGGAGCGGTCTAGCCCAATACATGCAATTACATCAATATGAAATTATGTTGGGCTGTGCCAGCATCCCAATGGCGGATGGCGGTCATTTTGCTGCGAGCTTATTCAATTCATTAAAAAATGAACAGATGGCGCCAATTGAAAATCATGCATTTCCTCATGTTCCGCTACCTTTAGAGCGATTAAATGGCGGCTTAGAGGTCGAACCGCCACCGCTAATTAAAGGCTACTTAAAGCTAGGCGCCAAAATTTGTAGTGCCCCGGCTTGGGACCCTCAATTCAATACCGCAGATGTGCTCACCATTTTGCGCCTTAATGAAATTAACCCACGTTATGCAAAGCACTTCTTTGGCAGCTAAGAATAGTTGACTTTTACTTGGCTAGTTTTTATTTCAATTTAATTCGATAACTACGGCCAATACGCTCCCATTCTAAAGCTTCTTTTTTTAAACTAAATTCAGTTAAAGGATGGTCATTAGCCCAAGCTTTGGGTAAGCTCACAACAAATCCATCATCTTCGAGTGAAACTTTAACAGCCGGTAAATCGGCATCGATTCGTCCCCGACTTAACACGTGAGCCAAGCGCAAACTAAAGAGCATGCGCCAATCTAAAAAACCCTCACTAGTCGCTAATTTTCCTAGCTTACCCGTATGACCCAATAGTAAGGTTGCTAGGCGCGCTTGATCTTTTTTCGAAAAGCCAGGCATGTCGGCATTACCCGCAATATATGCAGAGTGCCGATGGTAGCCGTTATGCGAAATCGATAAACCAATTTCATGTAAATTAGCAGTCCACTCTATTAGCGCCAAATTATCACTGCGATTTTCTAGGTTCGGCTTGGGTAACTGCTCTAAAAAATCGGTAGCCAATTTACCAACTCGCTGTGCCTGGTTTCGATCAACAGTATAGCGCTGCATAAATTGCTCAACGGTTACAAAGCGCATATCGTGATGCTGAGCACGACCTAGTAAATCATAGAGTACCCCGATGCGTAAGGAGCCGTCGGTTACTTCCATCGAATCAATTCCTAGCTCATTAAATACTGCCAACATAATCGACAGCCCGCCAAGTAAAACTAAACGCCGATCATCTTTAAGACCAAGTAATTCAACTTCACCAACATTATCAAATTGGAGTAAAAGCTTTTTAAGTTGTTTTAAGCCTTCTCGTGTAATTAAGCCTTCAGGGTGGTTAACTTTATCATTTAAATTATTTTCCATAATTAAGTCGGCTAAAGCTCTAGCGGTGCCGGAAGAGCCAACTGCCTGTCGCCAGCCTGCTTTTAAAAAGGCACCTGAGATCACCTGAATTTCACGTTGAGCGGCTAATTCAGCTTCCTTAAAAGCGTGCGCATCAATTGCCCCCTTAGGGAAAAATTGCATGCTATGCGATACACAGCCAATATAAAGACTTTCTAAAAGTTGCGGGTCATAACCCGCGCCAATAATAAATTCGGTTGAACCGCCCCCAATATCTACCACCAAGCGATTGCCCTGCACAGCTGAAGCTTCATGTGAGGCGCCAATATAAATTAAGCGCGCCTCCTCAACCCCAGCAATCACTTCAATTGGAAACCCTAAAGCCTGCTCCGCATCAGCAATGAAGTTTGCTGAATTACGTGCCACCCGCAAAGTGTTGGTTGCAACTGCCCTGACTTTGCTGGGATCAAAGCCGCGCAAGCGCTCACCAAATCGATGAATTGCATTGAGGCCCCGCTGGTAAGCATCGTGACCTAATAATTTATTTTCGGTTAAACCCGCGGCTAATTTTACAGATTCACGCAAGGTATCAATTGGGCGTAATTGGGTGCCAGAGGACGTATTAATTGGCTGAGCCACCAACATACGAAAGCTATTTGAGCCTAAATCAACTGCAGCGATTAGATTAGAGCCCAGCGGGGTAGAAATATTAGGGGAAGTGGGCAAAAGAGCTAAACCAGTGAAAAATAAGAGATAAGCTTATATTATGAAATAAAAGTGACACATTAATGAAATATAACCAAAAAATATGGTGACCCCCCTTCTCAACCGTGAAATCGGTATTCTGGAATTCAATTCACGGGTCTTATCACAGGCTGAAGACCCCCAAAACCCATTACTTGAGCGCTTGCGCTTTTTAAGCATTGTTTCTAATAATTTAGATGAGTTTTTTGAAGTGCGGGTTTCGGGGCTTAAAGAACAGCTATTAAGCCAACCCCTTAAACTTGAGCCAGATGGCCTAACGATTCAAGATTGCTACCAACGGGTGGCTGAATATTCCCATCACTTGGTCGCCCGCCAATATGAGATTTATCAAAAAATCATTATTCCCCAATTGGCAACCGCTGGTATCCGTTTCTTAAGGGGCGAAGATTGGACAGTGCAGCAACGTCGTTGGGCCAACGATTTTTTTCGTGCAGAAATACTACCTCTCCTAACTCCAATTGCTCTCGATCCCGCGCATCCTTTTCCACGTGTTGGGAATAAAAGTTTAAATTTTATTGTGTCTTTAACTGGTAAAGATGCCTTTGGTCGTGATGCCAACTTAGCCGTAGTTCAGGCGCCGCGTGCTTTACCTCGAGTTATTCAAATTCCTAAGCGAATTTCTGATTGTGATTATTCTTTTGTCTTGCTTTCTGCTTTGGTGCAATCCTTTGTAGCTGAACTTTTTCCAGGCTTAACTATTTTACAAGCTCATGCCTTTCGAGTAACACGAAATTCAGAATTATTTGTCTCAGATGATGAGGCTACTGATTTACGCGAAGCCTTGCAAGGCGAACTGCCAACCCGCCATTTGGGGGATGCAGTACGGCTGGAAGTATCAGCAGATACCCCGAGCGAATTATTAGAATTCCTGCGCCTATCCACTCAATTAGAAGTAACAGATTGTTACCGCGTTAATGGGCCCGTTAATTTAGTACGACTCTCGCAAATACCCGATTTCATCGACCGGCCGAATTTAAAATTTCCGATTTATCAAGCTGCCGTATTAAAAGCTATTCCTGATGAGTCGCTCTTTCATAAAATTCATCAGGGTGATATTTTGTTACATCATCCTTACGAGAGTTTTGAGCCGGTTTTGCAATTACTGCGGGAAGCTGCCCAAGACCCAGATGTCTTAGCCATTAAACAAACAGTTTACCGCACAGGTGATGAATCACCCGTAATGGAGGCGCTGATGGAAGCGGCGCGCAATGGTAAAGAAGTTACTGTAGTGCTCGAGCTCTTAGCGCGCTTTGATGAGCAAACCAATATTAATTGGGCATCTAAACTGGAATCCGTGGGCGCGCACGTAGTTTACGGTGTGGTGGGTCATAAATGCCACGCTAAAATGTTGTTAATCGTGCGCCGCGAAATCATACCCAGTATCAATTCTAGTTCGAGTAAAGCGGCACCAAAATATATCTTACAACGCTACGTTCATTTGGGCACCGGTAACTACCATCCCCGCACGGCAAAACTGTACACTGACTTTGGTCTGATGACCTGCAATCCCGATATGACAAGCGATGCTCATCAACTTTTTCAGCAGTTAACGGGCACTGGCTTGCAATCCAAAACCAAGGAACTGCTTGAGGCCCCATTTACTCTCTTAAGCGAACTGATTAAACTGATACGCACTGAAGCACGTGCTGCACGGGATGGAAAAAAAGCCCTGATCATAGCAAAAATGAATGCACTATTAGAGCCCACTATCATTGAAGAGTTGTATAAGGCCTCTCAAGCGGGTGTCAAAATTGAACTTATTGTTCGGGGTGTGTGCGCCCTTAAGCCAGGTGTAAAAGGTTTATCCGAGAATATTCAAGTACGGTCGATTATTGGCAGATTTTTAGAACATCATCGCATTTATTATTTTTATCATAGCGGTAATGAATTAGTCTATTTATCTAGTGCTGATTGGATGGAGCGTAATCTTTTACGCCGCGTTGAGGTGGCATTTCCAATTAAAGATGCTTTTTTAAAACAAAAAGTCATTCAAGAAGGCTTAAAAGTTCTACTTTCTGATAATGCCTCTGCGTGGCAAATGAACTCCGACGGCAGTTACCAGCAACTGCATGCCAAGGCCAAGCAAAAACCCATTATTGGCCAAAATGTCCTGATGGCTCAATTTTCCAATTCCTAGTTTGTCATGTTTGCGAGTTAGAATGCACCAATATGGATTCATTGCATCAAGACCATCAAGAATTCGAGCTAAAACTCGTCTTTCCAGCCGAAAAACTGCCGGCAATTGAAAAATTTCTTCGTAGCAAAGGTGCCCTGAAAAGGCAACACTTGCAAGCTGCTTATATAGATACTGACGACTTTCGCTTAGCCCGTGCTGGCATTGCTTTGCGGCTGCGCAAAGAAGGCCGTCAATGGGTGCAGACCCTTAAAACAGGCACCTCAAGCAACTTTGCCCGGCTTGAACATGAAATAGTGATACCCCATCGCGGGGGTGGTATTCCAGCATGGTCCTTAGCTGCCCACGCCGAGCATCCTGCTGGAGCCGAACTAATGAAGGCGCTGGTTAATACCTCGGCAGAGGGCTTAGCAGTGCGGTATTCCACCGATATATGGCGTCGTAAGGCCCACCTTAAGGCGCGCAACGGCTTGGTTGAATATGCCCTTGATCTTGGTCAAATTAAAGCATTTGATTCCCAAGGCACAGAAAAAACAGTGCCCGTAATGGAGCTCGAAATTGAACTCTTAAGTGGGCAACGCAGTGCGGTCATTGCCCACGCATTAATGATGGTGAAGCGATTTGGCGCCTCTATTGATACGCGGGGCAAAGCTCAACAAGGCTTTACCTTGGCTAATGGTATTCAATCCATCCCTCCGGTGCGGGCGGAGTTAGCCCATTTTGCTAATTCCAAGCCAAGCGATACTGAAATTATTTCCACCATTGTGCAATCCTGTTTAGCGCAAATTTTGCCAAATTTAAGTGAAATAAATGCAGGTATTAATCTTTATGATGAGCATTTACACCAGCTTAGAGTGGGTTTACGGCGCTTTAAATCGGCTTTGAAAATTTTAGCGCTGAATCATACCTATATGACCGAACTGCAAATTCAAACACTCGAGCAGGTATTCCAATTACTAGGCACATATCGAGATAGCAATTTTATTGCTGAAAAGTTAAGTCCTGCCTTAAAGGCCTCGAAAGGTCCCGCCATTCAATTAGAAATTATGCCACCGCAAAAACATCCTAGTACATTTTTACGTGCGAAGCCATTTCAAGAACTACTATTGGCCATCATCGCCCTTGGAAATCATAATGTGGAGTCTAGCCTGCCTAACAGCCTATTAAAAAAACGGATTATTGCCATGCTCGATAGCACCTTCCGTGATACCAAAAAACAAGCCGCTCACTTTAAAACTATCGACGATCTCAAGCGTCATCGTTTACGCAAAAAATTAAAATTTTTACGTTACTCGCTTGAGTTTTTTGGAGATTTTTGTCAGCGTAATAAACGTAGCAAATACCTGAAGGTGATGGCTACTGCCCTAGAAAGTTTGGGTAACTATAACGACATCTGCGTGGCGATTCATGAGTTAGGGCCAAGCGTAGAAAAACATTCTCAACATTGGTTTGCCATGGGCTGGTTAAGTGCAGAACAAAATCGGGTACGCGAGCAAAGTAATGAAAACCTTAAATCGCTATATAGCTTAAAAAAAATCTGGTAACTTTGTAAACCAACCGTGATGAAATTTAAATCTCCCGTCAAAAAAGTAAAAAATAAAAAATTAGATTACGAGGCTGAACTTTATTTATTACAAATTGAACTCGTTAAGTTGCAACGTCACTTCATTAAAAATGGCGAACGTATTCTAGTTATTTTTGAGGGCCGCGATGGCGCAGGTAAAGACGGTAGCATTAAGCGCATCGCCGAACATTTGAGCCCTAGAGAAACTCGGATTGTTGCGCTAGGTAAACCGTCCGATCGAGAAACCGGCGAATGGTACTTCGAACGCTACGTAGCGCAGTTACCCAGCAAAGGTGAATTCGCCTTGTTTAATCGTAGTTGGTATAACCGCGCAGGCGTTGAGCATGTCATGGGGTTTTGCACTGAAAAAGAGTATCTTGAATTTATGAAAACGGTAAATGGCTTCGAGGCTATGTTAGTAGGCTCTGGCATCAAGTTAATTAAATACTATTTGGATATATCTAAAAAAGAACAGGCAGAGCGTTTGCTAGATCGCATCAAAGACCCGCTGAAACAATGGAAAACGAGTCCTATTGATCAGCAGGCGCAAAAAAAATGGCTAGCCTATAGCAAAGCGCGCGATGCAATGCTGAAAAAAACGAATAATAGCGCTGCGCCGTGGACTGTGATTCGGGCTAATGACAAAAAAATAGCGCGCATTAGCCTAATTCAGCATCTCTTATTGACACTAAGCTACCCCAATAAAAATAAGAAAATTTTGAAATTTGACCCACAAATTGTGGTGCAATGGCCAAGCAATTCCCCGCAACTCCCGCGATTAGAGCCCTAAATGGGGCTAAAGTTAGCTGTCATATTAATGTCATAATTAAATATAAGAATTGACTTATCAATTGCCCCCCAAACACAGCTTAATGCCACCCATATCTTCCCCTATGAACGAATCCGACCTTTACCGCCGTGCTCAAGAAGAGTTAATGGATAGCTTTGATGAAGAGCTTGAAATGGAGCTTGATGATGACCGACATAACCCAAATCCTCTCACCCCCGATGAGCGCAAGGCCCGTCGATATTATTTTACAGAGCTCATTCGCCTGCAAAGTGAATTAATTAAATTGCAAGACTGGGTAGTACTGAATCAATTAAAAGTAGTTGTGCTATTTGAGGGTCGTGATGCAGCCGGCAAAGGTGGTGCGATTAAACGCTTTACCCAACGCCTTAACCCTAGAGTATGTCGAGTAGTTGCGTTATCAGCCCCAAGCGAGCGGGAGCGATCGCAATGGTATTTTCAGCGCTACATCAGCAATTTACCTGCTGCTGGTGAAATAGTTCTCTTCGATCGCAGTTGGTATAACCGTGCGGGAGTTGAGCGAGTAATGGGGTTTTGTAATGATGCAGAGTATGAAGAGTTCTTTCGCTCTGTACCAGAGTTTGAAAAAATGCTAGTTCGCTCGGGAATTATTCTAATTAAATATTGGTTTTCAATTACTGATGATGAGCAACATTTGCGCTTTATGACCCGTATTCATGATCCATTAAAACAATGGAAATTAAGCCCCATGGATTTAGAGTCGCGGCGACTATGGGAAGCCTATACCAAGGCAAAAGAGACCATGATTGAACGCACGCATATTCCTGAAGCACCATGGTGGATAGTAGCCGGAAACGACAAGAAAAAAGCCCGCCTAAATTGTATCCATCATTTCCTGCAACAAATTCCCTATCAAGCAATTGAGCACGCACCAATTATCTTGCCCAAGCGAGTGCACAATGCCGACTACACTCGCGACCCGATTCCAGACTCGATGTATATCCCTAAAATCTACTAAATAGTTACTACCCTTTGGGTAGGAATTTGTAGAGAAAAGGTGCTGCCCTTACCTGGTACGCTAGTAATAAGTAGTTGTGCCTGATAGCGGTTTGCAATGTGCTTCACGATCGCCAAACCTAACCCAGTACCTCCAGTTTCCCTCGATCGACTGCGGTCTACTCGATAAAAACGCTCAGTTAGGCGAGGTAAATGTTCTGCCGAAATACCTGGACCAGTATCTTCAACAGAAAAAACTCCTTGACCAACTTCGTTGACCACCAAGGAAATCTTTATTTTTCCCCCTTCAGGCGTATAGTGCACAGCATTAGCCACTAGATTACTAAATGCGGAAAGTAATTCCTTTTGATTGCCCAATAAATCATGGCCTTGATCGCAACTAAATTCAAAAATATGTTTACCTTGAGATAAGGCTTCAGCATCATTTTTTAATAAAGCCATGAGCGCTGGCATATCAATGGCTTGTAAAATAGGCGGTTGCAAATTAGCCTCAAGATTGGCTAGAGTTAGCAAATCTTCAACTAAGCTCTGCATGCGCTTTGCCTGCAATTGCATCATCTCTAGGTAGCGAGTTCTTTGCACCTCATCTAAATCTAAATTAAGTACTGTTTCTAAAAAACCTAACATAACCGTTAATGGGGTTCTCATCTCATGAGAAACATTAGCAACAAAATCGCGCCGCATAGCCTCGGTTTTGCGCAAGTCAGTTATATCTTGAGCAAATAGTAAATGGCGGTTTTCGGAAAAAGGAAAAAGCTGCAGCAGCAGCGTTAAATTGCTTGCTTGGCCCATTTGCTCAATTAATAGGGGCTCATCAAAATTACGTTGACTTAAGTAGCGGACAAATTCAGGGCGACGAATTAAATAATTGATTTGCTGTAAAGCATCACGCTTAAAATTTAAGCCAAAATAACTTTCAGCAATCGCATTACACCATTCAATTTGATCACGATCATCAAGCATGACGATGCCATTTGGTGAGGCTTGGAAGGCTTGAATAAAGCGCTCATGCTGCGCCTCAATTTGATGTAATTGTTGGCGTTGCCCACGTAAAAAACGTTGTAGGCGAAATAACACATCTTCCCATTTGCCACTCGTAGAGGGTAAATTTTCAATCTCACCTTGCATAATATATTTACGCAGACGGGCTAAATTAATATAGGAATAAGCTAATGGCAGACCTACTATTGCGAGTGCAATACCTAAGCCGACTTGCTCGCTAAAAAATGACTTACCTACCCCAAATGCAATTATTGCTAGGATTAGGAGAAAAATAAAACGGAAAAGGATTGCAACCATACCGCTATCTTAGTGGGATTTAGGAAAGCGGTCTAGAATACGACTTATAAATGAAATTTATACATGCAATTGTGCTTAATCTATTGCTGATGGGTCTGGCCCACGGGGAATCATTTCGTTTTGTGGCGCTTGGCGACATGCCCTACAACAACGCGAATGATGAGTACCGCTACCTCAACCTTATTCAAGCGATTAATCAATCGCACCCTAAATTTAGCCTATTTGTTGGCGATACTAAATCAAGTGAAACACCGTGTAGCGATGCTGCCACTGAAAAAATTGCAAGTTTTTTTAAACGCTATGAAGCCCCAGTAATTTATAGTATTGGCGATAATGAATGGACCGACTGTTATCGCCCATTATCGGGCTCGTACGATCCAATTGAACGTCTTGCTAGTATTAGAAAAAAATTCTTTAGCTCAAATCAAAGCTTAGGTAAAAACACCCTGACCTTAATACGACAAGCTGATGTCATGAGTGACTTTAAGCTTTATGTTGAAAATTCATACTGGATTCAGGATCAATTTCTTTTTGTGAGTTTAAATATCCCTGGATCGAATAATGATTTTGAGAGAAATATTTTGGCTGTCAAGGAATATTTTAAACGCAACGAAGCCAATTTAGCCTGGATTAATTACACTTTTCAATTGGCTACGGAAAAAAAATTAGCTGGGATTATTTTTGCTTTTCAAGCCGATATGTTTACGGGCCAGATTCAATCTGATGATTTAGCAAATGGCTATCGCGATACTGTTCTTAGTCTATCTTCCCATGCTGAGAAGTTTAGCAATGCAGTACTCTTGATTCATGGTGATACCCATCGCTTAAGAATTGATCAGCCACTAAAGACAAGTGATCAAAAATATGTGTTAGAAAATGTTATTCGGGTTGAATTAATGGGAGAGGAAGAGATTCAAGCGCTCGAAATTACAGTAGATGCTAGGAAAAATTCCCCATTTAGCTTTCGGCCTTTAATAGTTAAAAGGAACAGTGAATTTTCTAATTCTGCGCGAAGTAAGTAAGTTACCTTAGCATCCAAGCTAATTCTGGATTGGGTTTTTAGTAACTCGATAACCGCTACCCCGCACAGTTTCAATGAAGTGATCACACTCGGTGAAAGCCAATGCCGCTCGCAAGCGTTTGATATGCACATCTACAGTGCGCTCTTCGATATAGACCTCATTACCCCATACTCGATCGAGTAGAACCGAACGAGAATGAACCCGCTCTGGATTCGACATTAAAAATTGTAATAAACGAAATTCAGTTGGCCCTAAAGCAATAGCTTGCGGCTCGGAATGAGGTGAGGTTGCCATTAAACGATGGGCTACAGGATCTAACTTCAAAGGCCCTACAGTGAGGGGTACTTCATCAGTAGACGGTAGTTGTCTGCGTAAGATTGCTTTAACTCGAGCAATTAATTCCTTTGGCGAAAAGGGCTTAGTTACATAATCATCAGCTCCAGCATCAAGGCCTAAAACCTTATCCGCTTCTTCACTTTTAGCCGTTAGCATTAAGATGGGCAGTGCAATAGTCTTGGGGTTACTTCGCAACTCTTTAGCAAATTGCACGCCCGATTTGCCTGGCAACATCCAATCCAGAACGAGTAAATCTGGCATAGCCTCTTTCATCATCAGTACAGCTTGATCGGCCTGAAACGCTCGCTCTACCTCATAACCTGCGTGAACTAAATTAATTGCAATTAATTCAGCAATTGCTGGCTCGTCTTCAATAATTAAGATCTTTATACCCATAAAATACTACGCACTCGAATTAAACAATTTAGTTTTGCTTACCGATGAACTTCACGCACTAAATCTGCATGAGGAAGATGGCGTACATCAGCACCCTTAACAATATAAATCACAAATTCAGCAATATTTTTAGAGTGATCACCAATGCGTTCGATTGCTTTAGCTATCGTCAACATATCAAGGCCCGTAGTAATTAAGCTGGGATCTTCCATCATATAGACGATTAATTTGCGCACAAAGGCGCGAAATTCTTCGTCAATTTGCTTGTCTTCTTTTACCACTTCTGCCGCTGCAATAGTATCTAAGCGTGCAAATGCATCTAAGCTACGCCGCAATAATGAAATAGCCATTTGTCCCGATAATTTAATTTCCGCCACATTAATATTATGGTTAAGGCCCGACTCAATAATACGTTTAGTACGTTTTGCAACTCGCTCAGCTTCATCACCAGCACGCTCTAAATTTGTAATTGCCTTAGAAACTGCCATCACTAAGCGCAAATCTCGTGCCGTCGGCTGACGGCGGGCAATAATTTCTGTACAAGCAGAATCGACTTCAATTTCAAAATCATTGACCGCTTTTTCACGTTCAATAACTTGATTACAAATTTCTAAATCCATTTCAGTAAATGCGCGCATGGCAGTAGAGGTTTGTGATTCAACCATACCGCCCATTTCTAATAACTTGCTACAGAGCGAATTTAGATCCGAATCGAATTGCGACGAAAGGTGTTTATCTGGCATATGCCCTCTTAATTAGCCAAATCGGCCCGTAATGTAATCTTCTGTTTCTTTCCGCTTGGGTTTAATAAAAATTTCATCAGTTTTACCAAATTCAACCAATTCCCCTAAGTACATATAAGCCGTGAAATCTGATACGCGGGCCGCTTGCTGCATATTGTGAGTCACAATTGCAATGGTGTACTCATTTTTCAATTCATTAATAAGCTCTTCAATTTTCCCTGTGGAAATTGGATCTAAGGCAGATGTGGGCTCATCGAGTAATAATACTGCTGGCTTAACTGCGACACCACGAGCGATACATAAACGCTGCTGCTGACCGCCCGAAAGCGATAAGCCGCTTTGCTTCAATTTATCTTTTGCCTCACCCCATAATGCTGCTTTCTTGAGGGCCCATTCAACCCGCTCATCCATCTCAGCCTTCGAAAGTTTTTCGTAGAGACGTACACCAAAAGCAATATTTTCATAAATCGACATTGGAAATGGGGTTGGCTTTTGAAAAACCATTCCAATCCGTGAGCGCAATAAATTGAGATCTTGCTTCGGGGCAAGAATATTTTCTCCATAAAATAGAATTTCACCTTCAGCGCGTTGACCGGGGTAAAGGTCGTACATACGATTAATTGAGCGTAATAGAGTTGACTTGCCGCAACCCGAGGGACCAATAAATGCAGTTACCTTCTGCTCTTGAATATTGAGATTAATATTTTTTAAGCCTTGATAAGAGCCATAAAAAAAATTTAGATTCTTAATTTCAAGTGCATTAGTCAAAATAAAAGAATTTGTCTCGGTTAAATTGTCGATCAGGGTATCAGTCAAAATCTGTGCCTCTTGATTTTGGTTGGCATTAAAAACGGTTCGCATACTTTTCATCCTTGTACCTTTTCCCTAAATACGACTCGAGCTAAGATATTAAGCCCTAAAACCGCAAAGGTAATTAAAAGTGAGCCGCCCCACGCTAAGCTCACCCAATTATCGTATGGGCTCATCGCGAATTGGAAAATTACCACCGGCAAATTGGCCATTGGGGCATTCATATTGGTCGAAAAGAATTGATTATTCAACGCCGTAAATAGTAAGGGTGCGGTTTCTCCGCTGATGCGGGCTAGTGCCAGTAAAATACCCGTGATGACCCCGCTTTTTGCCGCTCGTAAGGTAATCCAAAAAGCCACCTTCCATTTAGGTGTGCCTAAAGCATAGGCGGCCTCTCGTAAACTGCCGGGTACCAGCTGCAACATATTCTCAGTTGTTCTTACCACTACAGGTATTGCAATTAAAGCCAAAGCAATCGTACCGGCCCAGCCTGAAAAATGGCGCACTTGAGCCACCACTAAAGCATAGACAAAAAGACCAATAACAATGGATGGGGCAGACAGCATAATGTCGGTAACAAAACGGGTAATACCGGCAACTTTGCTTCGATCACCATATTCCGCCAGATACAGGCCAGCCAAAACACCAATTGGGGTGCTAATTAGGGTACAGCAACCAATCAGCATCATGCTTCCGACAATTGCATTAGCCAAACCACCTCCCTCCGATCCTGGAGCAGGTGTGCTGGCAGTAAACATAGCCCAATTAATTGCCGAAAATCCTTTAATAAATAAAATACTTAAGATCCATAATAAAAATAACATGCCTAGGGTCATTGCCGCCATCGATAAAAATAGGCCAATGGCATTGGTACGCTTACGCACCGCAAATACTGCCTGATTAATATGATTAACTTGATTCATGACTTTAGCCCTTGCTTTTCTTCCATGCGCGCTAACATCCATTTGGCCAGCGCCAAGACAATAAAAGTAATCACAAATAGCGCCAAACCCAATGCAAATAGGGATGAAAAATGCAAGCCCGGGGCGGCCTCACCGAATTGATTGGCCAAGGTAGAGGCAATTGAACTACCTGGCGCAAATAAGGATGGTGATAAACGCAGGGCATTACCGATAACAAAAGTAACGGCCATAGTCTCGCCGAGTGCTCGCCCTAGCCCCAACATAATGCCGCCAATTACACCAGCCTTGGTATACGGAAAAACAATTTTACTAACAACTTCCCAGGTAGTGCAACCAATGCCATAAGCCGATTCTTTAATCACTGGGGGCACGATTTCAAATACATCGCGCATAACCGAGGCAATAAAAGGCAAAATCATCATGGCGAGAATTAAACCAGCGCATAACATGCCAATTCCATTAGCTGGCCCTGAAAAAAGTAGACCAATCAGTGGAATTTTCCCCAAAGTTGCTGCAAGTGCAGGCTCGATATAGTCGGCAAAAATCGGCGCAAAAACAAAGAGGCCAAACATCCCGTAAATAATCGACGGTACTGCGGCCAATAATTCTACTGCCGTACCTAAGGGTCGCCGCAAATACCCTGGACAGATTTCAGTTAAAAAAACAGCAATGCCGAAGCTCAGAGGAACGGCTATTAACAAAGCAATCAGCGACGTGACAACCGTGCCATAAATAGCAATTAACCCACCAAATTTATCTTTACCAATATCCCACTCTGGATCAATAAAAAAACCAAAACCAAATTCATGTAAAGCTGGCCAAGCATTAATTAGCAACGAGGCAATAATTCCTAACAATGCAAATAAAACGAGCATGGCAAAAAATTGAGTCACACGATGAAACAAAAAGTCTTGTACGCGCTGCAATTTAGCGACTCTAATTGCCCGACTAGAAGGCATTGCTGAATTTAAAGCCGCTAAATGCATTACGTCATCGCCTCAATTAATGAATTATGGATTAAATACTAGCCTGTAATCTTCCGTTACTTTGTTTGCACTTTAGTAAAAACATTCTTACGAATAAAGTCAGTTGTTGCATCTGGCACGGGCACATACTCTAAGTCGGTAGCCATTTTCTTGCCATCTTTAAAAGCATAATCAAAGAACTTCAAGACTTCTGCTGCATTTGTTTTATTTTCAGGATTTTTGTAGACCAAAATAAAAGAGGCGCCAGTGATCGGCCATGATTTTGCGCCAGGTGCATTGGTAATAAAAGTGCCCATTCCTGGAATCTTCGCCCAATCGGTTCCGGCTGCAGCGGCGGCAAAAGTTTCATCGTCTGGCTCAACATACTGCCCTGCTACATTTTTCAAGGCAATATAAGTTAAGTTATTTTTCTTAGCATAAGCGTACTCCACATAACCAATTGAATTTTTTACTCTTGTTACATTAGCGGCTACGCCTTCATTACCCTTACCACCAACTGTGGAAGCTGCGGGCCACTTTACAGAGGCACCCGAACCTACCGCATCTTTCCAAAGCTTGCTAGTCTTAGCTAAATAGTCAGTAAAAATTGCGGTAGTACCAGAGCCATCGGCACGGGTAATCACTGTAATGTCACCTGCAGGAATTTTTACTCCTGGATTCATCATGGCAATGCGCTTATCGTTCCAATTGCTAATATTGCCTTGAAAAATATCCGCTAAAGTGGGGCCGTCCAACTTAATTTGACCGGACTTCACGCCGTCCACGTTAATCACTGGTACCACGCCACCAATAATGGCAGGGAACTGCACCATGCCATCTTTTTCTAGCTCTTCGAAAGCAACAGGGTTATCACTTGCGCCAAAGTCAACGGTTTTGGCCTTAATTTGCTTAATGCCGCCGCTAGAACCAATCGACTGGTAGTTCATGCCATTACCCGTTTTTGCTTTATAAGCCTCGGCCCACTTCGCATAAACAGGGTAAGGAAAAGTTGCACCGGCGCCAGTGACATCAATTGCGAAAACAGATACCGAAAAGGCGGCGGAGGTAACGACTGCACCTACCGTGATAGCTTTTTTGAGCAAAACATTCATTATTAATTAGTCCTTTAGAAGAGCTTAAGTGAGCAGATGAGATTGAAACCTCTGTCAGCATAAGACTTCTATATGACCTTTTTATGACAGCCAAAACAAAATGGCTTCAATCGATAAATAGATATATAAATCAGTTATTTATCGTTTCATCTTAAAATATTTTCTAGCTTGCCTTAGTCACTACAGCAGCAATCTGTTCAGCGCTACTTTGCGCCAGAGAATCATCTTGCGCCTCTACCATGATCCGCAAAACCGGTTCAGTACCTGAGGGGCGGATTAAAACTCGCCCACGCTGGCCTAAGGCGCTCTCGGTAGAAGTTATCTTCGCCTGGAGTTGCGCGTCGTCTTGCCAGCGGTAATTGGCTGGGGTGCGAATATTGATCAGTACCTGCGGGAAAATTGATACTGCACTCAGTAATTGAGCCAAGCTTTGTTTCTTTTGCCGCATCGCTGCCAAAACCTGCAAAGCTGCAATCGTGCCATCGCCAGTAGTATGGTGGTCTAAACAGAGCAAATGGCCCGAACCTTCCCCGCCTAAGAGCCATTTTTTTTGTTTTAGCTGCTCTAAAACATAACGATCGCCAACTTGCGCTCGCTCAAAATCAAGGCCCAAAGTCCGCAGGGCATTTTCTACGGCTAAGTTTGTCATAAGGGTTCCAACTACCCCACCGACCTGCATACCCCGCTCAAGCCGATCCTTGGCCAAGACATAAAGTAACTCATCGCCATTAAAGAGACGCCCACTAGCATCGACCATTTGCAAGCGATCGGCATCACCATCAAGGGCAATGCCAATATCAGCGCCGGTCTCGCGCACCTTGGCGATTAAAGCAGCCGGTGCAGTCGCGCCACAACGATCATTAATATTGCGACCATTAGGCTCAATGCCAATAGAAATCACTTCTGCGCCTAATTCATGAAAGACATTCGGAGCTACATCGTAAGCAGCACCATTAGCACAGTCGACCACAATTTTCATACCGCGCAAATTCAAATGATTAGGAAAGGTCGACTTACAAAATTCAATATAACGACCAGCTGCATCGCGTAGTCTAAATGCCCTTCCTAAATGCTCTGAGCTAACGCACCCCATCGGCTCTTCTAATAGGGCTTCAATTGCCAATTCAAACTCATCCGATATTTTGTCGCCCTGGGCAGAGAAAAATTTAATGCCATTATCTTGATAAAGATTATGCGAAGCCGAAATAACAATGCCTGCTGAAAGGCGTAAGGCATTCGTTAAATAGGCAACAGCAGGGGTAGGCATAGGGCCGCATAAACTGACATCGACACCAGCAGCAGAAAAGCCTGCTTCAAGAGCGGCCTCGAGTAAATAACCAGAAATTCGCGTATCTTTACCAATTAAAACGGAACAACGCTCGCCTGGCGCAAGATCACGACTAAGCACCTTGCCAGTAGCATAGCCCAAGCGCATCACAAATTCAGGGACGATAGGAAATTGCCCTACTTCTCCACGAATACCATCGGTACCGAAATATTTCTTTTTCATAGATTGATTATAAAACCCGCGCCGCTTCCCATAAGCGAAGTGCATCAAAGGTTTCTGGTACATCGTGAGTGCGAACCAGCGCTGCGCCCTGCTCAACCGCCATAATCGTCGCAGCAATGCCGGGGGCTAAGCGCTCATGCACTTCCTTGCCGCTAATTTTACCCAGCATCGATTTACGGGAAATGCCCAATAAAACTGGGTACCCTAACTCGGTAAATGAGCCAAATTCGCGTAACATGCGTAAATTATGCTCAAGGCTTTTACCAAAACCAAAGCCAGGATCGAGAATAATTTGCTCGGTACTAACCCCTGCTGCCTCTACTTCTTTGGCCCGTTCTGCTAAAAATAATCTCACATCTGTAACAACATCTAAATATTCAGGATTAAATTGCATGGTTTGCGGGTCACGTTGCATATGCATTAGCACCACCCCACAGCCTGCTTGATGAACCACTTCTAATGCCCCCGGTTGGCGCAGAGCCCAGACATCGTTTACGCAATCGACACCTAGCTTTAAGGCCTCTAGCATGGTTTGTGGCTTATAGGTATCGATTGATAGGGCGGTGCCACAATCGCGCAATGCTTCAATGATGGGCAGTACCCGCTCAAGCTCAATATCTACTGGCACCGCTTCAGCACCAGGGCGGGTTGATTCGCCACCAATATCAATAATGTCAACGCCACTGGTAATCATATGCTCAGCTTGACGCAAAGCGGCATCACGACTAGCAAAACGCCCCCCATCTGAAAATGAATCGGGTGTCGCATTCAGAATCCCCATGACTAAAGGACGCATGCGTTTCTGCCAGTCAAAAAGAAAACGCCCACAGCGCCAAGCCGTGGGCAGATTTTGCACGTACATTACAGCGTAATTATTTCTTAAGCTGGTGCTGGGGCATTATCAGCTGTAGGACCTGATGCCCCACCAGCTGAGTTTCCAAAAGCGCTGGTAATTGGGGGTGGCTTAGGTGCCCGTGGTGGACGACCTGCCATGATGTCATTTATTTGCTCAGCATCTAAGGTTTCCCATTCCAACAAAGCAACTACCATGGCTTCTACTTTTTCGCGATTTTGCTCCAATATCGCTTTGGCTACACCGTACTGCGTATCGATGAGGGTACGTATTTCAGCATCGACTTTTTGCTGCGTCTCTTCAGAAACCGTTTTCACATTCATGCGCCCAAACATATTGTCTTGTTCGGTATCAACATAGACCATGGTGCCCAAGCTATCGCTCATGCCATAACGCGTCACCATATCACGCGCCAGTTTTGTCGCGCGCTCAAAGTCATTTGAGGCCCCAGTACTCATCGAGTGTAAGAAAACCTCTTCGGCGGCACGGCCACCAAACAAAATAGCCAGCTCTTCCAACATCCGATCTTTATACATATTAATGCGATCAAACTCAGGCAACTGCCAAGTAACGCCTAAAGCCATACCGCGCGGCATGATCGTGACTTTATGCACTGGATCGGCTTTGGGCAAGGTTTTCGCCACCACTGCGTGACCCGATTCGTGATAAGCCGTATTGCGCCGCTCTTCTTCACGCATAACTGCCGATTTACGTTCGGGACCCATATAAATTTTGTCTTTAGCGTCTTCGAAGTCTTGCATATCAACTGAGCGTTTATTACGGCGCGCAGCAAATAAAGCCGACTCATTCACCAGGTTCGCTAAATCGGCACCAGAAAATCCGGGAGTGCCACGCGCAATTACTGCTGCATCGACATCGGGGTTAATCGGTACTTTGCGCATATGTACTTGCAAAATTTGTTCACGGCCCCGAATGTCCGGCAAGCCAACGTGTACTTGGCGATCGAAACGACCTGGACGCAATAAGGCCCGATCGAGCACATCTGAGCGATTAGTCGCAGCAACGACAATTACGCCGCTATTACTCTCAAAGCCATCCATTTCAACTAACATTTGATTGAGGGTTTGTTCGCGCTCATCGTTACCACCGCCCATACCAGCACCACGATGGCGACCAACGGCATCAATTTCATCAATAAAAATAATGCATGGTGAATGTTTTTTAGCGTTATCAAACATATCGCGCACACGCGATGCGCCCACACCAACAAACATTTCCACAAAGTCGGAACCCGAAATCGAAAAGAACGGTACCTTAGCTTCACCAGCAATGGCGCGCGCTAATAAGGTTTTACCTGTACCTGGAGGGCCAACCAATAACACACCATGCGGAATTCGCCCACCCAGTTTTTGAAATTTTTGCGGGTCTTTTAAGAAATCGACTAATTCAGATACTTCTTCTTTGGCCTCATCACAACCCGCCACATCATTAAAGGTCACGGTATTGCTATTTTCATCAATCAAGCGCGCCTTCGATTTACCGAAAGAAAAGGCACCGCCCTTGCCGCCACCTTGCATTTGGCGCATCATAAAAAACCAAAAACCAATAATCAATAAAGTGGGTCCGAGGTAATACAAAGCAGATACCAATAAATTTGGCTCATCTTCCGCTTTACCGGTTACTTGCACGCCAAACTTCATCAAGTCGCCTACCATCCAAATATCGCCAGGCGAAATAATCGAATACTTAACGCCGTCGCTAGGCGTTACTTGAAGGGTACGGCCTTGTACATCCACGCGTTTAATTTTGCCGCCCTTGGCGTCATCCATAAATTGCGAGTAAGTAACCTGCTCTTGTGAGCGCGGCTTATCAAATTGCTTGAAAACGGTGAATAAAACCAGACCCACAATGAGCCAAACCCCAATTTTCTGGAACATATTGCTATTCAAATGCACACCTTTGCCGAATTAATTCGGGAGTAAAAACCTATAAAACCCCAATAAACACCGTAAACCCCATGAATACCCTATGTATATGATTCTACTACTCCCTATATTCAAGGGCTGAGAACAAATAAATCCAATAAACTACTGTTGTTATTAGGGTTAATCAAGCCCTAAGTCCCTGAGGATATAGCGGCAGGCTTTAAATTTCGACCCAAGAGAAAGGTTTCAGCCGATTTATCTCGCGAGGCCTTAGGCTTTCGAGGGGTTACGGTTTTAAAGACCTTTTTAAAAGCCTCGACAATTTGGCTGTAGCCACTGCCATGAAAGCTTTTAATCAATAGAGCGCCATCGGGCTTTAAGCGTGCCACGGCAAAATCAAGGGCTAATTCAGCCAAATACGCCATGCGGGCAGCATCGGCAACCCCTACCCCTGATAAATTGGGCGCCATATCAGACAGTACCAAGTCAACCTTGCTATCCACTCCCCCCGGTAGCAAAGCAGTAACGGCAGCAATTCCCGCGTCTTCACGAAAATCTCCTTCGATAAAACTAACATCAGCAATGGCTTCCATGGGCAGCAAGTCAATGGCAATGATGCAGCCGTCCGGCTTGCCCGACTCAATTTTGGGATTGCTTTTGCCTAGCTCAACTAAGCGGGTACGTACGTATTGAGACCAGCTGCCTGGAGCACTACCTAAATCGATGACCACCATACCTGCTTTAATTAAATGATCTTGCTCGTCAATTTCTTTAAGCTTATATACCGCCCGTGCGCGATAGCCATCTTTTTGGGCCATCTTTACATAGGGATCATTTAAATGATCTTGTAACCAGCTTTTATTAAATTTATTTTTTGCCACGATGGGCTATTTTCGCTGATTTCTTTGTAGCAGTGCAAATGCGTGTAATTTCGAATGCACTATCATCGCAAGCTATGACTAAATTAACCATTACCCCTGCCCAACGCAAATCGCTTAAAGCCAAAGCCCATGATCTTAATCCTGTTGTCATGATTGGCAATGCTGGCTTGAGTGCCAACGTCATCAAAGAAGCGCAATTGGCACTTAAAAGCCATGAGCTGATTAAAATTCGGGTGCTGGGCGATGATCGTGAATTACGTGCCGAGATGTACGCCAAGCTTTGCGACGCTTTGCACGCAGCCCCAGTACAACAGATTGGCAAACTATTCGTAGTCTGGCGCCCCAAACCTACTGCCGCAGAAGATGAAGCTTTTGCACGCTCGGCTAAAAAGACCAAGAAAAAAATTCAAGCCCCACGAACTGCGCTCAAGACAACGCGCAAGACCGCAAGCAAAAAAGTCAGCACGCCACCAAAAACAGTTGGCAAAGGCTCGAAAGCGCCGGTACGTGAATCTAAAATTGGCTGGACTTCGGCAGGCTACACCTCGCGCAAATTAAGCGCGCCAGCACCAAACCCTAAGCGGCGCAAAGTGCGCCAAAGCAGTACTAAGAAAAAATTATTGGGGTAATACAAATGGTTTAGCTGAGTTTATTGGTTTAGCTGAATCTATTCCGCTTTTCCACTCAACCGCCATACCAAGACTAAACCCAAAACACTTTGGCATAAAAATAAAATGCTCGACATGCCATGAAGCCTACTAAATAAAGTAGCTGATGGTGAAAGCATCACTGGCATACCCTGCTGTAAAGCCTGATCGCGTATCATTTCTAACCAAGGAATGAGAATAAATGTCGCGCATAAAGTACAAATCAGCATGCCTAGTAATAACCAGCGAACGAGACGAAATTGATTCAAGCCGCGATTGATCAGTAAATTGGCAAAAACCAAAAGCCCTACAGATGTCACCAAACTTACATAAGCCTCGACCCGGAAAATTGCGCCAGCCATCATGCCAGCGGCTTGCCGATCAAAGAGTTGAGAAAAAATGGTTGGAGCGACCAAGTAACCGACGGTTAATATACTGCCAACCCATAAATTGCTGAGTATCATGAATAGGCGCCGTGCACCAGCATAGCTTGAATTTACTGGTACCACTTCGACCATCGGCATAGCTGAAATAAATTAAATATACCGTACAGCTAAAATTTCAACTTCGCGATTGCCGCCAGGCGCTTGCACTTTAACCACGTCGCCCTCTTCCTTGCTGATTAAAGCCCGCGCAATAGGTGAGCTAATAGAAATTTTATTGACCGCGATATCAGCCTCATCATCACCCACAATTTGGTAGGTAAACTTCGTGCCATTTTCTAAATCTTCTAAATCGACCGTGGCTCCAAAAACAACTTGCCCATTGACGTCTAAGGTAGCAGGATCAATAATTTGGGCGGCGGCTAATTTACTTTCCAGATCTTGAATCCGACCCTCAATAAAACCTTGCTTTTCTTTTGCGGCATCGTACTCGGCATTTTCAGAAAGATCGCCTTGGGCACGGGCTTCTGAAATTGCGTTAATCACCGCTGGGCGCTCGACGTGCTTCAAGCGCTGCAGCTCTTCTTTCAAAAGTTGCGCGCCAAGCTTAGTTAATGGAATTGTGCTCATAACCCTAATTCTAAGCTATGGCAGTGAGCGGTGTAAATCCTGCAAGGAATAGACCGCTAAAGCATCTTTGCCGCTATCTGAACTCTTACTAAAACTTAATAAACCTTCCATGACCGCTCTAGCTGCGCTAATGGTAGTGTAGTAAGTCACATTATTTGCTTGGGCACTTGTGCGAATCGAGCGAGAATCGGCAATGGCGGTACGGGTTTCATCAACGGTAGTAAAGACCAAGGAGATTTCCCCGTTTTTGATCATGTCAACAATATGGGGTCGACCATCTTTAACCTTATTCACCATCCGCACAGGTAATCCAGCAGCCGTAATTGCTGCGGCAGTACCTTTGGTCGCCACCATGGGAAAGCCTAATTCATGCAAGATATGGGCCACTTCTACTGCAACTGCCTTATCGCTATCTTTCACAGTCAATACGACCGTGCCACTTTTAGGCAACTTAATACCAGCGCCTAATTGCGATTTAAACAGCGCTTCACCAAAAGTTCGTCCTACCCCCATTACCTCACCAGTAGAACGCATCTCGGGGCCCAAAATGGGGTCAATACCAGGAAATTTATTAAAGGGAAAGACCGCTTCTTTAACTGAGAAGTAAGTTGGAATAACCTCGGCCACAATACCTTGCTGAGCTAATGTTTGACCAACCATACAGCGCGCGGCAATTTTTGCTAATTGCAGCCCTGTGGCCTTCGATACATAGGGAACGGTGCGCGAAGCACGCGGATTCACCTCCAGAACGTAGATGACATCTTTACCAGCTACATTCTGAATCGCAAACTGCACATTCATTAAGCCCACTACATTGAGGCCTTTAGCCATCGCTGCAGTTTGACGTTTTATTTCAGCGACTGTTGAGGGTATTAAGGAGTAAGGCGGTAAAGAGCAGGCGGAGTCACCCGAATGCACTCCAGCTTGTTCAATATGCTCCATCACCGCGCCAATAAAGACTTGCTGCCCATCGCTAATACAATCGACATCGCATTCAATCGCATCATTTAAAAAACGATCTAGTAAAACCGGTGAATCGTGCGAGACCTTCATCGCTTCACGCATATAGCGTTGTAAATCGCGGCCATCATGAACAATTTCCATTGCTCTACCACCTAATACATACGATGGCCGCACCACCAGAGGATAGCCAATTTCTTCGGCTAATATCAAGGCTTCATCTTCAGCGCGCGCGGTTCGATTTGGTGGCTGGAGCAAACCTAGGGTTTGCAACAATTTTTGAAAACGCTCACGATCTTCAGCCGCATCAATCATATCGGGTGAGGTACCAATAATTGGCACGCCGTTCGCCTCTAGGTCTAACGCTAGCTTCAACGGCGTTTGGCCGCCATATTGCACAATGACACCTAGCGGCTTTTCTTTGGCAACAATTTCTAATACGTCCTCTAAAGTAAGCGGCTCAAAGTACAAACGATCGGAAGTATCGTAGTCGGTTGACACGGTTTCAGGATTGCAATTCACCATGATGGTTTCATAGCCATCCTCACGCAAGGCTAGCGCCGCATGCACACAGCAATAATCAAACTCAATCCCTTGGCCAATCCGGTTAGGGCCACCACCTAGCACCATGATCTTGTCACGTTGACTTGGGTTAGCTTCACATTCACCGTGCTCGGCCTCATAGGTAGAATACAAATAAGCAGTATTAGTAGAAAATTCGGCAGCGCAAGTATCGACCCGCTTATAAACTGGCAACACTTTTAAGCGCTGGCGTGCAGCGCGTACCGCAGCAGTATCGACTTGCATTAATCGGGCTAAGCGACGATCAGAAAAGCCTTTTTGCTTTAAGAAACGTAATTCGGCAGCCTTTAGGGAATCAAGCTGGCGCAGCTTGACGTCTGCCTCTAGCTGGATGAGTTCCTCAATTTGTTCTAAAAACCAAGGATCAATTTTAGTTTCGTCATAAATTTCATCAAGGCTCATGCCTAATCGAAAAGCATCGCCCACATACCAAATACGCTCTGGGCCAGGTTCACCAATTTCTTGAATGATCTCTTCTAATTCAGTCGATTTTTCATCGAGTCCGTCGACCCCAACCTCTAAGCCACGTAAGGCTTTTTGAAATGATTCTTGGAAAGTGCGGCCAATTGCCATGACTTCACCAACCGATTTCATTTGCGTCGTTAAGCGTGAATCGGCTTGGGGAAATTTTTCGAAAGCAAAACGGGGAATTTTAGTTACGACGTAATCTAAGGTAGGCTCAAACGATGCTGGCGTAGCGCCACCAGTAATATCATTTTGTAATTCATCTAAGGTGTAACCCACTGCTAACTTGGCAGCAATTTTGGCAATCGGAAAGCCAGTAGCCTTTGAGGCCAAGGCCGAAGAACGCGAGACCCGGGGATTCATTTCAATAACGATCATGCGTCCATCAACCGGGTTAATAGAAAATTGCACGTTCGAACCACCTGTATCAACACCGATTTCTCGTAAGACCGCAATTGAAGCATTACGCATCAATTGATATTCTTTATCCGTTAAAGTTTGCGCTGGGGCAACGGTAATTGAATCGCCAGTATGGATGCCCATCGGATCGAGGTTTTCAATCGAGCAAACAATAATGCAGTTATCTGCTCGGTCACGCACCACTTCCATCTCAAACTCTTTCCAACCCAATAATGATTCTTCAATTAATAATTCATTAGTGGGTGATAGCTCGAGACCACGCTTACAAATTTCTTCAAATTCCTCGCGGTTATAAGCAATGCCGCCGCCAGAACCACCCATCGTAAATGAAGGACGAATGACTACTGGAAAACCGGCACTATGGGTTTCAGTTTGAAGGCGTTGTTGCACTGCTAAGGCTTCTTCCATGGTATGGGCAATGCCTGATTTAGCCGAGCCTAGGCCAATTTTCGTCATGGCATTTTTAAACTTCTGCCGATCTTCTGCTTTATCAATCGCTTCGGGAGAGGCGCCAATTAGTTCGCAACCATATTTTTCTAAAACCCCGTGACGATGCAAATCAAGTGCGCAATTTAAGGCAGTTTGGCCGCCCATTGTTGGCAAAATGGCATCGGGCTTTTCTAGCGCAATAATGCGCTCAACTACTTCCCAGGTAATGGGTTCAATGTAAGTTACATCGGCCATATCGGGATCGGTCATGATGGTCGCAGGATTACTATTAACCAAAATAACTTTGTAACCTTCATCACGCAAAGCTTTGCAAGCTTGCGCACCAGAGTAATCAAACTCACACGCTTGACCAATCACAATCGGACCAGCGCCAATAATTAAGATACTTTTTAAATCGCTACGCTTAGGCACAGGTAACCTCCTGCTGCTTAGGAGCTTGCATTAAATCTATAAAGCGATCAAACAAGTAAGCAATGTCATGGGGTCCGGGCGATGCTTCAGGGTGACCTTGGAAGCAAAAGGCCGGCTTATCTTTCCAAGCTAAGCCTTGCAATGAACCATCAAATAAAGACACGTGAGTAATGCGCACATTAGCTGGTAAGGTTTTTGCATCAACTGCAAAGCCGTGGTTTTGTGAAGTTATGGCAACCTTGCCACTCTCGAGATCTTTAACGGGATGATTTGCACCATGATGACCAAATTTCATTTTGAGGGTTTTGGCCCCCGCCGCTAAACCCATGATTTGATGTCCCAAACAAATACCAAAGGTAGGAATACCAGCGTCGATAATGGTCTTGGCAGCTGTAATGGCGTAATCGCAAGGCTCGGGATCGCCTGGGCCATTCGATAAAAATACGCCATCTGGTTTCATCGCCATCACTTCAGCGGCACTCGTTTTAGCTGGCACTATCGTTAATAAGCAGCCGCGCTCAGTTAGCATTCTTAAGATATTACGTTTCACACCAAAGTCGTAGGCCACGACATGTTTTAATTTGCCTATATTTTTTGGAGGTTTATCTTCATCAAGCAGCCGATAGGCTGGCTTACCAATGGGGCCATGCAATTCCCATTCACCTTCACGCCATTCATAGGCATATGAAGTGGTAACCACTTGCGCTAAGTCGAGACCAGCCATACCTGCAAACGATTTTGCTAACTGCAAAGCTTGTTTACTTAACTCCGCCACATTATCGCCAATACGACCGGCCACGATGGCACCTGACTGTGCACCCTTATCGCGCAATAATCGCGTTAACTTACGGGTATCGATACCAGCAATACCCGGAACCTTGGCCTCTTGCAAATAATGTTCCAAACTATCTTCAGCACGGAAATTCGAAACCCGCCGCGATAAATCTTTCACTATTAAACCTGCTGCGTAAACCTGCGCCGATTCTGCATCTTGCGCATTCACCCCCACATTACCAATGTGTGGATAAGTTAAGGTAACAATTTGCCTTGCGTAACTGGGATCAGTCAAGATTTCTTGGTAACCTGTCATGGCGGTATTAAAAACAACTTCACCAGAAGTTTCACCAGGGGCGCCAATACTGTAACCAGCAAAAACGCTGCCATCTGCGAGCGCCAGTACCGCGGGAGGAAAAGAAGGAAGTAAGGGTGACAAAAATTCTCCAATCCCTACTGCCATCCGACCCTGCTCGCCCCAAAAGACCTACCCGGGACAATTTGCGGGAGGTGAGTGTCTTTAAGCGCTAGGGTAATTTATGAGTTACGAACCCCACTATCATACCAGCTTGCCTACAGACTAGCCGCGCTTTTGCTCAATCACTTCTTTAATATGCGCCAAAACCGCTTGGTCTTCCATAGTGCTGATGTCGCCAGGATCGCGCCCTTCAGCCACTGCTTGTAAAGCACGTCGCACAATTTTTCCTGACCGCGTTTTGGGTAAAGCATGAACGATGTAGACTCTTGCTGGGCGAGCAACGGCCCCTAACTGGGAATCCACTGTTTTCATCAGTTCGGCTTCTAAAGTGGCAGTTTGTGAAGCATCCTTCGGAATAGCAAAGCCAATCGCAACTTGGCCCTTCAATTGATCAGCAATACCAACTACGGCAACCTCGGCTAAATTCGGGTGACTAGACAAACTTTCTTCAATTTCACGTGTTCCTAATCGATGGCCAGCCACATTAATTACATCATCGGTACGCCCAAGAATAAAAAAGTAACCATCACTATCTTTAATACCCCAATCGAAGGTCGAATAAATTAACTTGCCAGGAATTGATTCCCAATAGGTCTTCACATAACGCGCATCATCTCCCCAAATCGTTTGCATACAACCCGGTGGTAAGGGGCCCTCAATAGCAATTACGCCTTTGGCGTCGGCGCCTAACTCAGCGCCAGTAGCATCATCGAGCAATTTCATGTTGTACCCAAAGGAAGGTAAGCCAGGCGAACCAAATTTATGGGGCATGACCTCAACTCCACTTTGAATTGCCAAAATAGGCCAGCCGGTTTCGGTCTGCCAATAGTTATCTACTACGGGTTTATTAATGGCGCCATGAATCCAATTCGCAGTGGGTTCATCAAGTGGTTCACCAGCCAAAAATAAATAGCGCAAGCTCGACAAGTCATATTTGCTTAAAAAACTAGGGTCTTGTTTCTTCAGCACGCGCACTGCCGTTGGCGCAGAGAACATCACCGAGACTTTATATTTTTCAACTAAACTCCACCAAATTCCTGCATCGGGTCGTAACGGCGTGCCTTCATACATGATGGTCGCCATACCGTTTAAAAGTGGTGCATAAATAATGTAGCTATGCCCTACTACCCAGCCAATATCCGATGTAGTAAACATCGTCTCACCTGGCTTGCCACAAAAAATATGCTGCATGCTCGCTGTAAGGGCCACGGCATAACCACCCGTATCGCGCTGCACGCCTTTCGGTTTTCCAGTTGTGCCAGAGGTATATAAAATATAGGAGGGATGCGTGGCATCAACCCATTCCACGGGAACTTGTGCAGCGATGTTTTTTTCCCGCTCGGCAGCGTAATCTAAATCGCGCCCCGCTACAGCTGTGTATGGAGTCAACCCCCGATTCACAATGAGCACCTTGGCTGGCTTTGATACAGCTAAAGCAATCGCCTCATCTAATAAAGGCTTGTAAGGTACGCCTTTACCCATGCGCATGCCAGCCTCAGCTGAAATAATCATTTGGGGTTGCGCATCATCAATTCGCGCTGCCAAGCTATGTGAAGCAAAACCCCCAAAGACCACTGAGTGAATTGCCCCAATTCGCGCGCAAGCCAGCATGGCAAAACAGGCTTCCGCAATCATCGGCATATAAATTAAAACGCGATCGCCTTTATTTACCCCATTAGTTTTTAAAATTGCTGCCATGCGGTTCACTTCCGCATGCAACTCTTGAAAGGTGTAAGTTTTTTCTTGGTTGGTTTCGGTGGAAACTGCCACCAAAGCAATTTGGTCGCCACGTTGCGCTAAATGCCGATCGACTGCGTTGTAACAAAGATTGGTTAAGCCGCCCGCGAACCATTTACTAAAGGGTGGATTGGAATAATCCAAGACTTGATTAAACGGCTTTTCCCAATGAATAAGCTTGGCCTGCTCTCCCCAAAATTGAATTGGATCAGTAATTGAAGCTTGATGCACAGTTTTATAAGAAGTGTGTTGCTTGCTTGCCTGCACCATAGTAGTTCCGACCCCATTACGTTAGTTTTTAACAGTTACCTTGCCACTGCTAGTTGTCGCAGTTAAGGGCTTATTGGGTATATTTTTCGCAGATTTCGCTGTCTCTGTCGATGGGGATTTACGCTTAGTTGCCCCGTTTTGCGAGGCCGCCTTAGAATGCGTACCCGCTTTTTTGGGTTTTGGGGGTGGTGGCGGCTTTTCTAGGCTCAGACTTGCATTTTCAGCTAAATTCACAGAAATATCGCTGGTTTTATTGGCCAACTTTGGAACTAAAACCGTCGACCCCCCTTTAATGCGCATGCCCTTTGGAATGCCGTTTACCTCACGTAATTGCGTCACATCCACTCCAAGGGTCTTCGCAACTTGCTCGGGTGATTCTGATTTTGAAATAGTGACAGCCGTCCAAGATGCTAATGGTTTTTGATATTGTTTTAAATTCGCTTGAAAAATTTCAGCGCGACTAAACGGTAATAAAATTTGTTGATTAGCGGCGCTTAAAATAACTGGCTTATTAAATGAGGGATTTAAATTTAAAAACTCCTCAAGCGGCATCTCGGCTAAATTTGCCGCGAGTTTGACATCAATATCGCGAGTAACATCCACGGCCACAAAATACGGATGATTCTCTAATTGCGGCAAAACAATGCCATAGGCTTCTGGCTGCATCACAATATTGCGGTAGGCCATGAGTTTAGGTACATAGTTGCGCGTTTCATTCGGCATACTTAAATCGCTGTAGCCAATGGGTAAGCCCGCTGCCTGATTTTTACGAATTGCGCGTTGCACATTACCTTCGCCCCAGTTGTACGCAGCTAAAGCCAGTTGCCAATCGCCAAATTGTTTATATAAGCGCTGCAAATAATCTAGAGCGGCGTCAGTAGACTGCAATACATCGCGCCGTTCATCCCGAAATACATTTTGGGTTAACTTAAAGTCTTTACCTGTTTTAGGCATGAACTGCCATATACCCGAGGCCTTAGCAACGGACTTAGCCTGCGGATTAAACGCGCTTTCCACAAAAGGTAAGAGGGCTAACTCTGTAGGCATGCCCCGTAAATTAACCTCTTGCACGATATAAAACAAATACCGCGATGAACGTGCCATTGAGCGCTGTACATAATCGGGGCGTGCCGCAAGCCAAACTGTTTGCTGAATGACTAATGGGCTTTCGAGCTCGGGCATTTGAAAGCCATTACGAATATGAATCCACAAATTATTACTAGGTGCCTCTAAACTACTAACCGACTGTTCATTTAAATTAATGCGCGGGGCTTTTGCAGCGCGCGGGTCTTTAGAAATTGCGCCTGTGGGCGTGTCAGAACTCCATTGGGGCCCTGTTGCACAGCCCCCCAAGGCTAGGGCAGCAAGGATTGCTAGCCCGTATAACTGTAAGCTATAGCCCGTTGCACTGCGCACTAAAACTGATCTTTCCAAGCACGAATCGCTGCTAACACAGTTGCCGGGCTTTTTAGAGCGGGTTGCTGAGCAATCTTGCATGCTGCAGCGATAACATCCGCTTGATCACAACGCATAAAAGGATTAGTTTTCATTTCTTGCGCAATGGTTGTTGGTACGGTGGGTAAATGTGCTGCTCGTAAGCCCTCTGCCCGTTTGGCCCAAGTAATTAAATCAACGTTATGCGGTTCAACTGCCAAAGCAAAACGGATATTCGAAAGGGTGTATTCATGGGTACAGTACACCAAGGTGTTGCCTGGTAAGGCAGCAAATTTTGCTAAAGATGTCTGCATTTGTGTGGGTGTGCCTTCAAATAAACGACCACAACCAGAAGCAAATAAAGTATCGCCACAAAATAGCCGTGGCGGCTCTGCTCCCTGCTGCGCATCCTCGCTGGCCTCTTGAACTTGTATTGCGGGGGCAAAGTAGGCAATATGCCCCAAGGTATGACCAGGCACCTCGAGAACCTGAAAATGAATCGCAGGTGCAGCGATGGCAAACTCATCCCCCTGCATTAAAGCGTGGGTTCGTTCAGCAATCACTTCTGCCGCAGGCCCATAAACTGGTAAAGCGTCGCCATTGGGAGTGGCACTTAATAAATCGGCAATCCCGCCGATATGATCAGCGTGATAATGAGTGATCAAAATTCCGCTTAACTGCAACCGATTTTTTTGCAGATATTGAATAACGGGGGCCGCATCACCCGGATCAATAATCAGTGCACTATGACCATCGTGAATGCACCAGATATAGTTATCACTAAAGGCAGGAATCGGCCAAACTTGCAATGCTGTACTCTTGACCATGAGACGAAAACCTCGGATACAAACAAGACCTAATGATATCAACTCCCCCACCCTCCGCGGCGCATGACGCCCCACCGTGGTCTTCATGGGAACAATGGCTAAACTCGCCACCGGGCCAATATGTCTTAGCTTGGGAAGAAAAACGCTTCGCAGCCGCCGTGGGTGATGTCTTTGGCTTTCATGCTTTGCAAATTGGCTTACCCCAGCTCGACGGCTTAAACGCCAATCGGATGCCCTTGCATGTGCTCTCTGTTAGCCCTGGTGAGGTTGGCATCAAAGCGCAGAGCCAAGAGTGGCATATCGTCGAGGGTTTACCTACCGAACTCCCATTTGCTAGTCAAAGTATTGATTTAGTGCTGCTGCCCCATGTGTTGGAATTTGCGGCCGATCCCCACCAAATTTTGCGGGAAGTCGATCGTATTTTGCTACCCGAAGGCCGGGTGATTATTTCAGGATTTAATCCAGCCAGCATTTGGGGTGTCAGGCAATATTTAAGCCATTTATTTGGCACACCCTATTTACCACGAACCGGGCAATTTATTAGTCTGCTACGCCTGAAAGATTGGCTAAAATTACTGGATTATTCAGTTGATCGAGGTCATTTTGGCTGTTATAAATTTCCCTTACAAAGTTCCGCCGGCATGACAAGAATGGATTTTTTAGAACCGATGGGGAATCGCTGGTGGCCTATTTTTGGGGCCGTCTTTTTGATTTCAGCTATCAAGCGAACTCCTGGTATGCATCTGCTTGGGCGCATTCCCGCCAAACGACTTAAAGCCCTTACCCAACTTACCCCCGCTGTCGAGCAGCACGCAAGGCTACCAGGGAATGAATAAAAAAACCGCTTTACCGCACATTACGATTTATACCGATGGCGCCTGCAAAGGCAATCCTGGTCCAGGTGGTTGGGGCGCAGTTTTACGCTCAGGGCACCATGAAAAGCAATTGCATGGCGGGGCTTTGCTCACTACCAATAATCGCATGGAAATTAGCGCCGTTATTTATGCGCTACGGGCCCTCAAACAAGCTAGTTCGGTTGCCCTTTATACCGACTCTCAATACGTGCAAAAAGGGGTTACAGAGTGGCTAGATGGGTGGAAAGCCCGAAATTGGCGCACTGCCGCAAAAGCCCCAGTAAAAAATGCTGATTTATGGCAAGAACTCGATTCTTTATTGCCAGAACACACCATTTCATGGCATTGGGTGCGGGGCCATAACGGCGATCCCGGCAATGAGCTGGCCGATCAATTGGCCAATCGCGGGGTTGAAGAATTTTTACCCTAGTCAGCCCGGAAACCACGATCTTCAGTAAATTCCAGCTTATGCGAAAATGTGGCGAACCCTTGCTGGATAGAAAAAATAGGCACTGCAATAATTCAATTTGCCTTTACCTTTAACCAAGATATAAATTTAAAAACTGTGCTGCAAAAAAACTGGCTTTCCTCCACATTAGATGCTTTAGGCAAACGCACTAAAAAAACAGCCTGCGCAGTTTGGCAAAGTATTCAAGCGCTGCTGGCTCGCCCCACTGCTCAAGTACTGCTCGCGCGGTTTAAAAAAATTAATCTGGCTAGTGTCAAGGCATTTATTCGTCAATACAAATGGCGTCTTATTGCCTTGTTGATTTTGATTTACGTAGGCTCAAAAGCCTATACCTATTTCTTTCCGCCAGCAGATAAAGTAGGTGGACCACAAACCATTACCTCGGTTATTGTGCAAGCTAAAAATGTACCCTTGGTAATTGAAGCAACCGGCACCATTGTGGCAAACAGTATTGTCGATATTCGCCCCATGGTTACCAATACGGTAAGCAAAATTTTCATTAAAGATGGCCAAGAAGTGAAACAGGGTGACTTATTATTTTTGCTCGATGATCGTGTAGATAAAGCAAACTATGAAAAACTGAAGTCGCTCGCAGATGATGCGCAAAAACAATATTTACGCGCTAAAGAGCTAATGGATAAAAACTTTATCTCTAAAGCGGGGCTCGATACCTCTCTAGCCAATGCAAGATCGGCTCAAGCTGCTGCTAACGCATCACAAGTGCAGCTCTCGTTCGACTCGATTCGCGCTCCCATTAGTGGGCGCACCGGCATTATTAATGTTTTTCCAGGCTCATTGGTACAAGCCAGTAACACCGTAATCACTGCGACCAGCTCAACTGCCACTACCACCACTGGAGCCATGGTTACCATCACTCAACTTAACCCCATCAATGTGCAGTTTGTGATTTCGGAAAAAGACATTCCCATTATTCTAGAAACTCAAAGCGCGGGAACCCCTATGCAGGTTACAGTCACTGTAGGAGACTCAAGCAACAAAAGTTATGTCGGCAACGTTTTAGTGGTTGATAACCAAGTCGATCCTGTCATCGCAGCGGTACGTGTGAAGGCGCAAATCCCTAATGAAAAAGGGATCCTATTGCCAGGAGAATTTGCCCGTGTGAAGCTCAATGCTGGCGAACTGAAAGATGCATTAGTCGTACCTTCCCAAGCGATCATTATTAGCCCTAAAGGTCGCATTGTGTATATCGTTGAAGCCGGTGATAAAGTGGCTGTTAAACCCATTTCTGTGGTTTATGAATATCAAGGCCAGTCAGTTATTACTGGCGTTGCGCCCGGCAGCCGAGTGGTAGTTGAAGGCAAACAAAATTTACGTCCGGGCACCAAAATTCGTGAAGCTACACCAGCTACTGGCTCTACTCCAGTAAAAAGTGCTGCGCCTACCACAACCCCTGCCGCGCCTGTCGCCGCACCTGCTGCCGCTAAATGACACTTTCCGAGTTATGCATCCGCCGGCCAGTCATGACCGTCTTGCTATCCGTGGCTATCGTAATCGCTGGCGCCATTGCCTATTTCAAAATTCCAGTCGCAGCGTTGCCGAGTTTTAATACCCCCATTATTTCTGTCAGCGGCACCTTGCCAGGTGCTTCGCCAGAAAATATGGCTTCTTCAGTCGCGCTACCCTTAGAAAAAGAATTTTCAACGATTGACGGCATTAAAGTCATTAGCTCCAGTAATTTCTTAGGTGTTACGAACATTACCCTAGAATTTAATAACAACCGCGATATCGATAAAGCCGCTGTCGATGTGCAAGCTGCCCTACTACGCGCACAAAAACGCTTGCCAATTGAAATGACGGTGCCGCCCTCCTATCGCAAAATTAATCCTGCCGATACCCCCGTCATCGTCGTGCGTATGAGTTCACCTTCAATGAACCTTGCTGAGCTGAATGATTACGCTGAAAACTTACTTTCGCCCACAATCTCAACGATTACTGGGGTGGCACAAGTCTTAGTCTATGGAGCGAAACGCTATGCCATTCGAGTACTTGCTCGTCCTGATGCCTTAGCTAGCCGCAACCTTACCTTAGATGAAATCGCAATCGCTATAAATAAAGCAAACTCAAATAGTCCAGTGGGTGTTCTTGATGGTCCGCGTCAAGGTATTACGATTTATGCAAATGAGCAAATGCTCAAGCCCGAGCAATTTGCCAATTTAGTAGTTGCCCAACGGAATGGCCTACCGGTGTACTTAAAAGATGTAGCCAATGTCTTGCAAAGTTATGAAGATATTAAAACCTGGGCTACTGCCGATGGTGAGCGCTCGATTGCAATTGCAGTTTTACGGCAACCTAATGCCAACACAGTTGAAGTTGTTGACGCAGTAAAAAAACTGCTGCCCCAATTTCAACAACAGATGCCCGCTTCAATTAAGTTGCAATTATTAAACGATCGCTCGCTCTCAATTAAAGACTCAATTCACGATGTCAACCTCACCTTAGGCCTGACTATTTTTCTCGTGGTGTTGGTCATCTTTCTCTTCCTAAAGCACCTTTCTGCCACAATTATTCCGTCGATTAGCATGCCAATTTCACTCATTGGCGCTTTCTTTTTGCTTTATATATTAGGCTATAGCCTAGATAATATCTCGCTCCTTGGTATTACCTTAGCAGTGGGGCTCGTAGTCGACGATGCTATTGTGGTACTAGAAAATATCATGCGTTATGTTGAGAAAGGCATGGATCCTCTAAAGGCGGCACTCATTGGTAGCAAAGAAGTGGGCTTCACTATTATCTCAATCTCGATTTCTCTAGTGGCCGTATTTATTCCCCTATTCTTTATGCCAGGCCCCATTGGACTGTTATTTAATGAGTTTGCAATTGTAGTGACCTTATCCATTTTAGTTTCCGCCCTAGTGTCGTTAACTGTAGTGCCCATGCTTTGTAGTCGCTTTTTACCAAAACCAGGTGAGCACTCCATCGACAATGCCTTGTTGAGGCAATTTGACAGAATATTTGCATGGACGTTGAAGACCTACTTGCATTACCTTGATTTAGCATTACATCATCGTAAAATCGTCTTGTGGGGAGCGATCTCGACCTTTGTTATTACGGTGCTCTTATTTATGTATAGCCCTACTGGCTTTTTTCCTGAAGAAGATATTAGCCAAATTACCGCTACAACCGAAGCGGCAGAAGATATTTCTTTTACTGCCATGTTAGATTTACAAGATCGTGCTGCAGAAATTGTGCGCAAAGATCCCAATGTAGAGAGCTCAATTTCAATCATTGGTGGCGGCCTGAGTACTGGCACAAATACAGGACGCTTCTTAATTATCTTAAAACCAAAGGGTGACCGCCTCCCAATGCCTCAAGTACTTGAGGGCCTCAGAAATCAGTTTAAGCAATTACCTGGTTTAAATATTTATATGCGGCCGGTTCAAAATTTACAATTGGGTGGTCGCGTTAGTAAAAGTCGCTATCAATTCACCCTACAAAGTGTTGGGTTTGAGGGGGTTAACCAGTGGGCCGAAAAGTTACTTGAAAAAATGCGTAGTAATCCGATGTTTCGCGATGTTACTACTGACTCGCAATTAAAAGGACTCAATGTTCAAATTGACATTGATCGTGAAAAAGCAGCAGGGGCTGGAGTCAATATTGCTGATATTCGTACTGCGCTGTATAGCGCCTTTGGTCAACGACAAATCTCCACAATTTACAGCAGCGTCAACACCTACTACGTAATTCTTGAAGCTGCGCCCGAAGATCGCCAGTTTGAAACGGACCTCAATAAAATATTTGTGCGCGGGCGTGCTACCGATAAACTCATTCCACTTTCAAGTCTTGCTAGTTTTAAACGTACTATAGGCCCTACTGCAGTAAACCATCAGGGACAAATTCCGGCAGTCACGATTTCATTTAACTTGGCACCAAATATATTCTTAGGTGATGCGACCGATCAAATCGAAAAATACGTGAAAGCCATTGAATTGCCACCTTCTATTATTACGAGTTATGGCGGCGACGCCGCAGTTTTTAAAAATAATCAATCGGGACAAATCATTTTAATTTTGGCGGCGCTGGGGGTTATTTACGTACTACTCGGAGTACTTTATGAAAGCTATATTCATCCCCTCACTATTTTGGCAGGCTTACCCTCTGCAGCGATTGGCGCCTTACTCGCTCTACGCTTGTTTGGCTTTGAGCTAACGGTGATAGCTTCGATTGGTATCTTGCTGCTCATTGGCATTGTGAAGAAAAATGCGATTTTGCTAATTGACTTTGCCCTTGAGGCGCAACGTAACCATGGTATGACCCCCGAGCAAGCGATTCGTGAAGCTTGTGCCTTGCGCTTTCGCCCCATTATGATGACCACCCTAGCTGCTTTAATGGGCGCCTTACCAATTGCCTTTGGTTTAGGTGCTGGTGCAGAATTAAGACAGCCATTAGGCATTTCAGTAGCAGGCGGCCTCATTTTTTCGCAATTTGTTACTTTGATTATTACGCCCGTTATTTATCTTTACCTCGATAAATATGCTGGTACTGGGCCGATGGAAATCCCGCCTGAAGATTTGGTGGCTACTTAATCTTGCGCCAAGTTATTCTCGATACTGAAACCACTGGGTTGAATGCCGCAACTGGCGATCGCATTATTGAAATTGGTTGCGTGGAGCTCATTAATCGCCGCCTTAGTAATCGCACCTTTCATCGCTATATTAATCCTGAGCGTGAAATTGATGCGGGGGCCTATGCGGTTCACGGCCTATCACGTGAATTTCTGGCAGATAAACCCCTCTTTGCCCATATTGCCGATGAATTAATGGAATTTTTGGCTGATGCTGAAGTCATTATTCATAATGCCCCTTTTGATTTAGGTTTTCTAGAAAGTGAATTTAATCGCTTAAAGCGGGCAAGCTTTAAGGCGCAATTGAGCAATGTGATTGATACCTTGGTTGATGCTAGACAAATGTTTCCAGGTAAACGTAATTCACTCGATGCACTCTGTGACCGCTTTGCAATTAGTAACGAGCACCGCACTTTACACGGCGCTCTGTTAGATGCGCAGCTTCTTTCTGAAGTTTATTTAGCGATGACCCGTGGCCAAGAAGACCTCACCATCGATTTAATTGATTACGATAGTAAAACCGATGCTACTGGACAAGCCCGCGCACTACCCACAGACTTAATTGTCTTGCAGGCTAGTGCTGCAGATTGCGAAGCACATCAAGTTGTCATGACAGAAATCGCTAAGAGCAATAAAAAGGAGCCCGTCTGGGGCAGCTAAATAATTACCCCCTAGCCCGCAATTAAATTGCTGCGGCTATTGCCTTGCCTAAATCTGCAGTACAAGCCTTACCACCTAAGTCGGGTGTTAATGGGGCATGGTTTGGTCCAGCCGCTAAGACTTTTTCAATTGCTGAGAAAATTGCTTTGCCCGCAGCGGGGTATCCCAAATGATCTAGCATCATCGAACCACTCCAAATTTGACCAATCGGGTTCGCAATATTTTGACCAAAAATATCGGGGGCTGAACCATGAACTGGTTCAAACAATGAGGGATAAAGTCCCTCAGGGTTAATACTTCCCGATGGTGCAACTGCAATCGTGCCAGTGCATGCTGGACCCAAATCAGACAAGATATCGCCAAATAAATTGCTTGCTACGACCACATCAAAGCGATCGGGATTCATCACAAACTGCGCCGTGAGAATATCAATATGATATTTATCCATCCTTACATCAAGGTATTTTTTAGCCATTGCTTCTACTCGCTCATCCCAATATGGCATCGTAATAGCAATACCATTCGACTTCGTTGCCGACGTCAGGTGTTTCTTAGATCGGCTTTGCGCTAGATCAAAGGCAAACTTTAAAATCCGATCGGTTCCAATGCGCGTAAAAACCGATTCTTGTACGACAAATTCGCGCTCGGTATCGGGGAACATTTTGCCGCCCACGCTTGAATATTCACCTTCGGTATTTTCACGCACCACAAAGAAGTCGATATCACCAGGCTTACGGTTGGCCAAAGGACAAGGTACACCGGGCAATAATCGTACGGGGCGTAAATTCACATATTGATCAAAACCCCGTCTAAATTGAATTAAGCTACCCCACAAAGAAAGGTGGTCGGCTAAAATATTAGGCATACCCACCGCACCAAAGAAAATAGCATCGTATTTCATTAAGGTATCAAACCAATCATCGGGCAGCATCTTGCCGTGCTTCAAATAGTAGTCACAACTTGCAAAATCAAAGTGATCAAACTGAAAGTTGATACCAAACTTACTGGCTGCGATCTCTAGGGCTCTAACCCCCTCAGGCATGACTTCCTTGCCAATGCCGTCACCAGGAATAATCGCGATCTTTGGATTTTGAATGATTTTTTGTGCGCTCATAATGATGATTAATTTTAGTAAGGTAGTAAATTAGGGAAGCATTCTTAGAGTAATAACAAATGCGGTGTAGAAATTATTGTTAGGATATTTTAGCGCTTAGCTAATGGCGCGTCGAATTTCATCGGGCTCTTGTACTAGCTCGGTAAGGGTGGTATTTTCAATTGTTTGAGGCATGGCCTCGACCATTCTGAGCGAGTCTTTTGGGCAAATCGGGGCGCCATAACTAGCCCACTTCTTCAGTAAAGTGACCTCGTAACCACATTGAGGGCAGGTAGCCTTATTACGGCTGGCGTTACTCGGCCGTGGCGGTGGAAATACGATAGCTTGATGTGGATAAGGGCCAAGCTCTTGACTAATCATCATTAAACGCACTACCAGGGCCTCATTCGCTTTTGCCATTCGCGCTGGTCCTTCAAGCCCTACTGTTTGGGCGATACCTTTAAAATCTTCGCCATGCCCGCTAAAACAATCATCAACAGCATGACATAACTCATGCACCAGTGTATCTAACAAAGCTACGGGTTCATCAATTTTGGGCGAGATAAAAATTTCATTAACACTAGCGCCCGAACGTTCCCGTGGCCAACATTGCCCTAAGGTCGTACGCGGGCTACTCGATGCCGGAAATCCGCATGAGACTCGCACGGGGGGAATGGCATAACCTGCTTTAGAAAAAATGGGCTCTAAATACTTCACTGCTGCTTCTAACCACGCTTCACGCAGGGTATAAGCCTGCGGATGTTCTTGCTGGGACATTGCTACTTCTTTCTATTTAATCAAGCTTAATATTAGCGGCTTTAATCACCTTGTTCCAATAGGGCAATTCTTTTTTCAAGAGCGCATCCATTTGCTGGGGGTTGAGGTAACGCACTTCAACGCCTGCGGTATCGGCCCGTTGCTTGACTTCTGCCTGCTCTAAACTTTTTTTCACTGCCTCACTTAGCTTGAGAATGACTGGTGCCGGAGTAGCAGCAGGAGCATACAAAGCTACCCACGACTCGAGCTGAAAGCTTGGCAAGCCAGCCTCAGCCGTAGTGGGTACGTTGGGCATCGAGGGGTGACGGGTTTTGCCCGTCACTGCTAAACCTTTTAATTTGCCACTTTGCACGTGCTGCATCACCGATGGCGGTGTCGTTATAAATACCTGTACCTGTCCAGCCAAGACATCTTGAATTGCGGGTCCAGAGCCTTTATAAGGCACGTGCACCATTTCAATTCCGGTGGTTTGTTTAAAAATTTCCGTACCAATATGTGAAACCGAGCCATTACCCTGCGAAGCATAATTTAACTTGCCTGGATTGGCTTTCGCATAAGCAATCAGTTCTTTTAAGTTATTTACTGGAATTGAGGGATGCACCGCAATCACATTAGTTGAGACGGTAAGTAACGCAATTGGCGCAAAATCTTTAAGCGGATCCCACGGTAATTTATCCATTAAGGCCGGATTACCAACGTGGTATCCCGAATAGGAAATCAACAAGGTATACCCATCTGGCTTAGCTTTAGCCACAAACTGGTAAGCTGTATTGCCACTTGCTCCAGGTTTATTTTCCACAATCACCGTTTCGCCAAGAACGCGGGCAAGGGGTTCACTCAATAAACGCGCCGATGTATCGACCAAGCCACCAGGCGGATTGGGCACGATTAAAGTAATGGCGTGATCAGGGAAAGATTGCGCAACAGCAGCTTGGGTCACTGCTAGCCCTACTAATCCGCTCAGACCTAGGCTGAAAATCATTGCTAGTCGCTTAAATAATGGCATATAAACCCTTTAAATAAAAATGCTGGTTATAAATTAGCGCTGGCCAATACGTACTGCGCCAAAAACAGCTTGCGCCTCACGCGGTAAACAACGCCAATATTGACTACTAGCAGTAACTTCACCTTGTAAAGCGGCGGCAGCTTCCCAAGCCCAACGCGGTTTATAGAGGAAGGCGCGAGCCAGCGCAATTAAATCGGCATCACCAGCTTGCAAAATCGCTTCGGCTTGATGGGGATCGGTAATTAAGCCCACTGCCATGGTAGGTAAGCCCGATTTTTCTTTAACTAATTTGGCAAATGAAACTTGGTAATTGGGACCAATAGCAATTTTTTGTAAATGCGAAACGCCCCCTGATGAAACATGGACATAATTACATCCTAGGGTCTTCAGACGCAAAGCTAATTCAGCGGTTTCTTCAGGGGTCCAGCCGCCCTCAACCCAATCGCAAGCAGAAAGGCGAATGCCTAAAACGCCTTGATAAGCTGCTCTGACAGCTGTGAATAACTCAATTACCAAACGAATCCGATTCTCAAACGAGCCCCCATACTGATCAGTGCGATGGTTGGCAATAGGTGATAAAAACTGATGCAATAAATACCCATGAGCACCATGCAGTTCTACTCCATCGATCCCAATCCGCTCAGCACGTTGCGCGGCAATGACAAACGCTTGGATCAAGTCTTGAATTTCATCTGGGGTGAAGGCGCGGGGTGGTTTTTCATTGGGCAGTTGCGGCACGGCTGAAGGCGCTGATGCTTGCCAGCCGCCAGCCCCCTCATCAATTAATTGGCCACCGTGCCATGGCGAGGCGCTAGAACCTTTGCGGCCAGCGTGCGAGAGCTGAATAAAAACGGGTACTGCTGGTGCTAACGCCCTGGCCCGCGTAAGCTTATCTTTCAGCGCGGCTTCGGTACGCTCATCCCATAAACCTAAGCACACTGGTGTAATACGCGCTTCGGGTAAAACGCCGGTAGCCTCAATAATAAAAAGGCCTGCACCACTATTTAATAAATTACCCCAGTGCATGAGATGCCAGTCGGTGGCCGCACCATCAGCGGAGGAATACTGGCACATCGGTGCCACAACAATCCGATTACTTAGCTCTAATCCGCCCTTGGGCGAGCCTAAGGTGTATTTAGAAAATAACAAACTCATATGCACTTTCAACAAAAAATTGGCCAAACCGATAGAATAACGAGATCCCCATGAGGGTTCTTATTTTCGCAGGTTTTTGCCTGTAAACCCTTCATTTCAACTCCATACAATAACTAGGGTAAAACTTGATGAATGCACCGCAAGCCTTTGAAATTAAAGAAGATATTGGCCACTTTGTTGGCGGTAAAATCCTTCAACCTGGAACGGGTCGCTTTGCAGATGTGTATAACCCCGCTACTGGCGCAATTGCCAGGCGAGTTGCCTTGGCTAACCGTGCCGAGGTTGATGCGGCTGTTGAGCTTGCACAAGCTGCTTTTCCTGCATGGTCGGATACCTCGCCCCTACGGCGCGCGCGCATTCTTTTTAAATACCTCGAGCTGCTAAATCGCCATAGCGATGAATTGGCCGCCATTATTACTGCTGAGCACGGCAAAGTCTTTACAGATGCCCAAGGCGAAGTCACTCGCGGAATAGAGATTGTCGAATTCGCCACAGGTATTCCCGAGCTACTCAAAGGCGACTACACCGAGCAAGTCTCGACAGGCATCGACAATTGGGTCATGCGCCAGCCTTTAGGAGTAGTTGCTGGAATTACTCCATTTAACTTTCCGGTCATGGTGCCAATGTGGATGTTTCCAATGGCAATAGCCTGCGGCAACACTTTCATCCTCAAGCCGAGCCCTACCGACCCATCGGCTTCTTTATTCATGGCGCGCTTACTCAAAGAAGCGGGTTTGCCTGACGGTGTCTTTAACGTCGTACAAGGCGATAAAGAAGCAGTTGATGCCTTGCTTGAAAATCCTCACGTCAAGGCCCTAAGCTTTGTTGGCTCAACCCCAATTGCCAACTATATTTATGAGCGTGGCGCCCATTTTGGCAAACGCGTTCAAGCCCTCGGGGGAGCTAAAAATCACATGGTCATCATGCCCGATGCCGATATCGACAAAGCGGTTGACGCCTTAGTTGGAGCTGCTTATGGCTCCGCTGGCGAACGCTGTATGGCTATTTCAGTTGCGGTTCTGGTTGGCGATGCAGCCGATAAAGTCATGCCAAAGCTGATTGAACGGACACGGTCCCTGAAAATTAAAAACGGGATGGAGCTCGATGCCGAGATGGGGCCGATAGTAAGTCGCGCAGCCCTTGAGCGCATTACTGGGTATATAGAAAGTGGCGTAGCTAGTGGCGCCACATTATTGGTTGATGGACGCCCATTTAAATCTCCACAGTTTGCGCAAGGCTTCTGGATTGGTGGCACCCTCTTTGATAATGTCACTCCCGAGATGAAAATTTATCGTGAAGAAATTTTTGGCCCAGTACTTTCTTGCGTGCGGGTGGCTAACTTTGCCGACGCTTTGAATTTAGTCAATGCCCATGAATTTGGGAATGGCGTTGCCTGCTTTACCAGCGATGGTAATATTGCGCGCGAATTTGCCCGCCGTGTGCAAGTCGGCATGGTGGGGATTAATGTACCGATTCCTGTGCCCATGGCCTGGCATGGCTTTGGTGGCTGGAAGCGCTCCATCTTTGGCGATACCCACGCCTACGGCAAAGAAAGTGTCCGTTTTTATACTAAGCAAAAAAGTGTGATGCAGCGCTGGCCAGAAAGTATTAGCAAAGGCGCAGAATTCGTCATGCCAACCTCAAAGTAACTGCAAATCATTAACAACTTAATAGAAATTAAGTGGCTTACTGCAGGGTATTTTTAAGGATTGGAAGCGCGGGCAAAGCTAATACCTGAATGCCCTCTTCTCGTAATGATTCTGCTTCGTCTTGCGTTGTTTGGCCGCGAATATTGCGTTCGGGGGCTTCATGGTAATGAATGCGCCGCGCCTCTTCAGCAAATGCAGTGCCAACATCTTCTGCACCATTAATTAATTGGCGCACGCCCTTTAAAAAGGCCTCCTGCATTTGTGGTTCAAGCTGAGTCTGTGTTTGCACTGCATTGCGCTCGCCAAGCCGATCACCAATATGGGGTGCAGAAGGTAGCCGAATAACCTCATTGCTATTACATATTGGACAAGTTAATAGACCATTCGCCTGTTGTGATAGGCAATCTGCCTCCGAAGCAAACCAGCCTTCAAAAGAATGGGTCAGTGCACAAGAAAGGTTATAGACTTTCATACCAATAATAGATAAGGATTATTTGCATAAATTCAAGGGCTATAAATAAATATCTAATTATAAAGATTTTGGTAAAACTAAGCCGCGCCGATAACGCTCTAACCAGTAACTCGAAATAATCGTCTTCACATCGGTAATTTCGCCACGTTCAACCCACTGCAGTAAATCTTCTAGAGGCGCAGCAAATACGTCTAAAAACTCTTCTGCATCAAGCTGACTTTTACCCTCTATAAGCCCTTGTGCCAAGTAAATATCGATAAATTCTGTTGAATAGGAAATCACCGGATTAATGCGGCGAATAAAAGACCATGTACTTGCGGTATAGCCGGTCTCTTCTAGAAGCTCACGTTGTGCGCAAAGTAAAGGGTCTTCACCAATTTCTAACTTACCCGCTGGAATTTCTAAGCAAGCTTTAGCAATGGGGTAACGATACTGTCGCTCCATGAGCACCCGGCCATCATCCAATATAGCCAAAATGGCTACGGCGCCCGGATGAGTTAAATATTCACGCATTGCCTCTGCCCCATCAGGCAGGCGTACAACATCGCGTTTCATCTGCAAAAAAATACCATCGTAGATGGCCTCACCCGAAACGCGCTCTTCACGCAAATGGGCATCGCCAATGGCTAAATCACTGAGTGATTTTTCAGTCATTAAACGCCTAACAAAGTGCGACGCATAGCATCTAAACACAATGTTAATAAGCCAGCGGGGAAAATGCCTAAGACTAAAACTAAAATGCCGTTCAGACTTAATATACTACGTGCAAATCTAGAGCCACTCACTGCATGTAACTCATGGATTGGCTCGTCGAAGTACATGACCTTAACTACCCGCAAATAATAAAAAGCGCCCACCAAAGACGCCAATACCGCAAGTACTGCCAAACCAGTATATTGTGCATCCACCAAGGCTTCAAGAACGGCTAGCTTTGCCGCAAAGCCAACAGTAGGCGGAACCCCAGCAAGCGAAAACATCAAAATTAAGCCGATAAAAGCATACCAAGGATGTTGTTGATTTAAGCCCTTTAGACCATCTAGCGTTTCGCAGTCATAGCCTTTGCGCGAAAGCAGCATTAATAAGCCGAAGCTGCCTAAAGTAGTTATGACATAGGTTAAGGCATAAAAAAAGGCGGAACTATAAGCATGCTCATCAAATACGGCCAGCATCCCTAATAAAACAAAACCCATTTGCGCAATCGCTGAATAAGCTAGCATCCGCTTGAGATTAGTTTGGGCAATTGCGGTGACATTACCTAAAACTAGTGACAAGATCGCTAGCAGAATTAACATCGGCTGCCAATCACCCATTAAAGGTAATAAAGCATTTACCAGTAAACGGAAGAGCAAAGCAAAAGCGGCTAATTTAGGGGCTGCCGCAATAAGCAGTGTTACAGCGGTAGGAGCACCTTGATACACATCGGGTACCCACATATGAAATGGTACTACGCCCATTTTAAAAGCTAAGCCAGCGACAATAAAAACCACTCCAAAAGCCAAGACTAAATGATTAATGCGCGGGTCAGCAACCGCCTGAAAAATTTCGAGCAAATCTAATGAGCCCGTTACGCCATACAGCATCGACATGCCATATAAAAGAAAACCAGAAGCCAAAGCACCCAAAATAAAATATTTCATTGCTGCCTCAGCACTCTTAGCACTGCTATGGCGCATTGCAACTAATGCATAGGTTGATAAAGCCATTAATTCCAAGCCCAAATATAAGCTCAGTAAATTTGCCCCAGAAATAAGTACCAATTGCCCGAGCAAAGCAAATAAACATAAAACAATAAAGTCGGGACGAAATAAGCCCCGATCTTGTAAATACTGTTTAGAGTAAATCAAGCTAATTAGCAAAGCTAAACAGCACCCTGCTTTGAGTAAATTAGCCATTGGATCAGACTGAAACAAGCCATTCATTGCCAATAGTGATACATCATCAAAGCGGCCAATAAAGGCAATGGCAAGAACAGCTAATAAAATTATGGTGAAGAAATAAACAAACCCAACCCCACGGGGCGTATGAAAAATATCCGGTTCTTCGCTAGCAGCAAAAGCATTGCTGATTATTACTGGGCGCTCACGCACAAAAACACTAGCTACCAATAAAAAGCAGGCGGTTACCAGTAACAGTAATTCGGGGAAAATGGCAATAAGGTCAAGTGCTTGCATCTGTTCTATCCTACAATTTACTTACGGCAACATGTTGCAGCAGATTAATTACGGCGGGATGGATGATATCGGTAAAAGGTTTGGGATATACCCCCATCCACAACACACAGATCGATAATGCGCCCATCATGAAAAACTCACGCCCATTAATATCTTTCAGCGCGGCTACCTGGGGGTTGGCAATCGGACCAAAAAAGACCCGCTTCACCATCCATAAAGAATAAGCGGCGCCAAGAACTAAAGCTGTGGCTGCTAAGACCCCAATTAAGAAGTCGTAATCTACTGCCGCCAGAATCACCATAAACTCACCCACAAAGCCTGAGGTTGCAGGTAAACCGCAATTAGCCATTACCATAAAGACAGCAAACACTGCAAATTTAGGCATCGTATGTGCTACACCGCCATAATCCGCAATTTGCCGAGTATGCATCCGCTCATATAAAACACCAATCGATAAGAACATGGCACCCGAAATAAAGCCATGTGAAATCATTTGCACAATTCCACCCTCAATACCAAGCGGGCTAAATAGAAAAAATCCCAGGGTTACAAAACCCATGTGCGCTACCGACGAGTACGCTACCAACTTCTTCATATCCTGCTGCACTAAGGCAACCAGACCAACATAAATCACTGCCACCAAAGATAAGAAAATAATAAAAGGGCCCAGATATTGGCTAGCATCAGGTGCTATTGGCAAAGAGAAGCGCAAGAAACCATACGCGCCTAACTTCAACATAATGGCTGCTAGCACTACAGAACCGCCCGTGGGAGCCTCAACGTGCACATCGGGAAGCCAGGTATGTAGTGGCCACATCGGCACCTTAACTGCAAAGGCCATGAAAAACGCCGCAAACAAAAAGACTTGTTCAACAATATCTAAGCGCGTCTTTTGCCAAACCAGAATGTCAAAACTATTACTGACGTTATATAGATAGAGCAAGGCCACTAAAGTCAGTAACGAGCCCAGCAAGGTATACAAGAAGAACTTAAAGGCTGCATAAATACGGTTGTGCCCACCCCATACCCCAATAATTACATACATCGGAATTAAGGTTGCCTCAAAGAACACATAAAACAATAAAGCGTCAAGCGCTGCAAATACGCCAATCATTAAGCCCGACAAAATCATGAAGGCAGCTAGATACTGAGAAACCTTGACTTGAATTACATCCCAAGCGGCAATCACTATGAAGATATTGATGAATGCAGTAAGTACGATAAACCATACTGAAATCCCATCAACTCCTAAATAGTAATTAATATCGTAGCGCGGAATCCAACTGACCTTTTCCACAAATTGCATGCCAGCATTGGCAAGATCAAAATTTAAAATTAAAGGTAAGGTGGCAATAAAACTAATAACTGCACCAAAGAGCGCTAGATAGCGCAAACCAACAGTGGATTTATCTGAACCAAACATCAACAGCACAAGGCCGAAGAAGATTGGTGTCCAGATTGCGAATGAAAGTGTCATGAAATTAATACCTAGCGCACATAAGGTAAGTAAGCATATAAAACCCAAGCCAATAAAACGGCTAGGCCTAAAATCATCGCAAATGCATAGTGATATAAATAACCCGACTGCAAATGCCGCATTACTCCAGCCATGCGACTAACTAAATGCGCACTGCCATTAACCAGTAAACCATCAATTAGCCGTTGATCACCGCGATGCCATAAGCCGCGACCTAACATAATAGAACCCTTAGCAAAGATCAATTGATTGAGTTCGTCTAAGTAATATTTATGATCAAGTAATTTTTTCAATGGCGCAAAGGTGTGGGCAATTTTGCTTGGTAAGCTAGGCACCCATAAATAGCCTAGCGCTGCAGTTAACACCCCTAGGGCCACTAAGATTGTTACCGAAGAGGTCAGCGCATGAAGGGCCATCGCAATGGGGCCATGAAATTCATTCGCTAACTCTTCCATTACGGGATGCTGGCTCAGATCAATGAACATCGAGTCACCAAAAAAATCCCCAAACAACATCGGCTCAATGGCATAAAAACCAATGATGACGGACGGAATGGCCAATAGAATTAATGGCACCGTTACCACCCAAGGTGACTCATGCGGCACTTCACCAGCGGCTAAACCGTGATGATCAGCAATGTCTGCGTGTTCATCATGATGTTCGGCCTGGTGCGTAGCATGACTGGGTTGATGAAACCGCTCTTTGCCATGAAAAACATAAAAGTACAAACGGAATGAGTACAAAGCGGTAATAAACACACTTACCATGACGGCAAAATAGGCAAACCCTGAGCCAGGTATATCGCTGGCAGCAACGGCTTCTATGATCGAATCTTTCGAGTAAAAGCCGGAAAAGAATGGCGTTCCAATCAACGATAAACTGCCAATCAACATCATCAGGCAAGTAATGGGCATATATTTCCACAGGCCGCCCATTTTGCGCATGTCTTGCTCATGGTGCATACCCATAATCACACTACCCGCCGCTAAAAACAATAAGGCCTTAAAGAAAGCATGGGTCATTAAATGAAAAATAGCAACTGGATAAGCCGATACACCCAAGGCAATGGTCATGAAGCCCAACTGTGATAGCGTGGAATAAGCCACTACACGTTTGATATCGTTTTGCACAATGCCTAAGAAGCCCATAAACAATGCGGTAATCGAACCAATGACCAAAATAAAGCTGAGGGCTGTCGTGGATAATTCAAATAAGGGCGACATCCGTGAGACCATAAAAATACCCGCTGTCACCATAGTAGCCGCATGAATCAAGGCAGAAATTGGTGTTGGCCCTTCCATTGAGTCTGGTAACCAAACATGCAATGGAAATTGAGCCGACTTACCCATCGCACCAATGAACAAGCAAATACAAATTACCGTCATTAGATTCCAACTGGTACCAGGAAGTGTTTGAGCAGCAAGCGCGGTATTTTGAGCAAAAATTGCGTCATAGTTCATCGAGCCGGTGTAAGCCAAAATTAAACCAATGCCCAAGATGAAACCAAAGTCACCTACCCGATTCACTAAAAAGGCCTTCATATTGGCAAACACGGCAGTTTGACGTTCAAAATAAAAGCCGATTAGCAAGTAAGACACCACCCCCACTGCCTCCCAACCAAAAAAGAGTTGCAAGAGGTTATTGCTCATCACCAACATTAACATCGCAAAAGTAAACAAAGAGATATATGAAAAGAAGCGGTTATAACCCTCCTCGCCATGCATATAGCCAATCGTATAAATGTGGACCATTAATGACACAAAGGTCACTACTACCATCATGGTAGCGGTGAGTGAGTCAATTAAAAAACCAATACCCAAATTAAGCTCGCCCAATTGCATCCAGGTATAAACCTCGCCATTGAAATAATCACCTGCCTGCACGTAAAAGAAAACTTGGCAGGACAAGGCAAAAGCAATAATGACGCCCATAATAGCGAGCGACTGAGAGCCTACTTTACTTAAACGATTGCCGAATAGCGCCGTACCAAAAAAACCAGTAATGATTGCACCGATTAATGGAGCAAGCGGAATGGCACATAAGAGTGGTAGGGTTAAATTCGTTTGCATTATTAACCCTTAAGCCGATCAAGATCTTCAGCATTAATCGTATCGAGTTTACGAAAGAGCACGATCAAAATTGCCAAACCAATAGCAGCTTCAGCAGCAGCCACCGTCAAAATAAAAAAGACGAAAACTTGCCCAGCCATATCACCCAGAAAATGAGAGAAGGCAATAAAGTTAATATTGACTGAAAGTAGCATTAATTCAATTGCCATTAGCAATACGATTAAGTTGCGACGATTCAAGAAAATCCCCACCACACTGGTTGCAAACAGAATGGCACTCAACACCAAATAATGAGCCAAAGTAATAGTCACTCTTGCCTCCCGCGACGATTTTGCTCAGCATCTTGTTTGGCATCCATCTCGCTTGGCATCGTCACAATACGCAGGCGCTCGCTAGCCTTAACAGCAACTTGATCAGCAATATTTTGGGTCTTCGAATCTTTACGATGTCGTAAAGTGAGCGCTACAGCTGCAATAATGGCAACCAATAGAATAACGCCAGCTACTTCAAAGGCATAAACATAATCAACAAAAATTAATTTACCGAGCGCTTGGGTATTGTTGCTCGCTAGCTCCTCACTCATCACTTGAACTGGTGCACGAGTTCCAATAAAACTGCGAATTAATACGACTGCTAATTCTAAAACAATCACAATCCCCATTAAAAATGCCACTGGGAGGTATTTTTTAAAATCGCGGCGCAAATGGGCTAAATCTAAATCTAGCATCATCACCACGAATAGAAATAACACCATCACCGCCCCAACATAAACCAAAATTAGCGCTAGACTTAAAAATTCTGCTTGTAATAGCATCCAAATTCCTGAGGCACAGAAAAATGCCAGCACCAAAAAGAGTGCGGCATGCACTGGGTTGGCTGCCGTTACCACCCGCAAAGCAGAAATAATCAATAAGCCCGCAAAGGCATAAAAGAAAATTGCGAAGATAGTTGAGGGTTCGAGGGCCACGGGTTCTTTAATTATTCAGCATTAACGATAAGGGGCGTCGGCAGCACGATTAGCAGCAATTTCTTTTTCATACTCGTCGCCAACAGCTAATAACATTTCTTTAGTCATATACAGGTCGCCGCGTTTATCACCAAAGTATTCAAAAATATTGGTTTCCACAATCGCATCAACCGGACATGCTTCTTCACAGAAGCCACAAAAAATACATTTAGTTAAATCAATGTCGTAACGGGTCGTACGGCGGGTACCATCCTCACGCTGATCTGATTCAATTGAAATTGCTAAAGCAGGACAAACGGCTTCACATAATTTACAAGCAATGCACCGCTCTTCCCCATTTGGATAACGCCGTAAAGCATGGAGGCCACGAAAACGGGGTGACAAAGGTGTCTTTTCTTCGGGGTACTGAATCGTAAACTTTGGTTTAAAAAGATAACGTCCCGTAATCGACATTCCCGTCAAAATATCTCTGAGCATGAGGCTATCGAAAAATTGACTAATCCGTTTGAATGATTTTTTGATCATGGCTTCAATTAATTCCAAATATTCCAAGGCGAAACAATCCAGGCGCCAACGACCACCACCCAAAAAACCGCGAGGGGGATAAAAATTTTCCAGCCTAAGCGCATAATTTGGTCATAGCGATAACGCGGTAAGGTGGCGCGCAACCAAATGAAGCACGATAACAAGAAAAATGTTTTAGCAAATAGCCAGAAGAAGCCCGGAATATCGCGCAGCATCGGTAAATCAAGAATAGGCAGCCAACCGCCTAAGAATAAGACGGAAGCCATTGCCGCTATCAAAATCATGTTGGCATACTCGGCTAAAAAAAACATCGCAAAAGCCATGCCCGAATATTCCACCATGTGGCCAGCAACAATTTCCGACTCGCCTTCGACAACGTCAAATGGATGTCGATTCGTTTCAGCAATGCCTGAAATAAAGTAAATTAAAAACATTGGCAAGAGGGGCAACCAATTCCATGACAAGAAATTCAAGCCATAACTAGCAAAAAGACCCGCACCTTGACTAATGACGATAGTGCTTAAATTTAAAGAGCCCGACACCATTAGCACGGTAACTAAAGCAAAGCCCATCGCAATTTCATAAGAAATCATTTGTGCAGCAGCGCGCATCGCGCCTAAGAACGGATATTTCGAGTTAGAGGCCCAGCCGGCCAAAATAATGCCGTAGACGCCAACCGAAGTAATTGCCATGACATACAGCAGCCCAGCATTTACATTCGCTAACACCATTTCTGCCTGAAATGGAATGACAGCCCATGCAGCAAATGCGGGCGCAATTACCATCACTGGCGCAATCACGTATAAGGCTTTACTAGCCCGTGTAGGCGCAATAATTTCTTTTAATAAAAGTTTAAGCGCGTCGGCAATAGGCTGAAATAAGCCTAATGGTCCGACCCGATTAGGGCCTAAGCGAATGTGCATCCAACCGATCAGTTTGCGCTCCCACAAGGTGAGGTAGGCAACTGCGCCAAACATCGGCAAAACAATGATGACGATTTTGATTAAGGTCCAGACCAAAGGCCAAAATGAGCCAAAGATAGCGATGCCTTGCATTTCGATCAGGTTGAGAAAATTAGCCATCGCTTAGCCCACTTCTCCGGCAATCCGCGTTACCGTAATTGGGCCAAACATCGGCCCCAGCTGCATACTGGCTAGAGTAGTGCTCGCCAAGCGAACGACACCGGCAGCTAAATTAGGTATTTGCGTGGCAGTCATATTGACGCTCATGCCTGCTTGCGTCACTTGCACTATTTCGCCCTCTACCAAACCCAGTTCAGCAAAAGTATCTGGCCCTAAGCCTACCTTTGAAGCTAATTTTGCATCGGCAGTTAGTTGCAATGCGCTCGAACGACGGACAATAGCATCAACTCCATACAACGGCACCTCTCCTAAGCGCTCTAAACTCGCGGGCTGTGCTGGCACTGTTGTGCTCAAACTAAATAGTCCTGTAAATTGATTATTAGCGCGAGACACAGCGCTATCGTGCATCTCAGGTAAAGCTTCTGCACGCACTTCTTCAGGTAGGTTATATAAAAAGCCATCGAGCTTTGCCAGCGTTCCGAGGGTGCGTATCACTTTCCATGCGGGTCGCGAATCGCCGAGCGGTTTTACAGCAGGCTGAATGGTTTGAATTGTGCCAGCGGTATTCACATAGCTAGCCATGGTTTCTGTAAAGGGCGTAATGGGCAAAAGTACATCAGCCAACTCGAGTAAGTCGGGGCTGGTGAATGCGGTTAAGGCAATCACGGTATCAGCCTTAGTTAAGGCTGCGCGAGTTTGCTGTGGGTTCGGCAAGTCTGCCAAAGGCTCAACATGCATCAATAGATAAGCATGACGCTCTCCGTCGAGCAAGGAGTTGATACTACCCTCATTGCCCTGCACTGCATTCACTAGATGCGCACCAACACTATTACCACCCTCCTGCAGGAAACCAAAGCGTGCACCAGTCTGTTCGGCAATAAATTGCGCTAATCCATGTAAATCAGCCGCTTGTGGATGTGTGATAGCACTTGCACCTAAAAATATTGCTTGGGTTGGGCGAGCGTCTGAGCCTGTTGATGGGTTAAGCGCTGGTGTCTCTAATAGTGCTTGCGCAATCTGCATTGCTTCAGGTGAAACGGTTTGGCTGCGAATTCCTGTGGGGGCTGATACCCCTTTTGCCTGCGCAACTGCTAAAGCAATTTCACTAAGCCCCGTGACCCAAGCACTCGGTCGCATCGTTAAGCTACTTGCTAATGGCATCAGCCAATCGCTACCGCCTGCATCCAAGCGATGCATTTGTAAGCCTAGCTTAGTAGCAGTGCGCAAACGCGCGGCAAGAAGTGGCTGGTCTTTACGAAAATTACTGCCAATGATGAGCGCGCGTTTTAACCCGCTTAATTCATTGATAGCCATTCCCAAATAAGGCACAGTAGCAGCGCCACGGGTATCAACTTGGCGTAAACGCGTTTCAATTTGACTGGAGCCTAAACCACGAATTAATTTTTGTAATAGATATAACTCTTCAATACTCGAAATAGGATGGGCAATGGCGGCAATTGATTCAGCGCCATGTAAATTACCAATCGTTTGTAAAGAATGGACAACATAATCTAGCGCCGACTGCCAATCGGTTTCTAACCACTTGCCATCTTGCTTCACCATCGGCTTTGTTAGCCGATCGGTACTATTTAGCCCCTCGTAGGCAAAACGGTCACGATCACTAATCCAACATTCATTGATTGCTTCGTTTTCTAAAGCGACTACACGCATCACGCGATTAGACTTGGTTTGCACCGTCGTATTACTGCCTAAGCTATCGTGCGGGCTTAGTGAACGCTTACGCGCTAACTCCCACGTTCGCGCGGCATAACGAAATGGCTTGCTAGTTAAAGCGCCAACTGGGCAAATATCGATCATATTGCCCGACAACTCAGAGTCGATCGTACGTCCCAAGAAGGTGGTTATTTCAGAATGTTCACCACGGTTAACCATCCCCAATTCCATTACACCCGCAACCTCTTGACCAAAGCGCACGCAGCGCGTGCAATGGATACAGCGGGACATTTCTTCCATAGAAATTAAAGGGCCAACATTTTTATGAAATACCACCCGCTTCTCTTCGGTATAACGTGAACTCGATTTGCCGTAGCCCACTGCTAAATCTTGAAGCTGACATTCGCCACCCTGGTCACAAATCGGGCAATCCAGTGGATGGTTAATTAGTAAAAACTCCATCACTGAACGTTGCGCCTCAAGGGCTTTAGCTGAATGCGTAAATACTTTCATGCCTTGCGTCACTGGTGTGGCACAAGCAGGTAAAGGCTTGGGAGCTTTTTCAACCTCGACTAAACACATCCGGCAATTCGCCGCAATCGATAATTTTTTGTGGTAACAAAAATGGGGCACATAGGTACCCAAGCTATTCGCTGCATGCATCACCATCGAACCCTGTGGAACTACTACTGGCTTACCATCAACTTCAAGTTCGACCATGCTCATATACTTGAACTCCCAACCACTTCAGCAGTTTCTAGAGGATGACTCACGCCCTTGGATACAAGGCAACGCCCATGCTCGATGTGATAAGCAAACTCATCACGGAAATGCTTCAACATACCGCGTACTGGCATCGCTGCAGCATCGCCTAATGCACAAATTGTGCGGCCTTGGATGTTGTTGGCGACATCGTTCAATAAATCTAAATCTTCTATGCGTCCCTTACCATGTTCTATGCGATTAACAATTCGCCATAACCACCCAGTGCCTTCGCGACAAGGTGTGCATTGCCCGCAGGATTCTTCGTGATAAAAATACGAGAGCCGTAATAAGGCCTGCACCATGCAGCGCGTGTCATTCATCACGATTACAGCTCCCGAGCCTAACATCGAGCCCGCTTTAGCAATGCTGTCGTAATCCATCGTTAAATCCATCATCTCAGCAGCTGGAATAACGGGCGCCGAAGAACCGCCGGGAATAACTGCTTTTAAGGTAGAGCCATTGCGCATGCCGCCAGCCAATTGCAATAATTCTGCGAATGGTAAGCCCATGGGAATTTCATAATTGCCAGGCCGATTAACATCACCTGAAACCGAAAATATTTTGGTGCCACCATTGTTTGGCTTGCCCAATTTTAAGTACGCCTCGCCACCCATTGCCAAAATGAATGGCACGGCCGCAAATGTCTCGGTGTTGTTTATGGTGGTCGGCTTGCCATATAAGCCAAAACTAGCTGGAAATGGCGGCTTAAAACGAGGCTGACCTTTCTTACCTTCTAAAGATTCGAGTAAGGCCGTTTCTTCACCACAAATATAAGCCCCCCAACCTGGCGAAGCATGCAATTCAAAACTAAACTGACTACCTAAAATCTGATTACCTAAATAACCTGCGGCTCGTGCTTCGTCTAACGCGGCTTCAAAGCGTTTATAAACATCCCAGATTTCACCATGAATATAGTTATAGCCCACACTTATGCCCATCGTGTACGCACCAATAATCATGCCCTCAATTAAGGCATGGGGGTTATAGCGCATGATGTCGCGGTCTTTAAAAGTGCCTGGCTCGCCTTCATCACTGTTACATACTAAATATTTTTGCCCCGGAAATTGGCGTGGCATAAAGCTCCACTTCAAGCCAGTAGGAAAGCCCGCACCCCCACGCCCGCGCAATGCCGATAACTTCAACTCAGCAATGATCGCCTCAGGTGCAACAGGTTCGCTTAAGATGCGCCGCAATTGTCCATAACCGCCGCGCTTCACGTAATCTTCTAAATGCCAATTATCGCCAGTTAAGCCAGCTAAAATTAGCGGCTTCACATGATTTTTATGCAAGCTGGTCATGCTGCCGATCCTTCTGCATAATTTGTCTTGGCAATACGTAACTCAGCTAATAAAGCATCAATTTTGTCGTGACTCATAAAACTACACATGCGCTTATCGTTTACCAACATCACAGGAGAGTCACCGCAAGCGCCCATGCACTCACCTTCTTTAAGAGTAAAAGTGCCACAAGGTGTAGTTTCATTAAATCCGATACCAAGGGTTTGTTTCAAATAATCAGCTGCATCAGCGCCATGACTTAATTGGCAAGGCAAATTTGTGCACACCACAATTTTGTATGCGCCAACAGGCTTAGTGTTATACATATTATAAAAAGTGGCTACTTCATCTACCGCAATGGTGGGCATGCCTAAGATCTGTGCTACTTCTTCAATCACGGCTGGCGAAACCCAACCTAACTCGGTTTGCGCGGCAATTAAAGCCGCCATCACTGCCGATTGCTTTTGCTCAGGCGGATACTTCGCAATATTGCGATCAATTTCCGCGCGGCAGGCAACAGAAAATAAAGTTGTCATTAGCGGTCGATCTCACCAAAGACAATATCTTGAGTGCCAATAATCGTCACTGCATCAGCAATCATATGGCCCCGCGCCATTTCGTCGAGGGCAGCTAAATGAACAAAACCGGGCGCACGAATTTTCATTCGATAAGGTTTATTAGTCCCATCAGAAATTAAATAGACGCCAAACTCCCCTTTCGGGTGTTCGACCGCAGCATAAGCCTCACCTTGCGCAACATGAATGCCTTCGGTAAATAATTTGAAATGGTGAATTAATTCTTCCATATTAGTTTTCATATCTAAACGCGATGGTGGGGCAACTTTATGGTTAGCGCTCATCACTGAACCAGAATTTTCTTTTAGCCATGCAACACACTGAGTAATGATGCGGTTTGATTGCCGCATCTCTTCCATGCGCACTAAATACCGATCATAAGAATCGCCATTGACCCCTACTGGAATATCAAAGTCTAGACGGTCATATACTTCATAGGGTTGCTTTTTACGTAAATCCCATTCAATACCAGAGCCACGCAACATAGGCCCTGTAAAACCAAGCTGTAGAGCTCGCTCAGGGGTAACCACACCAATGCCCACTAAACGCTGCTTCCAAATACGGTTATCGGTGAGAAGGTTGCAGTATTCATCAACATTAGCTGGAAAGCGTTGACTAAAAGCTTCAATGAAATCGAGTAAAGAACCAGTACGAGTTTCATTCAGGCGCTGAATTGCCGCATCACTACGCAATTTTGATTTTGTAAATTGAGGCATCTCGCTGGGCAAATCTCGATACACTCCCCCCGGACGATAGTAAGCTGCATGCATCCGTGCGCCAGATACAGCCTCATACATATCAAAAATTTCTTCACGATCACGGAAAGCATATAAAAATACGGCCATTGCCCCCACATCTAAACCATGACAACCAATCCAGAGTAGATGATTCAGTAAACGCGTTAATTCATCAAACATCACGCGAATATATTGGGCTCGTAATGGCACATCAACGCCAATTAATTTTTCAATCGACATGACATAGGCGTGCTCATTCACCATCATTGAGACATAATCAAGACGATCCATGTACGGCACGTTTTGAATCCAAGTGCGCGTCTCAGCTAACTTTTCAGTAGCGCGATGTAATAAACCAATATGCGGATCAGCGCGCTGAATAACTTCGCCATCCAACTCAAGTACTAAACGTAAAACGCCATGCGCTGCAGGATGCTGAGGGCCAAAGTTGAGGGTGTAATTCTTAATTTCTGCCATGATAAAGACCGTTAAGCGGGTCCTCCATATGATTCTTCACGGACAATGCGGGGAATCACTTCACGTGGCTCAATTGTGACAGGTTGATACACTACTCGCTTGAGTTCAGGATCGTAGCGCATTTCAACTGTTCCAGAAATCGGAAAGTCTTTTCGAAATGGGTGGCCAATAAAACCATAGTCGGTCAGAATGCGGCGCAAATCCTCATGGCCGTCGAACAAAATTCCGAATAAATCGAAGGCTTCACGTTCGAACCAATTAGCAGAACTCCATACGGGTACGAGAGATGCAACTACTGGATAGCTATCGTCCGGTGCAAAAACCCGCAGCCGGAGCCGTTGATTATGTTGCAAGGAAAGTAAATGAGTGACGACTGCGAAACGCAAGCCAGTCCACGTACCATCGCCATACTCTTGATAATCAACTCCGCATAAATCGATTAGTTGTGCAAATGCCAAAGCTGGTTCGTCGCGCAACAAAAAGGCAGCGTTTAAATAATCGTCAGCGCTTACCACGAGAGTCACTTCATTTAAAGCGACCTCAATCGATTTAACCCGCGCACCCAGCACGTTTTGAATGGTTTGGGCGAGATGATTTAAGCGCTCAGACATAGTGGCTCGGTTTACGCTTTGCGTGCAATAGTGCTAGTGCGGCCAATTTTGGCCTGCAACTGAATGATGCCGTAAATTAGGGCTTCGGCCGTGGGTGGGCAACCTGGTACGTATATATCTACAGGCACAATTCGATCACAGCCCCGCACAACCGAATAAGAGTAATGATAATAGCCACCACCATTAGCGCATGAGCCCATTGAAATCACCCAGCGGGGTTCAGGCATCTGATCGTACACTTTACGTAAGGCTGGGGCCATTTTGTTACAAAGCGTGCCAGCCACAATCATTAAATCAGATTGCCGTGGCGAGGGCCGAAATACAACACCGAAGCGATCTAAATCGTAACGAGCGGCACCCGCATGCATCATCTCTACGGCGCAGCAAGCTAAACCAAAAGTCATGGGCCACAGCGAACCAGTACGGGTCCAGTTAATGAGCTGATCTGCAGAGGTAGTAATAAAACCTTCTTTGAGTACGCCTTCCAACGCCATAACTTTTACTCCCAGTCGAGGGCGCCCTTTTTCCAGATGTAAACAAAGCCTACAATAAATTCCAAGAGGAACACAATCATCGAGGCATAGCCTGCCCAACCAATATCACGCAAAGCCACTCCCCAAGGAAATAGAAAGGCAGTTTCAAGGTCGAACAAAATAAAAAGAATGGCAATTAGGTAATAGCGCACATCAAATTTCATGCGGGCATCTTCGAATGCTTCAAAGCCGCATTCGTAGGGAGACAGTTTTTCAGCATTTGGGCTAGAGGGGGCTACTATTTTGCCCAATAACATTGGCACTAAACCAACGGCTATCCCAACGAGGATAAACAGCAAAACCGGAAAGTAGTTTGCAAGGTTCAAAATTAGCCTAAATCAGTTGTCAAACAAAGCCCATATCTCTGTACTAAATTACTTGCAAGATTATAAGGGTTTTCCTCTAGGCGCCGGCAAACTTAAAGGATAAGGCCCATAAAGCGGGCTTTCTGTGCAAGCAACTGAAATCTCGGTCTACAGTGAGCGGTGGCAACCATCACAGAGCGGTGGTGATGCCGTTTGCTTACAGCCACAGAAATAAATAACCTTACTTTCAGTAGCAGTAAATTCAAAGGGCATACAGTCAGTTAATTGATGAGATTCATCACAAAATGGCTGAGTTTTACTCAGTCCGCATGAACACCATGCATAGGTATTGCCAGCCTGAACTTCAATCGGATATGGCTCATTTTTTGAGATTTTCTTTTCCATTGCATACCCTTTTTAGTTAGATCAACGGATCATTCATCTGCTCATGAAAATCAGCTAGGCTTAAAGCATCACTAATTTCTCTGGGCAATGCATCGCGCGCTGAAAAGACTCCTAAAATTTTGCCGTCATCAGAAACAATGGGGAGATGTCTAAAACCCCGCTCAATCATAATCATCACGGCATGCGACACAATCATTTCGGGAGGCACACAATGGGGGTTCGGCGTCATCACTTGAGACACTACGGTTTTTTCAGGAATCAAGCCCTTTGCTAATACCCGCGTCATTAAATCGCGCTCAGTCACAATGCCCTCTAAAGTGCCATTAGGTGAAATAATTAAGACACTGCCACAATTTGCCTTAGTCATGGTGCGTGCAGCATCGAGAATAGTCGCGCTAGGCGGCAAACGCACTAAATTACTGTGGACGATGGAATTGGATACGGAACGCTCAGTCATCTTAACTCCTAAAAAAATATGTCTTATCGTAAAGAAGCATTTATTTTTGCTAAAGCATCAACCCCTGGGCACAACTCTGCAATTCCTAAAGAATTTAAAGGCTCAGCACAGGTATTTAACGCTTCATGTAAGTCACCAGCCAGCGGATCTAAATAGAGCAACCCAGTAACCACTTCGCCGCGATCTTGATGTTCATTAATATAACTTAAGGCTGCATAGCGATTTGTAGGATCATAGCTAGTGTCTAACTTACGTAATCGCAAATAACTACCATCGTGCTGGCGCACTTCAATCAATTCTCCCGGAGCATATGCAGTGGTAATTTCAGAATGTTGTGGGATAAAATCAATCCGGCTCACTGCTTCATTATGCTGTCTAACATAATCGTAACTTTTAGTGCTACCACCATGATTATTAAAAGTAACACAGGGGCTAATGACATCAATAAAAGCAGCCCCGCCATGGCCAATTGCGCCTTTAATCAAAGGTACTAATTGCTCTTTATCTCCAGAAAAACTGCGCGCAACATAAGTAGCGCCCAACTGCAAAGCCAGCCCTACTAAGTCAATTGGGCTATCGTTATTAACAATACCCTTCTTACTTTTTGAGCCACGATCTGCCGTAGCAGAAAATTGACCCTTAGTAAGCCCATAGACGCCATTATTTTCAACGATATAAGTCATGCGTACACTGCGCCGCATAGCATTCGCAAATTGTCCTAACCCGATTGAAGCAGAATCGCCATCACCTGAAACGCCCAAATATAGAAGGTCACGATTAGCTAAATTTGCACCCGTTAAGACTGAAGGCATGCGCCCGTGTACAGTATTAAAACCATGGGAAGCCCCAAGAAAATAATCCGGTGTTTTAGAACTACAGCCAATGCCAGATAATTTAGCTACACGGTGGGGTTCAATATCCATTTCCCAGCAAGCCTGAACAATTGCTGCAGAAATTGAATCGTGCCCACAACCCGCGCATAAAGTAGAAATGCGACCTTCATAATCACGCCGAGTATAGCCAACCTTATTGGTGCTTAAGCTAGGATGATGCATGCTCGGCTTAGCAATATAAGTCATGATGATTCCTTTTCAAGGCGAGCGCGAGATTTGGTAGTAACGGGTGATTTTAGGTGCTGACCAATAGCGGCAACAATAAAGCGTGCTGTAATTGGCGTACCATCGTAATGCAAAATTTTGATTAAGCGAGCTGGATCAATTTCTAACTCGGTAGTGAGCAGCGTATGCATCTGTGCATCACGATTTTGTTCAACTACAAATACTTTTTCATGTTTAGCAATAAAATCACTCACAACTTTAGAAAATGGGAAGGCCCGAATTCGCATTGCATCAAGCACAATTTTATCTGCACGCAGAACATCTAATGTCTCTTGCATCGCTGGGCTAGTTGAACCAAAATAAATCACCCCAAATTGACTCGGGGTTTTGCCTTGCTCAATAATTGGCTGGGGCACTAAGTCAGCGGCAACCTTAAACTTTAATAACAAACGCTCCATGTTGTAAATGTAATCGGGCCCTCGCTCTGAATAGCGCGCATAAGCGTCACGGGTTGTACCACGAGTAAAAAAACTACCTTTAGTCGGATGGGTACCGGGTAAAGTACGCCATGGAATGCCATCGCCATCCACATCTTTATAGCGTCCGAAATCTTTTCCGGCTTCTAAGTCTTCGTAGGACATGACCTTGCCACGGTGATACGCTTCTCGCTCATCCCATGTAAATGGTTTGCTTAAACGCTGATTCATACCAATATCTAAATCAGTCATTAAAAAGATTGGGGTTTGCAAGAGCTCAGCTAAATCTAGTGCTACAGCAGCTTGTTCAAAGCACTCGTAAGGATCCTCAGGAAATAGCAGCACATGTTTAGTGTCGCCATGGGAAGCATAAGCACAGGCTAATAAATCCGATTGCTGGGTTCTAGTGGGCATACCCGTTGAAGGGCCGCCACGCTGCACATCAATAATAACAATAGGAATTTCGGCAAAGTAAGCCAAACCAATAAATTCTGTCATCAGCGAAATACCAGGGCCCGATGTGGCAGTAAAGGCTCGCGCCCCATTCCAAGCAGCGCCAATAATAATCCCAATCGAAGCCAATTCATCTTCGGCTTGAATAATGGCAAAACGATCATGCCCAGTTTTTTTATCGACTCGAAAACGTTCACAATACTTTTGAAATGCCTCGGGTACCGAAGAAGAAGGTGTAATCGGATACCAAGCAGCTACCGTCGCACCTCCATAGACGCAACCCAAAGCAATCGCGCTATTGCCATCGATAAAAATTTGTTCGCCAACCCCGTCTTCACGGCGCACTTGAATGCCAATCGCATCTTTAAAATGCTTTTGAATGTAGCTATAGCCCAAATGAAAGGCTTTAATATTTGAATCAAGCAAAATTTCTTTACCTTTATATTGCTCGGCAAACAATTTTTCAAAGACTGCACTATCAACTTTTAATAAAGCGGATAAAGCACCTACGTAAATAATATTTTTGAATAATTGCCGTTGACGAGCATCGGGATAATTAGCATTACTAATTTCAGTTAAAGGCACACCAATGGTGTGCACATCTTTACGAAACTGTGATTCAGGTATTGAGCGCGTCGAGTCATAAAAAAGATAGCCATTGGGCTCAATTTCGGCTACATCGGCATCCCAAGTTTGGGGGTTCATAGCCACCATGATGTCGACCCCGCCCCTGCGCCCTAAATACCCCTTCGCGCACACTCGAGCTTCATACCAAGTTGGCATGCCCTGAATATTGCTGGGGAAAATATTACGCGGACTAACAGGTACTCCCATCCGCAAAATTGCTTTGGCAAAAAGTTCATTAGCGGAAGCCGAGCCAGAGCCATTGACATTGGCAAATTTAATTACAAAATCATTCACAGCCTCAATGCGCTTCATACCAACTCCACTGGCAGATTTAGTGTTTTATCTCGGCAATCTGGACCAGCCGGCGTAGTTTCTAACAAAAATTTCTGCATATCCCATGCGCCTGTTGGGCAGCGTTCAGCACATAAACCGCAGTGCAAACAGACATCCTCATCCTTCACCATAACCCGACCCGATTTGAGATTAGCTGAGACGTAAAGCGCTTGCGTGAGGTTGGTGGCAGGCGCTTTTAAGCGTAAGCGCAAATCATGCTCATCACCATTTTCAGTGAAAGTAATGCAATCCATCGGACAGATATCAACACAGGCATCACATTCAATGCAAGTTTCGCGGGTGAAGACGGTTTCGACATCGCAATTTAAACATCGATTAGCTTCTTTAAATGCCGTGGCGGCATCAAAGCCTAATTCAACCTCTACCCGAATATTTGCTAAGGCCTTTGCCGCTTCAGCCCAAGGTACCGGAAAACGCAAATCAACTGATACATCGTTATGATAACTCCACTCGTGGATACCCATTTTTTGCGACATTAAATTGGTATATGGTGGTGGCCTTACAGTGGGCGATTCATGGTGTAAAAAGCGATCAATTGATACAGCAACTTCATGGCCATGAGCAACTGCAGTAATTATATTTTTAGGACCAAACGCTGCATCGCCCCCAAAAAATACTTGTGGATTTGTCGACTGAAAAGAAATCTTATCTAATTCTGGTAAACCATGGTGATTAAATTGAATGCCGCTATCGGGCTCAATCCAAGGAAAAGCATTTTCTTGACCAACTGCCAATAGCACGGTATCACAGGGAAAGAATATGTCGGGCTCGCCATTTGGCACCAGTTTGCGCTCGCCTCGTTCGTTATAAACTGCTGCCACTACAGTAAAGTACATGCCAATTAATTTTCCATCTTGCACCTCAAAACTTTTTGGCACATGAAAATTAATAATTGGAATACCTTCATGCAGCGCATCCTCTTTTTCCCATGGCGAAGCTTTCATTTCTTCAAAACCGCTGCGTACAATTACTTTGACATCAGAACTACCTAACCTTCTTGCCGAACGACAACAATCCATTGCGGTGTTTCCGCCGCCCAACACAATCACTTTTTTGCCAATGCTCGTAATGTGCCCAAAAGAAACTGAAGCCAACCAATCAATGCCGATATGAATCTGCTCGGCAGCTGCTTGGCGGCCCGGCAAATCTAAATCTCGACCACGCGGGGCACCAGAGCCTACATAGATAGCGTCAAAACCTGTGGCCAATAAAGCATTCATCGAACTAATGCGTTCACCACCTTTAAATTGCACGCCTAAATCAAGAATATAACCAGTCTCCTCATCGATTACCGATTCTGGTAAACGAAAACGGGGTATTTGTGAGCGAATAAAACCACCCGCACGTTGCTCGCCATCAAAAACGGTGACCTCATATCCTAATGGCACTAAATCGCGGGCTACCGTAAGTGATGAGGGGCCTGCACCAACGCAAGCTATGCGTTTGCCATTTTTCTTAGCAATCTTAGGCATACGCGCCTGCACATCCCCTTTTAGGTCGGCTGCAACCCGCTTTAAACGGCAAATTGCCACTGGCTCGGGGTCGTCACCATTATTTTCTTCAACCCGCCCTCGACGGCAGGCAGGCTCACAAGGGCGGTCACAAGTTCTACCTAAAATTCCAGGAAAGACATTGGAAACCCAATTAACCATATAGGCATCGGTATATTGCCCTTGCGCAATTAAGCGAATATATTCAGGCACTGGAGTGTGGGCTGGGCAAGCCCATTGGCAATCCACAACCTTATGAAAATAAGCAGGATTCTTAATATTAGTAGCTTGCAAACCTATCCCCTGTTAGTGGATAAATCACGATAAATTAGCTTATTGATGAATAGCATTATGCTTGCCCATTCTACCCATCTTTGCTGAGATAAAGCAAAACCCTAAGCGCCCTACTTATGCCAGTCAATCAAGACCTCTGTTTTCTTCCGGCCACGCAACTAGCCGAGCTAATGCGTCTTAAAAAACTATCAGCTAGCCAAGTTATACGGGCGCATTTAGACCAAATCGAGCGTTTAAATCCTACCCTAAACGCCATCGTCACCCTAACCGCAGATTCAGCTATGCAAGAGGCCCAAAGGGCTGATCAACACCTAGAGAGCGGGGCCGAAATTGGCGTCCTACATGGCTTACCAGTAGCTCACAAAGATCTATTTCTGACTAAAGGGGTAAAAACTACCTTTGGCTCGCTCGCCTTTAAAGATTTCATCCCTGAAGTTGATTCGCTCCCAGTCGAGCGGCTTAAAAGAGCTGGCGCTATAAGTCTAGGTAAAACCAATACCCCTGAGTTTGGGGCTGGAAGTCAAACCTTTAATGCCGTATTTGGCGCAACACCAAATCCTTACGATTTGAGCAAAACCTGTGGCGGCTCGTCGGGCGGGGGCGCAGTTGCTTTAGCTGCGGGCATGATCGCACTGGCTGATGGCACCGATTTGGGTGGCTCGCTGCGTAATCCAGCAAATTTTTGCAATGTGGTGGGTTTACGCCCTTCAGTTGGCCGGGTGCCCAATTGGCCCGATCAACTAGGCTGGTACACCATGAGTGTCGCTGGTCCCATGGCTCGTAATGTGTCCGATTTAGCGCTTGCAATGTCTGCCATGGCTGGGCCCGACGATCGCTCGCCCATTGCACTAGAAGCCCCTGGCACTATTTTCAATCAACCACTGACACGTGATTTTCGGGGCTGTAAAATCGCCTTTAGCGCTAATTTGGGTGGACTACCAGTAGAGCCAGCAGTTTCAACAGTTTTAGCCGCATCGCGCTCGGTATTCGAAGCATTGGGTTGTGAAGTAGTCAATGCCGAACCAGACATCGCTGAAGCTGATGAAATTTTTATGTTGTGGCGTGCTTGGCGTACGGAACTACGCATTACCCCTTTAATGGCCGAACATGGTGAAAAATTTAAAGACACTGTTATTTGGAATGCCGAGCAAGGCATACCCATTACCGGCCCTCAATTAGCTCGAGCCGAAGCCAAACGGACCGAACTCTACCATCGCATGCGCGAATTTATGGCGCAATATGAGTTTTTAATTTTGCCAGTGAATCAAGTGACCCCTTTTGCAATTGACCTCGACTATCCGCGGGAAATCAATGGGGTTCCCATGCAGACTTATATCGAATGGCAAAAATCACTGTATTTAATTAGTGCTTTAGGCAATCCCGCAATCTCAGTACCTGCTGGCTTCACCCCAAATGGCTTGCCAGTAGGCGTTCAAATTGTTGGGCGCCACCGTGCCGACTTCGGCGTTTTGCAACTAGCGTATGCTTTTGAACAAAGCACGCAATTTGGCTTAAAACGGCCGCCGCTGTGTTTGTAATCTGATTTAATCTTAAAGCTATTATATAAAGTACTACTGATATTAAAAGGAAATCGATGTAAGTTTTAATGAAAGTGAAAAAATAACAAGCTACTAATTAGGAGATCGTATGAATTTTATAAGCAAAGTTACCTTAGCCAGCATTTGTACTTTACTAGCCGCTATCAATACAGCAACGGCAGCTGACTATCCAGAAAAATCCATTAAGTGGGTTGTGCCTTACCCACCCGCTGGTACTACAGATGTATTAGCCCGTATCATCGCGCAGCCCTTAACTCAGGCATTAGGGCAGAATGTGGTGGTTGAAAATAAACCTGGGGCTGGCAATAACATTGGTGCTGAATTTGTAATTAAGTCGGCACCCGATGGTTATACGATGTTGCTCGTAAATCCTGCCAATGGAATTAATGCTTCACTCTATAAGAACCTCAATTACAATTTTATTCGTGATATTGCCCCCGTGGCAGGCCTGGTACGCACTCCCAATGTGATGGTTATTCCACCTTCATTACCAATCAAAACAGTGGCGGAGTTTATTGCTTATTGCAAAGCTAATCCAGGCAAAGTCAATATGGCTTCCTCAGGTAGCGGTACTTCGGTACATTTATCAGGCGAACTATTTAAATCGATGACCGGCTGTAATATGCTGCATGTGCCATATAAAGGCGCAGGGCCAGCATTAGTAGACTTGATGGCTGGCCAAGTACAAGTCTTATTTGATAACTTGCCTTCCTCTGCAGGCCATATTAAATCGGGCAATCTGCGTGCTTTAGCAGTAACTTCTGCAGCGCGCGACCCATCTTTGCCTAATGTACCCACAGTCGCAGAAACGGTTCCCGGTTATGAGGCTACCGCTTGGTTTGGTATAGGTATGCCTAAGGGGTCTCCACGCGCCGCGATTGATCGTGTCAATGCTGAAGTAAACAGAATTTTGGCTGACCCAAAAATGCGTGAACGGCTGGCCGAGTTAGGCGGAGTACCAATTGCTGGTACGCCAGAAGATTTTGGCAAAATTATTGCAGCTGAAACTCAGAAATGGGAAAAGGTGGTGAAATCTTCTGGAGCATCAGTTGATTAGGCTCTCAACATTTCAGACTAGAATCACGCATCCTTACTAACGTGACCCTTTACTAACTCAACCTCCTTCGAGCTTAAGTCAATCATGCCCGCTGCCCTATTGAAAATTCTGCCACTCATTGCTGCTGGAATTTTCCTATCTGCATGCGCAAGCCATGAAATTGTCATTAGCTCGGATGAGGTTACTTCGGTAGCAAAAGCGACACAGATTAAAACCTCAACTACCGATCAAAGTGTGACTTATATTGGGCCTGAAATTTTTACTATCGGCGATAACAACACTAGTGAGCAGTTTGGCTTGGTTGCTACTAAAAATTCGCATGGCCACGTGACTTATCGCGCCTTTGCAAAATTAATTTATTTAAATGGCATGCGTGAATATCAATCGGCGCAAATAGTTGATGGTGCAACTGTGCCATTGAAATCAATTAACCGAACGCCTGGCCCATGTAATGCAATGGGCTGCGAATTTGGTGAAGAAATTTCTATTGAGCTTAGTGAAGACTTTTTAATTCAAAAAAAGAATACCGGTTTTAAAATTAATATTAATTCCAAAAAAGGTATCACCAATACTCTCTTCTTTTCAATCTCATACATAACGGGCTACATGAGCGTGCTGGGTAAATAAGATGCGCTAAATACCAGACCGGTTCCCTCTACTAAAAGGCTCTAGCCTAGTACTTGTATCATGTGCATCCCAGTAGGGTTTACGCAAGGAGTAAATAATTAATGGGGTACTAACAAAAAGAATGGTGCTAAAGCCATATTCGGCCTGCGCGGCAATTCCGGTTAAATCAAAGACAGCAATAACATTGATTGCTGCCAGTGAGATAATGCCTAACTTAATGCCAGCCATGATCTTTTCATTTGATAGCCCATGTCCTGCGTAATCATGAGCAAGACTGCATTTGATGTGACAGATAAATCTGCTTGGTGCCGACGGCGAGACTCGAACTCGCACAGCCTAAGCCACTACCCCCTCAAGATAGCGTGTCTACCAATTTCACCACGTCGGCATATTACAAAATTACTGAACAACTAAAATTTTACAGCTTCTTACTCGGATGCATATCACCCAACTTCTATTAACTCAACTTTGCCTTGCTTCTTCGTTTAGCTAATGAGCGATCTACTTAGGCACTACTGGCTTACCGGCATCTTTAGCTGCGGCAGGCTCTGTTGCTGGAGCTGGTGCGGCAGCATTTTTTGCCGGGCTAGCTGGAGGTGTATTTGGGGCAGCTGGTGCTACTGGCGCTGGCACATCACCCGCCATAGGAAGAGTAGAGCCTGAAAGCACGCCAGGAACAGTAGTTTTTTTATTGCCAACCCAAGTAAGGCCTAAGGTACTTAAGAAAAATACGGTGGCAAAAACGGCCGTGGTATGCGACAGAAAATTGGCCGAGCCACTAGCACCAAAGACACTTCCTGAAGAGCCAGAACCAAAGGCAGCGCCCATATCGGCACCCTTCCCTTGTTGTAATAAAACCAAACCAATTACGCTTAATGCAGATATCACCTGCAAAACTGTTAAAAGAGTAGTAAACCATTCCATGCTAAATCTCCAATAAAATATTTAAGCTCGGCAAATCGCTAGAAAATCTTCAGCAATTAATGAAGCGCCGCCTACTAAAGCACCATCAATATCTGGCATCACGAATAATTCTGCGGCATTCTCAGGCTTAACACTACCGCCGTATAAAATTCCAATATGCGAGGCCACGTCGTCATTAAATTCAGCTAATTGATGGCGAATAGCGCGATGCATATCTTGCGCAACTTGCGCGGTAGCAACTTTGCCAGTGCCAATTGCCCATACCGGCTCATAAGCAATTAAAGAATCAACTAAGCGATCTTGTAAAACCGTAACCTGTCGAGCAATTTGTGAGCGCACAACCTCTTCTGCTCGACCTGAATTGCGTTGATCAGCAGTTTCACCAACACAAATAATTGGAGTTAAACCATGATCTAAAGCGAGCAAAGCCTTTTCGGCAATTTGTTCATCAGTCTCTTGGTGAAGATCGCGCCGCTCAGAATGACCCACAATGACATAAGAGCAGCTAAGCTCAGCTAACATAGGAGCAGAAACTTCGCCAGTATAGGGTCCATCGAGATGGGCCGATACCTCTTGTGCGCCCAAACTTAAGGCGGCTACTCCACCCACGCGCAGTAGCTCTGCACATTGCGCTAAATAGGGAAATGGTGCACACACTGCATAGCGCCGTCCTGAAGGCATACCTTGCGCCATAGAACGGCAGACATCTTGCATCCATGTTTGATTACGGCTAAAGCTACCGTGCATTTTCCAGTTGGCAACAATAATGAGTGGGCGCATATTTTTAATTACGCCGTAAGAATAATTTTACCCACATGCTCGCTCGATTCCATTAAGCGATGCGCATCGGCAGCGTCATTCATGCTGAAGATTTTATAAATTACGGGCTTTAATTGACCGGCATTTAGTAAGGGCCAAATTTGCGTATGCAAAGCTTGCGCAATTTTCTTTTTAAAGGCTACTGGTCTAGGGCGTAAGGTAGAGCCCGTAATAGTTAAGCGTCGCCGTAGAATCTGGCCCGTATTTACTTCCGCTTTTGAGCCGCCTTGAATCGCAATAATTACAATACGACCATCATCAGCCAGACAATCAATTTCACGTTGCACATAGGCACCAGTTACCATGTCTAAAATAACATTCACACCTTTACCATCAGTGGCTTTTTTTACTTCTTCGACAAAATCTTGGGTTTTATAATTAATCGCCACATCGGCACCTAGCTTCATACAAGCAGCACATTTTTCATCGCTACCTGCGGTAACCAGCACCCGATGCCCTAAAGCCTTAGCAATTAATATCGCAGTAACTCCGATACCACTTGAACCGCCTTGCACTAATAAAGTTTCGCCCTTGGCCAGCTCGCCGCGCATAAAAACATTACTCCATACGGTAAAAAAAGTTTCGGGTAAGGAGGCTGCTTCTTGGTCACTAAAACCAGTTGGATAAGGCAAACATTGCGCAATGGGGGCTAAACATAAATCGGCATAGCCACCGCCCTGCACTAAGGCACAAACTTTATCCCCTAACTTAAGGCCAAATGTATTATCAGCGTGGGCTAAATCGCCACCAATAATTTCGCCAGCAACTTCCAGGCCGGGAATATCAGAGACGCCAGCAGGCACAGGGTAATGACCCTTGCGTTGCAATACATCGGGGCGGTTAATACCAGCTGCCAAAACCCGAATTAACACTTCACCAGAACCTGCTGTTGGTACAGCGGGGTCCGGGCGAGTGCTTGAAACTAAGACTTCAGGCGCACCGTGTTCACGAATTTCAATCACGCGCATCAGCCATCTCCGTTCACTGTCAGATCATTTAGCTAAGTAAAGGTTATCTTACTTAAACTGTCTCACCATTCGCAGGGGTATTTTCCGAAGGCTTAGTAGCGTTTGCACTAGCGGCTAAAGGTACAATTGTGCCACCCTCTTCCGCCATTGCTGCTTTTAAGGAAAGACGTAAACGCCCACGCTCATCGGCAGCCAATAACTTCACGCGCACAATTTGACCTTCTTGTAAATAGTCTTTTACTTCTTTCACACGCTCATTGGCGATTTCTGAAATATGTAAGAGACCGTCTTTGCCAGGAAGAATATTAATTAAGGCGCCAAATTCAAGCAACTTCACAACCGGGCCTTCATAAATCTTGCCTACCTCAGCTTCAGCGGTAATACCTTCAATACGGCTCTTTGCTTCGGCTAAGCCATCAGCGCTGGTAGATGCAATCGTTACCGTGCCATCATCTTCAATATTGATGCTGCAACCAGTTTCTTTAGTTAAGGCCTGAATGGTAGCGCCGCCCTTACCGATTACTTCACGAATCTTATCGGGATGAATTTTGAAAGATACCATTCTTGGCGCATGCTCTGATAACTCGGTACGAACCGAGCCCATCGCTTCTTGCATTTTGCTCAGAATATGTAAGCGACCTTCTTTCGCTTGCGCTAAAGCCACTTGCATAATTTCCTTGGTAATACCCTGTACCTTAATATCCATTTGCAAAGCTGTAATCCCATTTGCTGTGCCGGCTACCTTAAAGTCCATGTCACCTAAATGATCTTCATCACCCAAGATATCAGTTAAAACAGCAAAACGGTTGCCGTCTAAAATCAAGCCCATCGCTACGCCTGCAACGTGTGCCTTGACAGGTACACCTGCATCCATTAACGCCAAGCAACCACCGCAAACTGAAGCCATCGATGAAGAGCCATTTGATTCGGTAATTTCAGAAACCACCCGAATGCTATAAGCAAAATCTTCTGGGTTTGGTAAAACAGGAATGAGCGCGCGCTTCGCTAAACGGCCATGGCCAATTTCACGACGCTTAGGGCTACCTACGCGACCGGTTTCACCAGTAGCAAATGGGGGCATGTTGTAGTGGAACATGAAACGATCACGGTGCTCGCCTTCAAGTGCATCGATAATTTGTTCGTCGCGTGCGGTGCCCAAGGTAGCAACTACCAAGGCCTGAGTTTCACCGCGCGTGAAAAGCGCTGAACCGTGTGTACGGGGCAAAACACCACTACGAATTTCAATCGGCCGAACGGTGCGAGTATCGCGCCCGTCAATGCGGGGTTCACCATTCAAAATTTGACTGCGCACAATTTTGCCTTCAATCTCAAACAAAATATTACCCACAGCAACTTCATCAATATCACCATCAAGTGCTAACTTAGCTAGCACTTCTTTATTAATTTCTTTTAGCTTGGTTGAGCGCGCTTGTTTCTGACGCATTTGATAGGCCTCACGTAAAGGCGCCTCAGCAAGGGCTGTTACCTTAGCAATTAAAGGCTCATCCTTTGGTGCAGCTTGCCAATCCCATTCGGGTTTACCAGCTTCGCGGACCATTTCTTGAATGGCATTGATCGCAATTTGCATTTGATCATGACCATAAACTACAGCACCCAACATCACATCTTCTGGTAATTGTTGTGCTTCAGACTCAACCATTAACACTGCGGCCTGCGTACCAGCCACAATTAAATCGAGATCGCTGGTTGCTTGCTCAGCACGGGTTGGATTAAGTAAATACTGACCATCACGATAACCCACGCGGGCCGCACCAATGGGGCCATTAAACGGAATTCCTGAAATCGATAAAGCCGCTGATGCAGCAATTAAGGCAGGAATGTCTGAAGGAATGTCGGGGTTAATCGATAAAACATGAATGACCACTTGCACTTCGTTATAAAAACCTTCAGGAAATAGCGGGCGAATTGGGCGATCGATTAAACGCGAAATTAAGGTTTCGCCTTCTGATGGACGTCCTTCACGGCGGAAAAAGCCACCAGGAATTTTGCCTGCGGCATAGGTTTTTTCTAAATAATCAACCGTAAGAGGGAAAAAATCTTGCCCGGGTTTTGCTGATTTTGAAGCTACAACAGTGGCTAATACCACCGTATCGCCTATATCTACCATAACCGCACCGCCAGATTGACGCGCGATTTCACCCGTTTCCATTGTTACTTGCTGTTGGCCCCATTGAAAGGTCTTTACTACTTTATTAAACATGGTCATTTTTTCATTCTCCAAATTGTGCTTGTGCATTCCAAATGGATGCTAAAACAAGCTACTTAACGCTCGCCGAGGAAATGCAGCGCCTCGACTACGCTGGAGCAATTCGAGATTACAAGGGATGCCATTCCAGTGAGGCACTCAGCGCAGGGCAATGGGGGCTGAGAGACGCATTGGAATGACACGATCCCCTAAACAGGTAATCTAGAAGCACTCAAACTGCTACTAAATGCCAGCCAATTACTTACGGAGGCCTAACTTCTCAATCAACGCGCGATAACGATCCAGATCTTTGCCCTTGAGATAATCCAAGAGACGGCGACGACGCGAAACCATCTTCAACAAACCACGACGGCTGTGATGATCTTTGGCGTTTGCCTTGAAATGGGGTGTAAGGTCGTTGATACGAGCGGTTAATAAGGCCACTTGAACTTCAGGGCTACCCGTATCATTTGCGCTACGCGCGTTTTCTTTGACGATTTCCGCCGTTTGACTATGAACTACTGACATCGTATTACTCCTTACTTGCGAACACCCGAGCTTTCACCCTTTTAGTGTCGTGCGATTAAAAAAAGCTTTATAAATCAAAGCCATCGAATTGTAGCAGAATTTAAATTAGAGGGCAATCTGCTTGATATAAGGCAGCTTATGGGGTCATTTGGGCGTTTAACTTCACATGCCGTGGATCGTAAAGCTTGTTTAAGGCAGATAAATAGGCTTTAGCTGAAGCTGCAATGATGTCAGGATCGGTACCCACCCCATTCACGATACGTCCTCCTTTTGCCAAGCGCACAGTCACTTCACCCTGCGATTGGGTACCAGAAGTAATCGCATTAACCGAGTACAAAAGCTGTTCAGCACCACTTTTAGCTAAAGCTTCAATTGCGTTTAAGCTCGCATCAACCGGCCCATTGCCTTCAGCCTCTGCACTGACGTCGGTATCACCCATGCGAAAACTCACTCGAGCCATTGGTCTTTCACCGGTTTTAGAGTGCTGGCTAATGCCAATAAAATGATAAAAATCGTGTTCTTCAGCATGAGCAGCCTCCGACATAATCGAAATAATGTCTTCGTCGAAGATTTCCGCTTTTTGATCTGCCAAGGTTTTAAAGCGCACAAATGCTTCATTAAAGTCGGCCTCCGACTCTAAAGTTAAGCCCAAATCATCTAAGCGTTGTTTAAATGCATTTCGACCAGATAACTTACCCAAGACTATTTTATTTGCTGACCAACCTACATCTTCAGCACGCATAATTTCATAGGTTTCGCGGGCTTTCAAAATACCATCTTGATGAATACCAGAGGCATGTGAAAACGCATTAGCTCCAACCACGGCTTTATTGGGCTGCACGACAAAGCCCGTAATGTGGGAAACCAATTTTGAAGCCGGCACAATTTGAGTGGCATCAATTGTTGAAACTAAATTGAAGTAGTCTTTACGGGTGCGCAAAGCCATCACAATTTCTTCCAATGAAGTATTACCAGCGCGCTCACCTAAACCATTAATCGTGCACTCTACTTGTCGAGCCCCTCCAATCTTCACCCCAGCCAAAGAATTAGCCACCGCCATACCTAAATCGTTATGGCAATGTACCGACCAAACCGCTTTATCCGAATTAGGCACGCGGGTACGCAATGTTTTAATAAACTCGCCATATAACTCAGGAATGGCATAGCCAACAGTATCGGGAACATTAATGGTCGTTGCTCCAGCATCGATAACGGCTTCAAATACGCGACACAAAAAATCCATTTCTGAGCGATACCCGTCTTCAGCTGAAAATTCCACATCATTAGCTAAGTTACGTGCGAAGCGAACTGAGCGTATCGCTTGATCTAAGACTTGGTCGGGCGTCATCCGCAATTTCACTTCCATGTGCAATGGGCTAGTGGCAATAAAAGTATGAATCCGCTTTGAATTAGCGGCCTTTAATGCATCGGCAGCCCGCGTAATATCACGATCATTGGCACGCGCTAAAGAACAAACAGTGGAATCTTTCACGGCTGCAGCAACTGCCGAAATTGCGTCAAAATCACCTTCTGAGCTAGCCGCAAAGCCTGCTTCGATCACATCCACCTTAAGGCGCTCAAGTTGTCGCGCAATGCGGACTTTTTCGTCTTTAGTCATCGAGGCGCCAGGCGACTGCTCGCCATCGCGCAAGGTGGTATCAAAAATAATTAATTTGTCTGTCATAGTTACTCTCCAATAAATCGCTACTCATCGATCTGCACTGCATTACGCAAACTACAAAACAAAAACCCCAGCAATTTGCTGGGGCTGGTATGTTTGGATTAATGAATCAATCTGGTTTCATTAACTCAAGGCTTACCCGCCCCAAGCGCTAGGCTTAGTGCTAATAGAAGCAGGGCTAAATTAGGGGTTAAATTCATCAACATAGATAAACTATACATCAAATTAGTTTACTTAGCCTTTAGCGGCAAAGCGACGCCAAGCCCAAATGACATATCCTGAGACTGAATAGGCAACAAAAACAGCAAATAAGGTCACCGGGGGGTTTGATGAAATCAGCACAAAACCCAGTATTAGCAAGACCATAACCCAAAATGGCACGCGGTAGCGCACATCTAAGGCTTTGCCGCTATAAAAATAGCCATTAGAAACCATCGTTAAACCAGCATAAACCGTTATAAAGAAAGTCACCCAAGGAATGGCGTAATCTTTAACGGGCAACTTATTATCATCAGCCAACCAAATAAAGCCTGCTAATAAAGCGGCGGCGGCTGGGCTTGGCAGGCCTTGAAAAAATTTCTTATCAACGACGCCGGTATTAATATTGAAACGTGCTAGTCGTAAGGCTGCACCAGCACAATAAGTAAAGGCAGCTAACCAGCCCCATTTACCTAAATCTTTTAAAACCCACTCGTACGCCACCAAAGCCGGCGCAACGCCAAATGAAACCATGTCAGATAAAGAATCATATTGCTCACCAAAAGCGCTTTGGGTATTGGTCATCCTTGCTACCCGACCGTCCATGCCATCTAAAACTAAGGCTGCGAAAATTGCAATTGCCGCAGTTTCAAATTGGTGGTTCATGCCATTCACGATCGCAAAGAAACCACAAAATAAAGCAGCGGTTGTAAACGCATTAGGTAACAAATAAATTCCCTTGCTACGCAGGCGAGGCTTCAATTCAATTTCTTGCTCAACCTCAAAATCAGGATGATCGTCGGCCGCGCTATGCGTATCTCCATCCCAAGCATCGCCTTCGCGACCTAAAGTACGCTGGCGCTTTAAACGGCTACGATCGAATCGTAAACGGCGACGAAATGGCATTACGTATCTAAACCTGGTAAACGCGCTAGCGCAGTTTTAGTCGCAAAAACAATATCGCCCACACTCACTAATGGCTCAGCGGTTAGAGGTAAGTACACATCAACCCGCGAACCAAAGCGAATGAAACCATAGCGCTCACCCCTTTTTACGCGGTCGCCAACATGCACATAACATAAAATGCGCCGTGCAATGAGCCCTGCTACCTGCACTAAAGTAATGATTTGGCTGTTAGCCTCAATTACTACAGCATTGCGTTCATTCTGCGTAGAGGCTTTGTCCAAATCGGCATTCACAAACGAGCCCGGAAAATATTGAATGCTACGTATATGCCCCGTCACTGCAATTCGGTTCGAGTGCACATTAAAAACATTCATAAAGACACTCATTTTTAATGCCTCGCGATCAGCATAGGGGTCATTACAGACCTCAACCGCAACAATTCGGCCGTCAGCAGGCGACACTACTAAATCGCGACCTAATGGAGCAATACGCTGTGGGTCACGAAAAAACTGCAAGACAAAAAAGAAAATGAGCCACAGCGGCCACGACCACAATAAACCGCCAAAATGCTGCACGATCAAAATAACGATCGCCAAACCAATTAAATAAGGCCAGCCTTCTTTAGCAATAAGGGGATGGGGATACATCATCGAAACTGGCCTAAATCCACTTAGTTTTTCGCTTTATCAACTAATTTATTTTTCGCAATCCACGGCATCATCGCGCGTAACTTAGCACCAACCTCTTCAATCTGATGTTCTTCAGTTAAACGACGACGGGAAATTAAAGTGGGCGCACCCGCTCTATTCTCCAAGATAAAGCTCTTTGCATACTCACCAGTTTGAATATCTTTCAAACACTGACGCATGACATTTTTAGTTTCTTCAGTCACAATGCGTGGGCCAGAAACATATTCACCATACTCGGCATTATTCGAAATCGAGTAATTCATGTTGGCAATACCGCCTTCATAAATTAAATCAACAATGAGCTTTAATTCATGTAAACATTCAAAGTAAGCCATTTCAGGCGCATAGCCAGCTTCAACCAAAGTTTCAAAACCCGCTTTAATTAACTCAACCGTGCCGCCGCACAACACTGCTTGCTCACCAAATAAATCGGTCTCAGTTTCTTCGCGGAAATTCGTTTCAATAATGCCGGCGCGTCCACCGCCATTGGCAGTGGCATAAGAGAGTGCGACATCACGAGCATGACCTGATTTATCTTGATATACCGCAATGAGATGAGGCACGCCACCACCTTGGGTATACGTATTTCGCACGGTATGACCAGGCGCTTTAGGGGCAATCATGATCACATCTAAGTCGGCGCGTGGCACTACTTGACCATAATGCACATTAAAACCATGGGCAAATGCTAAGGCTGCGCCCTGCTTAATATTGTTATGTACTTCCGCTTTATAAACCGCACCAATATCTTCATCGGGCAATAACATCATCACCACATCGGCGTCCTTAACGGCATCGGCCACTTCTTTCACTGCTAAACCGGCTTGTTCAGCTTTTTTCCATGAAGCGCCATGTTTACGCAAGCCCACCGTAACATTGACACCAGAATCTTTCAGATTTAAGGCATGTGCATGACCCTGTGAACCATAACCAATGATGGTCACATTTTTTCCTTTAATTAAGGATAGATCTGCATCTTTATCGTAAAACACTCTCATACTATTTCCTTCTTGTTGATATAAGTTATCGCTATTACAAAATAAACTACCAATTACACTTTAAGAATACGCTCACCCCGACCAATGCCTGTTGCGCCAGAACGGACGGTTTCTAAAATAGAAACTCGATCAATCGAATCGATAAACGCATCTAACTTCGTGCTATCGCCAGTTAATTCGATGGTGTAGCATTTATCAGTCACATCGATAATGCGCCCACGAAAAATATCGGCGGTACGCTTTAATTCTTCGCGTTCCTTGCCAACTGCACGCACTTTAATCATCATTAATTCACGCTCAATATGTGGGCCTTCAGTCAAATCAAATACCTTGACAACTTCAACCAAGCGATTCAAGTGCTTAGTAATTTGCTCAATAACATCATCCGAGCCAATCGTGACGATAGTCATACGTGATAGTGAGGGATCTTCAGTTGGCGCAACGCTTAGCGTTTCAATGTTGTAACCACGCGCCGAAAATAAACCCACCACGCGCGACAAGGCGCCAGGCTCATTCTCGAGTAAAACTGAAATAATGTGACGCATTACAACTCCTCACTACCTAACAGCATTTCAGTAATGCCTTTGCCCGACTGCACCATCGGCCAGACGTTTTCTTCTGGATCGGTTTGAAAATCCATAAAAACTGTGCGATCTTTAAGGCGAATAGCTTCTTTTAAAGCAGGCTCAACATCGGCTTTCTTTTCAATTAACATGCCGACGTGACCAAAGGCTTCCGCTAACTTCACAAAGTCTGGCAAGGAATCCATGTAAGAACTGGAATAGCGGCGGTTATAGGTGAGTTCTTGCCACTGCCGTACCATACCCAAGTAGCGATTGTTTAATGAAACAATTTTGACTGGTGTGTTGTATTGCTTGCAAGTCGACAATTCTTGAATACACATTTGAATCGAGCCCTCACCCGTAATAGTGAAGACATCTTTATCAGGAAAGGCTTTTTTAATCCCCATGGCATAAGGCAAACCAACCCCCATCGTGCCTAGGCCTCCTGAATTGATCCAGCGTCGGGGTTGATCAAATTTATAAAACTGTGCTGCCCACATTTGATGCTGGCCAACGTCGGAGCAAATAAAGGCATCGCCTCCAGTCAATTCAAATAACTTCTCAACGACATACTGTGGCTTAACAATTTGTGAGTCGCGATCATATTTAAGACAATCTTTCTTACGCCACTCATTAATTTGTTGCCACCATGCGGCGAGCTTAGTATCATTTTTTAATGGGCCAGCGACCTGCAATTGCGCGGTCATCTCGACCAATACCTCTTTGAGATCGCCAACAATGGGTACATCTACCTTAACCCGCTTCGAAATGACGGATGGATCAATATCAATATGAATAATTTTGCGCGGATGACTGGCAAAATGTTCGGGATTACCAATAACGCGGTCGTCAAAGCGTGCACCAATCGCAATTAAGACATCGCTATGTTGCATGGCCATATTCGCTTCATACGTTCCATGCATACCGAGCATGCCCAAAAATTGGGGGCTCGTACCAGGAAAGCCGCCCAAACCCATCAATGTATTAGTGACGGGGTAACCTAATAAATCAGCAAAGGCTTTTAATTCCGGCGCTGCATTGCCTAAAATGATGCCGCCACCGGTATAAATATAAGGACGTTCAGCTTGCTGCAGCAAGGCTACAGCCTTACGAATTTGCCCGCTATGACCCTTTACCACTGGGTTATAAGACCGCATTGTTAACTCAGCAGGATAGTAAAACGGGGCCTTCGCTGCCGAAACGTCTTTTGGTATATCAACCAAAACAGGACCAGGACGCCCAGTTTGAGCGATATGAAAGGCTTTTTTCAAGGTTAAAGCTAAATCCTTAACGTCCTTAACTAAAAAATTATGCTTAACGATTGGCCGCGTAATACCAACGGTATCCGCCTCTTGAAACGCATCTTCACCAATCGCATAAGTAGGTACGTTGCCAGAAATAATCACCATGGGAATTGAATCGGTATACGCCGTAGCAATACCGGTAACAGCATTAGTTACGCCAGGGCCCGAAGTAACTAAGGCAACACCAACCTTACCAGTCGCACGCGCATAGCCATCGGCAGCATGCACTGCTGCTTGCTCATGGCGCACCAAAATGTGTTCAAACTTATCTTGTTTAAAGATTTCATCATAAATAAAGAGGACCGCACCACCGGGATAACCCCAAACATACTCAACGCCCTCAGCGTGCAAAGCATGAACGAGCATTTCGGCGCCAATCATTTCGGGGCCAGTATTTTGAGAAACGGTGGGGGTATTAGCCTTTGAGGCCAAGAATTCTGCGCTGCTGGTATTCATTTCATTTCCTTTGCAATTTTCGGCAAAAAATTGTTTAGTCAGCCCTTTCCTAGACTTTTGGACCTGGTTCGGGCGGCGCTGCTGCTTAAAATTAAAGCAAAAATAAAAGCCACTTCTTGAATGGTTTTTAAATACTGAGCCTTAGATTGTAAAGCAATACCCTAGAATGGGGGTGAAAACCCTTATTTAACCGTGAATTCGTCCTTTTATATCTAGCCATTATGGCAAGCCCCCAACAGTTAGCCGACTTTCTCAGTGGTATCGATAAACGGGCCTTTAAGCAGGCGGTATATGCCGTGCGAGACGATGATGCAGCCCTAGATATTGTCCAAGATGCCATGATTAAGCTGGCTGAAAAATATGGCGACCGCCCCGCTAATGAGCTACCCCTCATCTTTACGCGGATTCTACAGAACCGCATTCATGATTGGTTTCGACGCCAAAAGGTTCGCAATACCTGGGTTACCTTGTTTTCGGCTTTAGGTAAAAAACAGCTTGAAAACGAGGATTACGACCCGCTAGAGCACTTAATTGCGCCCGATGAAAGCAGTATTCATCAAGATGGTGCACAGCAACTCGAGAAAATTCAGTTAATTGCTATTCTTGAAGCAGAAATATCAAAATTACCAAGTCGTCAACAAGAAGCCTTCCTAATGCGTTATTGGGAGGAGTTCAGTATTACCGATACCGCCTTAGCAATGGGATGCAGTGAGGGTAGTGTAAAAACTCACTGCTCCCGCGCTACCCAAGCATTAGCTAAGGCATTAAAAGCCAAAGGAATCTCGCTGTGAACCGCCCTACCGCACCAACCCAATCTTCTCGACCCACTCAATCAGGCGGGCAAAGCCAAACCGCGGGTCTTACACCGACCGAAGAGGCGCAATTTGCCAAGAGCGCAATGGCTCTTTTGCAGCAAGGTGCGCAACAGCTTGTGCCAAAAATTCGTCATCGTCTAGACGAGGCAAGACTGCACGCGCTACGCGCGCAAAAAACCCCTACGCCGTTTTTCTGGCAGCGTAGCTTTGCACCTGCTTTTGGCGGTCAAACGGGAAGCCAACTCAGTGGCGATGCTAAGCACGGCCCCATATTTAACATGTTGATGTGGCTTGCCGCTAGCGCAGCGGTTATTTTTGGTTTAATGGCGATTACCGATTGGCAACAAGAATCGCGCTTGCAAGACCTTGCTGTTCTAGATGCAGCAATTCTCACCGATGATGTGCCCCCCAACGCTTATGCCGATAGCGGTTTTTTAGCGTTTTTAAAAGCGCATCGTGACCTGAGTCACGAACTGAGTCCCGATAGTCTTGAGCCCGCCGCAGCAAACGCTGCCTCTCCCTCCTGAATCGATACTTCAATCCACCCATAGCGATGTTGAATCCGCAGCGCCTCAGCTTGATCTTTAGTATTGGCTTACTCATGAACGCCAATCTAGTTCTTGGTCTATTCGCCCCGCAAGTATGGGCACAATCTGCCGTGAGTAATGAGGTGCCGACTGAAACCACTAACCAACCAGTAACGAATGCCTTAACACCTCCGCTAGTTACGCCAATTGCACCCCATGGCAAAACCAGCGCGAATACTGGTGATAAAAAACCCATTAGTAATTGGGCGAGCTTAAGTCCTGCGCAACAACAAATTCTTGCGCCCTTAGAGGGTGACTGGCCCTCAATGACCAACGAAAGTCGGCAAAAATGGGCTAAGTTAGCCAACCTATATCCTAAAATAGGTGCTGCAGAACAAGAGCGATTACAAGCCCGAATGCTCGAGTGGGCCAAGTTATCTCAAAAAGATCGTCGCTTAGCCCGTGAAAATTATTTAAGTAGTCTCAAGTTTCCTAACGATAAAAAAAATGAGGCCTGGCAAGCGTATCAACAATTACCTGATGAAGAAAAACAAAAACTCGCAGCACGCGAAAATAGCCAAAAAAAACCTAGCACGGCTACCTCCCCCAGCTTGCAAACTTATCCAGCTAATAAATAAGTTCTGCGATGAGTCAAGCAGCAATTAACCGCTTACCCGCGCCCGGTTTTTGGCGCCGTGTAGCCTGCAATCTCTACGAGCAATTAGTCTTGCTCGGGGTCGTTGCACTAACATTTTTACTGCCCAATTTAGCTTTAGGCATGCTCTTTCAAATTACACTACCCAGTTGGCTTACTTTTTTTTATTTATATGGTGTATTAGGTCTGTATTTTGTTTGGTACTGGACCCGAACTGGTCAAACGCTAGCCATGCAAACTTGGCAAATTCAACTGCTTTCTAATTCAGACCAAATCCTTTCTCGGCGGCGGGCAATCTCGCGCTATATTTATGGCTCTCTGTGGTTGCTTCCCTGCATAGTCTTACAGGGCATCTTTCACTTTCAACAATGGCAAATTATTGAATTATTATTTGTGGTGGCGCTACTATTTTCACCGCTGAGTATTTTTCTCGATCGCCGTTCAGACACAAGTCGCCAAAGCTGGCCAGATCGCTTTGCTCAAACTAAGCTGGTGCAATTGCCACGCCAAAAGCGCTAAACATTATCGAGTTTCACTACCTTTATCTTACATTGCCTCTCTCAGGCAATTGACTGCAGTGGTTACTTGAATTTTGCGATAAAAACGATAGCCTGCCAAAGCACAAGCTACTAAACCCATCAGCAAACCAAAGATGAGGGGTTGAAAAAAAGCATAAAACTCAAGCTCCATCACATAGCGCCCTAAGGCCCAAGCTGCAGCAGAAGCCGCCAAACCACCTAATAATCCTGCCAAGCCGCCAATCACGACTAACTCTAGCGCAGCAATTTGCGCTAGCAAGCCCCGCGAAGTACCTAATGCTTTTAACAGAGCGGCATCGCGAAAACGCTCTTCTTGTGTCGCTGCAATGGCAGCAAACAAGACCAAAATAGCCGCAACGATAGCAAACAAAAAGAGAATACTTAGGGCTGAAGTTAAACGCTCGATGACATCTTGAATTTGTTTAAGTGACAAGCCTACATCAACGACAGTCAGGTTTGGATATTTTTGACTTAACTGCAAATCGAGGTTTGCTTGTGTCGGAGGCTGATAAAAAGAGGTAATCCACGACTGGGGTAAATTTTGTAAAGTCTGAGGCGGCATAAGGACAAAGAAATTCACCCGCATTGAGCTCCAGTCTAGTTTACGTAATGAAGTAATTTTGGCCGAAACAATTTGACCGGCAATTTCAAAGCTAAGTACGTCACCTAACTTTAGGCCTAGGGTTTTAGCAATGCCACTCTCGAGGGAGATTTGGGCTGCATCCGAACTAAACCATTCACCTGCGATTAAGCGATTGCCAAGGGGCAAGGTATCAGTATAAGAAAGATTAAATTCACGATCAACTAAACGCTTTGCATTTTCATCTTTGTAATCACTTGGGATTACCGACTTCGCATTGATATCAATTAAGCGACCACGCACCATTGGATATAGCGGCGCAGCACGAATACCAGCCAACGATAAATCTTCAGCAACCGCAAGGCGTTGATCATTTTGAATGTTAATCACAAAGCGGTTGGGCGAATTGGCTGGCACCGATCCCTGCCATGCAGGCAACAAATCTTGCCGTAAAACAATAATTAAGAGCATTGCCATTAACGCAATCGCTAAGGCGCAAATTTGCATAATCGTAAAACTACTCCGCCGAGTTAAGGCAGCTAAAGCAAAGCGTAATGCAAAGGCCGAGCTACCACGCAGCGAAAATTGCTTGGAATCACTCCATTTTTTTAAACCGCGCAATATTAGCCAAATAAGCACTACAAAAATGAGAATGGCACCAGCAAAACTGAGGCTCACCCACCCTGCCAGCTTCCAATCACGCGCTGCCCAAAAAATCATTGCTAAACAAGTTGCGATACTGATGATGGTCGACCAACGTGCGGCAATCGGTAGCGCACCTAATTCACGGCGAATTAACCGAATTGGCGAGACCGCTGTCAGCGTAAGTAATGGATAAGCGGCAAAACCAAAGAGCAGTAATACAGCCCACAAAATACTCCACACCACTGGCCAAATTGATGGTGCAGGCAGGCTGGCTAATAGTAGGCCACCTAAAAACCACACCAAACCTTCTTGCACTAACCACGCTAAGCCCGCACCAATAAAACAAGCGCCACCAACTAAATACAGTAGAAGATGTAATTGACGCCAGATTAAATCGCGCTGAGTCGCACCAAAACATTTCAAAATGGCATAAGCATCAGCCTGCTTTAATACATAACGACGAGCTGCTAAGGCTATTGCTACTGCTGCAATCAATGCAGTTAATAAAGCCATGAGAGTGAGAAATTGCTCGGCCCGCTCTAAAGTTTTACGCATCGTCGGTTGCGCTGTTTCCAAATTTTCGACTTGAATACCCCGCAGGCCGTTGGACGCTATTTGTTGTCGCACCCAAGCTTCATAGGCTTGAATTGCTGCATCGCTACCAGCAAATAGGGCTCGATACGTAACCCTGCTGCCTAAGCCAATTAAGCCCGTTGAATTTAAATCGATTAAAGGCATCATGACCCGTGGCGCAAAATTCATAAAGCCTGCACCCCGATCTAATTCTCGAACCAACACCCCGCTAATTAAAAATTGCCGCTCACCTAGCTTAAGCTGCTCACCTACTTGGGTATTGAGGGCAATAGCAGCGGCTGCATCGATCCACACTGTACCTACTTTTGGGCCGCCGATTAGCTCAGTAGTACTTTCAGCTAGTTGTAAATTACCACGTAAAGGATAGGTATCACTCACCGCCTTTAAAGATACTAACTTGGCTTGCTTGGCTGAATTAGCCATACTAGGAAATACAACTGTAGTGGCAACACGAATATCTCGTCGCTTGGCTTCAGCAAGAAAAGTCTCGGTAATGGGTCGATCAGAAACAATTAATAAATCGCCAGCGATTAATTGCCGTGCATCAAATTGAAATGCCCGTTGTAAGCGATCGGCTAAAAACCCCACGCTGGATAATGCCGTAACCGAAATAATGAGCGCTACTAATAAATAGAGCAGCTCAGTAGAACGTAGATCACGCCGAAGGTGGCTGAGCACAACTGAATTAAACAAAAAGACCAGACCTTTAGCGTAATAAATCAAATGCCCTGAACTTGTCCACCATCAACCCGAATAACTGAGCCAGTAATGTATGCAGCGCTCATACTAGCTAAAAATGCAGCTGTATCACCGTATTCTTTAGGGTCGCCATAACGTCCGGCGGGAATCAGCTTAAGGCTTGCCTCAACAACAGCTTCATAAGTCATATTTTCGCGCTTCGAGCGCGCCTCATCAAGCTGCCTTAATCGATCTGTCGCAACCCGCCCTGGCATGATAATGTTAGCAGTAATACCTTCGCCTGCAACTTCATTCGCTAAGGTTTTGGACCAAGCCGATAAGCCTGCCCGCAGCGTATTTGAAATCGCTAAATTACGAATCGGTGCAATTGCTCCCGACGTCGTGCTAGTAATAATGCGGCCCCAACGGCGTTCGCGCATACCAGGCAAAACACGATCAGTAATACTAATTAAGGAAAGGACCATATCGTGAAAACTTTTTTCCCATAATTTTGGGTCTTGGCCAGCTGCAGGCGTCGGCGGTGGGCCACCAGTGTTATTAATCAAAATATCTATCGGCCCCAATTGCTGCTCGACCAGACTCACATTAGGATCAATTGCGCCTAACTCAGATAAATCCCAAGGGATTGGCAACGCTGTGCCACCGAATGCTTTAATCATCTCAACGGTAGTATTTAAACCCTCGGGATTACGCCCCGTAACGGCGACTTTGACACCTTCACGCGCTAAAGATACTGCCATCGCCTGACCCAAGCCCCGACTAGAGGCCAAGACTAAGGCTACCTTACCTTGAATTCCGTAATCCATATCTTTCCTTTGCTGTTATTCATTGATCTGCATTAGTCAATTTGCAGTTTTTGTTTTACTACTACTTCTTTATATACGGTGTACTCGGCTTTAATTTCTTTGGCAAACTCCTCGGGTCCATTCACATTAATGATTGATCCAGTATCTTCAATACGCTTGCGAACTGCAGGCTCAGTGACTGCTTTTTGTGTCGCTACGTATATTTTCTCAACAATATCACGGGGAAGTCCAACTGGACCATAAAGCCCATAGTAGGCCATCCGATTCACGGGAGCTAAACCCACTTCAGCAAAAGTTGGTACATTAGGTAGCTGCGCTAAACGCTTCGGGGCGGCAACCACAATCGGTACTAACTTACCATCCCGAATAAACGGTAAGGCCGAAGGTAAGTTATCAAAAATGATCGGCACTTGCCCTGCAACGGTGTCCGTTAATGCTGGACCTGCGCCACGGTAAGGAATATGCACAATATAAACACCAGTCAAACTTTTGAATAATTCCGTTTGTAAATGACCAATACCACCAGTACCCGAACTAGCATAAGAATATTTACCTGGATTTTTCTTCAACACTTCTAAAAAAGTTTTGAAATCTTTTGCTGGAAAATTGGGGTTTACCGCAATGATGTTTGGGGTAGCCGCAATATTCGTAATAGGTGAAAAATCTTTAGTAGGATCATAGCCAATTTTGGGGTTAATGGCCGGGTTAGCCGCAGTAGTAGACACCGTTGCCACTCCAATGATGTAGCCTTCTTTTGGCGCCCGAGCAACCTCAAGCGCACCAATACTACCGCCGCCGCCTGCCCGATTTTCCACAATCACAGGTTGACCCAATTGTCGTCCAAGGGGATCAGCAATACTGCGCGCAATAATGTCGGTTGTACCTCCAGGCGCAAATGGCACAATTAAACGAATCGGGCGACTAGGATAAGTATCAGCAAAACTTGGTGCACTCAAAATTACGGCTAAGGCAAACGCCAAAAAAAAGCGGTAACTAAAATTCATATTTACTTTCCTAAAGGGGTGGGTAGCTGCAGATTTTTTTGATAAAAATCGGCTTCTAGTTGCTGCAAAATTGCCGTCAGCGCTTGTTGGTAACCCTGTATTAACGCCGCCCGACTATTATCAGTCAAGGCAATGCGTTGGCTGTAGCGTGGCGTAAAAATAACTGGATTAGCTGCTTTTGAAGTACTTGCAGCGCTTAAAAAATATTGAATGGTCACAACTGCTTCAGGCTTTGTTCGGTAATCACCATAAAATTCTTCAACGTGAGCTTGTAAAGTGTAATACGGGAAAAAACTATTACTTTGATCAACGGTTAAACGAAATACACCCGCATCGTTTAACCAAGTACGTGTAGCGTTAGCAAACATTTCATTGGGCAAGGCAATATAGGCATTATAAAAATCTTTATCGTAGCGCCCCTCACTCAGTCGGTAAACTAGTGACTTACCGTCAAAGGGTGCTGTCACACTAATCGTTCCCACCTTCAACCAAACTGGTGAGATGGGTTTACGAGGCTCGCCACTTCGCTTAACTGATACGAGCCAATCGGAGGTTTGCTCAGCCGGCTTAGTTGGAGCGCACGCATTAAACAAAACTACACAGGCACTGGCAATGAGTACTAAGCCAGCACTTCGCAGTGATCGTCGACCTTGCCAAGGAAATTGTTGCAGTGGTGTAAAAATCATTTCTGACCTCCTGCCGTGATTGCGCCTGGCGTACCACCTTGCGTGCCATTTGTCGGCAAAATAATTTTTGCGGGCGGCTCAGACCAAATTAAAGAACTGGGGCTTTGACTAATAATTCGAGTGAGGTCGTTCAATTGCGTGCTAGCTTGTTTAATATTTTCGACTGACAATGCTGTATCGCCTTGAACCGAGCCGAGCATTTGCCGTAGGGTAATTGCTGAAGCAATAATTTCCCGCATTAAGACTTGCAGCTCTTCGCTGTTAGTCACTTGATTAACTTTAGTAAGCAAGATATTTAAATCTTGAACCGATTGCACAATACCGGCATTCGCTTTACCATCGCCCGTCAAAATGGAGTTTAAGTTCGTTAGTAAAGCATCAAACTTACGCTGGGTTGAAGCAAAGTCAGTCTGATCGAGCTTCAGCATTAACCCTTGCAAGCCTGCTAATAATTGCTCCGTTTGACTTGGTAAGGATGGAATAACAGCATATTCTGGTGTCCAGGTATAGGGCAGTGTTGGATAATTTTTATAGTCTGGATAATAATCAAACTCAACATAATTTACGCCAGTAATGCCCATGCTTTTTATCCGCGCGCGCAAATCAATGGCTACCAAGCTATTGACGTTATTCAGTAATTCGTTAGGGTCTCCCAAAATGCGCATCCGCACGATCACATATTCTTTACGATCATCTAATTTAATTTCATTTTCATAAACTCTGCCAGATAATAAAATTGCGGTTACTTGCCCTAGTTTCACGCCGCGAAAACGCACATCGGCGCCCACATCTAAACCCGTTACCGATTTCTCGACATAGGTTTCTACAATAAAAGATTTTTTAAAGAACTGACCCGAGCCAAAAATTAGAATAACTGCCACAAGAGCCGCTAAACCGCCAAAAACAAATAGGCCTAAACGAAAATAATTGGGGTTGGAATTACTCATACCGCTTCCTTGCTCATGATTCGATTAAAGAATTGATGCACACGGGGATCGGAACTTTGATCCCGTAATAGCTTGGGGTCGCCTTCCGCAATGATACTTTTAGTGGCTCCATCTAACATAATGACCCGATCAGCAATCGCATAAATACTAGCTAGCTCATGCGACACAATCACAAAGGTGATGCCGAGATTTTTCGATAAATCTAAAATCGTCCGATCTAAGTCAGCAGAGGTAATAGGATCCAAACCAGCCGAAGGTTCATCTAAAAAGAGTATTTTAGGGTCTAATGCCATCGCGCGAGCAATCGCCGCTCTTTTTTGCATGCCGCCACTAATTTCACTGGGCATATAGTTTGCAAACGGTAGTAAACCTACTAAATCGAGTTTGCAGCGGGCCAATAAATCCATTTGTCTATCATCTAGGCTGGTGTACTCCTCCATAAAGAGTTTGACGTTATCCAATAAATTCATGGAGCCAAATAAGGCGCCTTGCTGATACATCACCCCAAAACTCGTCATGATGCGCTGCAACTCTGCACCATAAGCATGCGTAATGTCCTGCCCCTCAATTAAGACATCACCCCCCATCGGGCGATATAAACCAAATAGATTTTTAAGTAAGCTTGACTTACCGCACCCCGAACCACCCAAAATAATAAAAATTTCACCGAAATTAACGCTGAAGTTGAGATTTTGCAAAAGCACTCTTGTGCCATAGCCAATGGTGAGATTTTTTGCTTCGAGGGCTAACATTAGAATCCCGTCCGATAGGAGATGTAGGCAAAAACCCCATCAACTAACACAATTAAAACAATACTGCTAACTACAGCTGATGTGGCAGAAATTCCTACCGCTGCGGCACCGTTGCCAGTTTGCATACCACGTAAGCAGCCCACACTCGAAACTACAGTCCCAAATAACAGGGACTTCAGTAGGCCCGATAAGATATCTTCAGTGCCGACCATAGTCAGTGTACCGTTGTAAAAATTAATAAAGGGCACGCCATAGGCAGTCATGGTTATGGCCGATGCCAAGATCGCCACAATATCAGCATAGAGGGTCAGAATCGGCGCCACTAAAATACCCGCTAGCACCCGCGGTATAACCAAAAATCGCACTGGACTAAGACCGCCACTGACCAATGCATCTACCTCGCTATTGACCGTCATCGTACCAATTTCAGCGGCAAATGCTGCCGATGACCGTCCCGCTAATAAGATGGCAGTAATGAGGGGGCCTAATTCACGAAAAACGCCTAAAGCCACTAGGGGGCCGACAAAAGTCACTGCACCGAACTTTTGCATGCCAATAGCCGATTGAAAAGACAAAATCACCCCAATTAAAAAAGCTACCAATCCTACAATCGGCAATGCCGCTAAGCCCGCTTGCACAGCGGCATTAATAAAATCGCCCCAACGTACTTGACGTGGGTAGCGTAATGACCAAACTAAATCGGCTACAACGTGTCCAGCAAAAGTAATTAAAGCCACCGTATCTTGCCAAAGCGAATAAGCAGCCTTACCGGTTGCTTCAATTGGGCTTTGTGCTGGAACAACTTGTGGCGCTGGAAATAGTTTGCCAATAGGATCAAACTGTTTTAATAAAGGTAGATAGCGTGCTGCTAAGTTCGGCATCGTAAAGACCGCCTTGGCATTCATTTGCGCCTCTTGCACGTCTATTAAAAAAGCAATTCCTGCCCCGTCGAGTGACTCAATTTGACTAGCATCCACTTCCAGTGTTTTTTGCTGGCTAGCGCCGGTGGTCAACCAGGCGTTTTGAGCAGCGCGAATAGGCGACCAAACTGCCCCTAAGGCGTAAATATTCAAGGTGCCACTCAAAACCAAGCTGGCGCGTGAGTCATTCACAATGGTTAAAACCGCTGGGGAGGCTAGCGGTGGCTGGCCCGCATCGATGGCAATCTTGCTCATAGTGCAACTATAAGGGATCGCGCCCCCTACCCCATGGTGCTACGAATCAGAATGGTGCGGCTGGCAGGAATTGAACCCACGACCCCTTGGTTCGTAGCCAAGTACTCTATCCAACTGAGCTACAGCCGCAACAGGCACAATTATGCCATGGAAGAAAAGAACTACATTACGCCAGACGGTCATGAGCGCCTCAAAACTGAGCTCTTACACCTATTAAATCAGGCGCGGCCAGAAATTGTGCAAATTGTGCATTGGGCAGCTTCGAATGGCGATCGCTCCGAAAATGGAGACTATATTTATGGCAAAAAACGCTTACGGGAAATTGATCGACGTATTCGCTTTCTTAATCAGCGCCTTGAATGTGCCTTAGTCATTGATAATGCCGCACGAAAATTGGATGAAACTGATGATGCTCAGGTGTTTTTCGGTGCTACCGTTACTTATCTAGAAAGTGACCCAAAACAAGGAATCGACGAAACCACCATTAAAATTGTCGGGGTGGATGAAGTAAATTTAGAACAAGGTCATGTGAGTTGGGTTTCCCCTATTGCCAAGGCCTTAATTAAAGCGAGGGTGGGCGATGAAGTAGTCATTCAAACGCCAACGGGACCAAGAACCATTGAAATTATTGAAGTGAACTATTAGTCCATCAACGAATCTTGATCTACTTAGGTTTGCCGACTGCGTATAACGCGCATGACATCTGCATTATTGTGTAAGCTGCGCATCACCCGCGATAAGTGCAAGCGATCAGATACTTGAATGGTGAAGCGCATCGATACAGCATCTTCTTTGTACGGATCTTCCATCGATACATTCATAATGTTAGCGTCAGCCGCGGTAATACTACTAGCAACCCGAGCTAGAACACCCTTTCCTTGGCGTGTATCTAGCACTAAATCCACTTCAAACTCACGATGCACATCTTTACTCCACTCCACTTCAACCCACTTATCAGGATCTTTAGACAGCATACGTAAAGCATGTTGACAATCGCTAATATGAATTTGCAAACCTTCACCCTTACCAAGATAGCCAATAATGTTATCGCCAGGGATGGGGTGACAACACGATTGAAAACTAGTCGACATCCCCTCGCGCCCATCCACCAAAATTGCATGATGACGAATTTCTGGTTGCGGCAAAACAAAATTACTAACCCCTAAAACCATTTGCTCAGCGCCCGAGTCTTCAGCCAATAAAATTTTCAAACGCATCGCTAATTCTTGTGGCGAGCGTCGACCCAAAGCAATATTGACACACACCTCATTACGATTTCTATCGCCAGTCCAGTGCAATAAGCGGGTCCATATCGCTTCAGTAAGAAGACCCACATCCACCTCTTGCTGTCTAAGTGCATTGGCTAATAGGCGCTCACCCAATTGCAAAGACTCAGCGTAATGCTTGGTTTTAAGGGCATGACGTAAGGCTGCGCGCGCTTTACCGGTGCGCACAAAACTTAACCAACCTGGATTAGGTTGTGACTGCGGTGAGGTAATAACCTCAACAATATCGCCATTACGTAACTCACTACGCAAGGGTAATTGCATACTATTAATTTTTACTGCAACACAGGTGTTACCTAATTCACTGTGAATTGAATAAGCAAAATCGAGTGCGGTGGCGCCTCGTGGCAGCGCACGAATTTGACCTTTTGGCGTAAAAACATAAACTGCATCAGGAAATAAATCAATCTTAACGTGTTCTAAAAATTCTTGCGAATCACCAGTACTGTCTTGAATATCGATTAGTGATTGCAACCATTGGTGTGCTCGATTTTGTACCTCACTCAGCTCAGGCGAGCCATCTTTATAAGCCCAATGTGCCGCTACTCCTGCCTCAGCAATGGCATGCATATCTATCGTGCGAATTTGAAACTCCACCGGAACGCCCGACGGCCCTACTAAAGTAGTATGAATCGATTGATAGCCATTGAGCTTTGGAATAGCAATGTAGTCTTTAAATTTACCAGGCATGGGCTTATATAAAGCATGCAAAACCCCTAAAGCCCGATAACAGTCATCAATCGATTGCACAGTCACCCGAAATGCATAAACATCAAGCACTTGGGAAAAATTCAAGTGCTTTGATTTCATTTTGCTGTAAATACTAAAGAGGGTTTTTTCGCGCCCATGTAAGTCAACTTCAATTTTTGCTTTAGCAAATGTTCTGCGCGTAGTATCCAAAATCTTCTCAACCATTTCCTTGCGATTACCGCGCGCCTTCTTCACTGCCTTTTCAATTACTCGAAAACGTAGCGGCATCGAATATTGAAAACCTAAGTCTTGTAAATCGCGATAAATTAAATTGAGGCCTAGACGATGGGCAATGGGGGCATAAATTTCCATCGTTTCTAAAGCAGCGCGATGGCGTTTTTCTAAAGGCATCGCGTCTAAGGTACGCATGTTGTGCGTACGATCGGCCAGCTTCACCAAAATTACACGTACGTCGCGCGCCATTGCCATAAACATTTTGCGGTAACTTTCAGCCTGCGCTTCAGCATGACTTTGAAATTCTAATTTATCTAATTTGGTCAGACCTTCAACTAGTTCAGCTACCTTAGATCCAAAGGTTGTAATTAAATCAGCTTGAGTGCTACCGGTATCTTCAATCACGTCATGCAATAAAGCTGCCATGATCGATAAAGCATCCAAGCGCCAAATAGCACATAACTCAGCTACAGCAAGTGGATGGGTAATGTAAGGTTCGCCACTTTGACGATATTGTCCTAAATGGGCTGCATCAGCAAAATGAAAGGCTTTTTTAATGAGCTCACGTTCATTCGGTTTTAAATAACTCAGTTTGTCGGTGAGAGCCGCAATGGAAACCACTTGTTGCTTGGGTGGCAACTGGGGTTGTGAAGTGGGGCCAAACAGATAGCGACTCGACTGCGTTAGCAGCGAAGCAATAATCGATTTTTTAGAACTGGTTTCAGCAACTACCTCAGGCGAGGCACTCGTGCTACTAAGTAAGACGTCGCCAATCTCGCTAGACGAGCGCTTACCCTGATCTCCCGTTGTGGTTAGCGCAGGCGCCACAGCGGGGCTTTCAAATTACAGCGGTACTTTGGTCAACATATCCCGGTCGGTCACGCCTGCAGCTACTTCACGCAAAGCTACAACGGTGGCTTTATCTTTAGACTCAACTCGGGGAGAGTGACCTTGAACTAATTGGCGCGCACGATAGGTTGCTGCCAACACGAGTTCAAAACGATTGGGAATGGTTTTCATGCAATCTTCTACGGTAATTCGGGCCATGCTGAACTCACTTATTTAGGGTTAATGCCTATAGGATACCTGATTACACCCCGAGGCGCCTCAAAAGGGTTGGGTTGCGCGCCATCACCGCAGTGGTGCGCAGGCGAGTAGCCGCCAAAATACTCCTTAAATCAGCTAGAGCCTGCTCAAAAGAGTCGTTAATCACAATGAAATCAGCCTCGGCTGCATGTTGCAGTTCGAGATGCGCCGCAGCTAAACGTCGTTCAATAGTCTGCTCATCATCTTTGCCGCGTTTTCGCAGACGCGCTTCAAGGGCCTCAAATGAGGGTGGGAAAATAAAAATCCACTGCGCCGCGGGAATCAATTGCCGAATCTGTTGAGCGCCCTGCCAGTCAATTTCTAAAATCACATCACTACCCGCCTGCATTTGCGCCGCAAGCCAGGAACGGGAAGTGCCGTAAAAATGATCATGCACTTCAGCCCATTCTAAAAAATCTTCATTTGCCCGCTGCTGCATAAATTCTGTTTCAGTAACAAAGTGATAATCCTGGCCATTTATTTCGCCTACCCGCGGCGCTCGGGTTGTTGTCGACAAAGATAATTTGACGCTGGCATCGCTTTGTAATAAGGCCTGTACCAACGACGATTTTCCTGCGCCCGATGGAGCCACAATCATTAGCATGCTGCCTTGGTAAGTATTCGCATTCATGATTATTCTAAATTTTGTACTTGTTCACGCATTTGCTCAATGAGGAGCTTTAATTCTAAAGCAGCTGAAGTGCAGGCGACTGCCGCAGATTTAGAACTAAGGGTATTGGCTTCGCGATTCAATTCTTGCATTAAAAAATCCAGTCGTTTGCCAACCGGCCCTTTGGCCTTTAAGGCGGTCTCTACTGCTTGAAAATGGGTTTTTAAGCGCGCAAATTCCTCGGCTACATCGATGCGCACGGCGTAGAGCACTACTTCTTGGCGAATACGCTCCAATACTTCGGCCGCAATAGCTGGCGCATGTTGACCTGAACTTGCTTGGCTAGCTAGAGCTTCGGTTAAGCGCGCGGTTAGCTTCAGTTGATATTGCTGCACAAACTCAGGAATTTGCGGTTCGATTTGTTCAACAATCAAACGCATTTGGGTCGTAATCTGCTGTAACACTGCCGCTAGTGCCTGGCCTTCGGCAGCTCGCGTTTCCACTAAAGCTTGCAACGCTGCGGTGCCTGCAGCTAACGTAGCTGCTACCCATACTTCTTCATCGCCTCGCGGCTCGCTAACCATACCAGGCCAACGTAATACATCGGCAATGCTCAAAGGGGCTGCATTCGTAAACTGGGTCTGTACTTGAGCGGCAAGGACTTGCAAGGCATTGCAGCGTTCTTGACTAAGGCTTTGGCTGACTTCCGCAGTTGCAGTAGTTGACTTACCGCTGGAATTAATACGCCAAACTGCCCTAAACTCTACTTTGCCGCGAGTCAATTGCTGAACTGCCAGCTCGCGCAAAGCAGGCTCGGCGGCGCGACACTCATCGGGCAAACGAAAGCTGAGGTCTAAAAAGCGGCTATTCACCGCCCGCACCTCTAGCTGCAAATCGGCTACTATCCCTGCGCCAAGGGATACTTGCCGTGAAGCGCTACCATAACCTGTCATGCTCGATATCATGTAGGCATTGTAATTACTAAATTATCTTCTCCAACTAAGGAATTAAAGCTATGAGCTCTAGCACTAGCCAACCAAGCCAAATTAGCCAGCGTCCAAGCCACCGGCAACCGAATCAACTGCGCCAAGTGACAATTACCCGTGGCTTTACTAAACACGCTGAAGGGTCGGTGTTAGTTGCATTTGGTGACACCAAGGTACTCTGTACTGCCAGTATTTTGGAACGCGTTCCCCCGCATAAAAAAGGTTCTGGCGAAGGCTGGGTTACAGCAGAATATGGCATGCTGCCACGGGCTACCCATACCCGCGGCGATCGTGAGGCAGCGCGCGGCAAACAAAGTGGTCGTACCCAAGAAATTCAGCGCCTAATTGGACGTGCATTGCGTAGTGTATTTAACTTAAAGCTACTGGGCGAACGCACGATTCATTTAGATTGTGATGTCTTACAAGCCGATGGGGGCACCCGCACTGCTGCTATTACGGGTGCCTATGTTGCCGCCCGCGATGCCGTCAACCAATTAATTCAAAGTGGGAAAATTAGCCCTGATCCTCAGCTAGATCCAATTCAGGATAGTATCGCCGCTATTTCGGTGGGTATTTATCAAGGTGTAGCAGTATTAGATTTGGATTATGCCGAAGACTCATCTTGCGATACCGATATGAATGTAGTGATGAATGGGCAAGGGGGCATGATCGAAGTCCAGGGCACCGCAGAAGGCCCAGCATTTTCGCGAGAAGAGTTAAATGCGTTGCTCGATTTAGCCCAACACGGTATTCAACTATTAATTGAGCAGCAAAAAATTGCCCTGAGCCACCCGCTTAATCCGCATTAATTATGGATTAAAACTGAGTAACAAGATCAATAAACCATTTTATTCATTCCACTAAACAAATTGTTGATGCAGCTTACGCAACTATTAATCGCGTCTCACAATACTGGTAAAGTTCGCGAGTTTCGCCAATTATTAGCGCCACTGAACATTACCGTGCAATCCCAAGCCGACTTAGGAATACCCGCTGCTGCAGAACCTTTTTTTACTTTTACTGAAAATGCCCTTGCTAAAGCACGGCATGCAAGCCAGCTCAGTGGCTTGCCAACGCTCGCAGACGACTCGGGAATTTGTGTCAGCGCCCTTAATAACCGCCCTGGAGTTCACTCAGCGCGTTACGCTTCTAATAAATATGAGCCCGCCAATGACGAGCGCAACAATGCCAAGCTCTTGGCTGAATTAAAAAATCAAGTTAATCGCGCTGCTCATTATGTCTGTGCACTAGTTTTAGTTCGCACAGCCACCGACCCTAAGCCGCTCATTGTCGAGTGCCGCTGGGATGGCGAAATCATTGATCAACCACGTGGTACCAATGGCTTTGGTTACGATCCCTATTTTTATTTACCAAACTTAGGGAAAACAGCTGCGGAACTATTGCCAGCCGAAAAAAATCGCCTTAGTCATCGCGGACAAGCCTTACAGCAATTACTCGCCAACTTGGCATGACCATAAAACTCGCCGCCCTTCCACCGTTATCGCTCTATATTCATTTTCCCTGGTGTGAAAAAAAATGTCCTTATTGTGATTTCAATTCACATCAGATTAAAGATACAGGTTTTGATGAAGCGCGCTACCTCCGCACGCTCATTCAAGACCTACAAACCGAATTACCCCGAATTTGGGGTCGTAAAGTTCAAACCATTTTTATTGGCGGTGGCACCCCTAGTTTAATTTCTCCCGCTGGCATAGACTGGTTGCTCTCGAGCATTCGGGCCTTAGTGCCGCTCGATCCTGCGGCTGAAATTACCCTCGAAGCTAACCCTGGCTCTGTTGAAGCAGCTAAGTTTGCGGCCTTTGCTGGTACTGGCATCAATCGCATCTCACTGGGCATTCAGAGCTTTCATGACGCTCAGCTTCAGGCTTTAGGCCGTATTCACAATGGCAACCAAGCTAAGCGCGCGATTGAAATTGCCCAGACTCATTTTCAAGCCGTTAATCTTGACTTAATGTATGCCTTGCCGCAACAAACCTGCGCCGATGCTACTGTAGATTTACGCACGGCACTGGCCTTTAACCCCACTCATCTTTCGCTCTACCACCTTACCTTAGAGCCGAATACTTTATTCGCCAGCCAACCTCCCGTGCTACCCAATGAAGATGACAGTGACGCTATTTTTGAAAATAATCTTGCTCTGCTTACCGATGCAGGTTATGCACGGTATGAGGTCTCAGCCTACAGTAAACCTCAGCAGGCCTGTAAACATAATCTCAATTATTGGCAATTTGGCGACTATATTGGCATTGGTGCTGGTGCCCATGGCAAAATTTCGCTGCCCCATTCAATTACGCGTCAAGTACGCGAACGACATCCAGAAACGTATATGCACGCTATGGAAACCCAAGGCCATGCACTGATTGAAACACGCGAAGTTACTCCAAGTGAAATCCCCTTTGAATTTATGTTGAATGCACTCCGTTTAACCGCTGGTGTCGCCACCACTAGTTTTGCTGAACGCACCGGCTTATCGCTCCAAACGATTGGCAAGGAAATAGAGCGAGCCACTGCTAAGGGTTTGCTTGATAGCCACCCCACCACCATCAAACCTACTGCCCTGGGTTTGCAGTACTTGAATGATTTGCAAGAACTGTTCTTAAAATCACCTTAAACTTAAGGCTGAAAAGCACCATCGGCAGTTAAGCTTGCAAGTTCAACTTCGTTCACGCCTAACTCGGCCAAAATGCTCGCGGTGTGCTCGCCCAATAATGGCGGAGGCATTCTCACTTGTTGTGGTGTAGCCGATAACTTCACTGCAAAGCCAATATTCGGTACCTTGCCTTCTATGGGATGGTCGATTTCAATGCGCATTTGCCGGTGTTTACCATGAGCGCTATCAAACGCTTCGGGGTAGGTATTAATGGGTCCCGCAGGAATCCCTTCGGCAAGTAATAGCTCAACCCACTCAGTACTCGCACGGGTAATAAATGTTTTTTCTAATTCAGCTACGAGCTCTAGGCGATTAGCTAAACGCAAAGGGTTCGTCATAAAACGGGCATCGTCACATAATTCAGGACGGCCAATTTTGGCGCATAACAAACTCCATAATTTTTGGTTCGTTGCACCCATCACAAAATAACCATCAGCCGCTTTCAGCGCTTGATAAGGTGCGCTCATATGATTTGCCGTGCCTAGTTTATAAGGCTCAACTCCTGTGCCCCAGTATTGCGCAGTATCCCAAATCGAAAAAGCCAGTGCTGCATCAAACAACGAGGCATCAATAAATTGACCTTCGCCACTTTTTGTGCGGCCAATATAAGCAGCCAAAATTGCATACGTCGCAAACAAAGCGCAACCAATATCAGCCACCGGCACGCCTGCTTTAACTGGTGGTCCATCGGGATACCCCGTGACACTCATCACGCCCGACATGGCTTGAGCCATTAAATCAAATCCAGGGCGATCGGCCCAAGGACCTGTTTGACCAAACCCAGAAATACTGGCGTAAATTAATGCGGGATTCACTTCATGCAAAACCGCGTAATCAATACCTAATCTTTTCATGACACCAGGCCGATAATTTTCAACCAAGATATCTGCTGTTTTTACCAAACGTAAAAATACTGCCCGCCCTGCTGAACTTTTTAAATTCAGCGCAACGCTGCGCTTATTCCGATTCATGTTTAAAAAACCCATGCTATCGGCGCCTTTCATTTTGAAGCCCATCGCGCCCCGCGTTTGATCGCCAGTACCGGGTGGTTCAATTTTGATCACATCGGCGCCTAAGTCAGCCAATAACATGCAGCTGTATGGCCCAGCCATCACTTGGCTTACATCTAATACACGGACCCCGGCTAAAGGAAGAGGTTTGGTGGCACCTGAATTAATCATGCAGTGCTTTACTTTGAGGGAATAGAATAAGCTGATTAATATAAATCATTTACAAGGAAGAAGATGAATAGCTTGCGCATGACTGCTCTTTTAGCCATTGCTCTGCTTGGTTTGGGTACTTTGCCTGCAAACGCACAAGGCTATCCCACTAAGCCCATTCGCTTAATTGTGGGCTTTGCGCCAGGTGGCGGTACGGATATCGTTGCTCGAGCCTTAGCACCAAAAATGAGTGAGTCGCAGGGCTTACAAACCGAGGGGCCTAAAACTCCAGCAGCTTTCAATGCTTTCTTAATTGCCGAAATTGCAAAATATCGCCAATTGGTTAAAACGCTTGGTATTAAAGCGCAGTAATGAGTCGCGTAATGAACGCAGAGCAGAAAAATATCGCCCGCGTATTCTTAGCGGTTGAGGGGTCAATTGCGCATATTCATTTTGAACACCCTGCCGCTCGCAATGCCATGACCCAAGAAATGTATGAAAGTTTGCGAACAATTTGCCAAGAAATTCAAAATACCCCCGCGATTCGGATCGCCATTTTACGTGGTGTTGGCGAAAAATCATTTGTCTCTGGAAGTGATATTGCGCAATTCGCCACTTACCAAGATGGTGAGGATGGGATGCGTTATGAAGCTTCAATTGCAGCCTATTTGCAACCCCTGCAAGAGCTCAGCATTCCAACCATTGCGGTGATTGAGGGCTTTGCGATTGGCGGTGGCCTAGCCATTGCCAGCAGCTGCGACTTTCGTATTGCCACGCCCGAAGCTAAGTTTGGCGTGCCCATTGCGAAAACACTCGGTAATTGCCTGTCGATTGGCAATCTAGCCTGGCTTACTGCGCAACTTGGCACCAGCATTGTTAGGCGTATGTTGCTTTTAGCAGAATTAATTAGTGCTCCAGAGTTGCTTAGCCATGGATTTATTTTGCACACCTACCCACAAGCCGAATTAAGTGCTGCCGCATTTGCCTTAGCTCAGCGTCTTGAATCGCTAGCGCCGATTACGCAAAAGGTAACAAAACTCAGTTTATTACGGCTCTCACAAAGTAATTTACCGAATTGCGATGATTTAATTCGGGAATGCTATGGCAGTGCTGACTTTAAAGTGGGGGTAACGGCTTTTTTAACGGGTGAAAACCCTAAGTGGCAAGGGCAATAAGTTGCAGTAAATTATTGTTATAAACCGTCTTATAAAATATAAAATTTATCGGTGGGGGAGCCAATGCCTTTAATCCATTTTCAGCCGCTTATCAAAAGTGGGGTTTTTAGCTTAGGCCTTCTCGGGTTGGCCCTACTTAGCCTGCCGAGCATTGCACAAACATCGGCTAGTAATCTTAACAATCGTTCACTCGCGGCCACCTGCGCTAACTGCCATGGCACTAATGCCGTCATCGTTCCCAATAGTGGTATGCCAAATATTGGTCAGCTTACTAAAGACGAGATGCTAACTAAACTCATGGCTTATAAAAGTGGTGCGCAGCAAGGCACTATCATGCCGCAATTAGCCAAAGGCTATACCGATGAACAACTCACTACCATTGCCAGCGTTCTAGGCAAAAAATAATTCAGGAGCCAAGATGAATCGACGTCACTTTATAGGTCAAAGTCTTGCCTCTGCTGGCTTTCTAGCGGGATGCGCTTCTTCTGCCCCCATTAATATTAGTAAAGCACAAGTTGTTGTTATTGGAGGGGGTTATGGCGGAGCAACAGCAGCAAAATATATTCGCATGTTCTCCAACAATACGGCTCAAGTTACTTTAATTGAACCCAATGCCGATTTTATTTCTTGTCCGATGTCAAATCTGGTTATTGGTGGCTCGCGCACTATGGCAGAAATTACGTCACCTTACGATAACTTATCAAAACGTCATGGGGTGAAATTAATTAAAGATATGGTTGAGTCAATCGATCAAAAACAAAAAACCGTCAAACTCGCATCAGGTTCGACTATCAAGTATGACAAGTTGGTTGTATCGCCAGGTATACACCTGATGATGGATCAAATCAAAGGTCTGGCCGAAGCGAATCAAGCCGGCGTTACCATTCAAGCTTGGAAGGCTGGCCCAGAAACAATAGCGCTTCATCGGCAACTTGCGGCCATGCGCGATGGTGGTGTATATGCCATTAGCATTCCTGAAGCCCCCTTCCGTTGCCCCCCTGGGCCATACGAACGTGCCTGTCAAGTGGCAAGCTACTTTAAAAAGAATAAGCCTAAATCCAAAGTCTTAATTTTTGATGCTAATGCTGATATTGTTTCTAAGGCAGGTCTATTTAGAAAGGCTTGGGCTACTTTATATCCAGGCATGATTGAATATCATCCAAAATATAATGTTGTGGGCGTCGATGCAAAAACTAAAACGATCAAGTTTGAAGTGCAGGATGATGTTAAGGCAGATGTCTTAAATATTCTGCCCCTCATGCGCGCAGGCGATATTGCTGTCAAAAGTGGTATTGCGAATGCCAACGGTCGCTGGGTGCAAGTGAACTATCTGAATTTTGAAGCTACCGCAGCTAAAGATATTCATGTCTTGGGTGATTCAATTCAAGTGGCGCCGCTCATGCCTAAATCAGGTCACATGGCCAACTCCCATGCCAAAGTAGCTGCGGCAGCTATCGTTGCCGAACTGGGTAACTTAGAAGTAAATTCTGCACCAGTATTGACTAATACTTGTTATAGCTTTGTCGATGCTACACAAGTCGTTCACGTAGCCAGTGTGCATCAATATAATGCAGCAGAAAAAACCTTTAAAACGGTGCCTGGATCTGGCGGTCTATCGCCCGAACCAACGACGCTTGAAGGAATTTATGCTTGGGGTTGGGCAAAAAATATCTGGGCTGATAGCTTAGCTTAACTGCTCTTACAGTAAAGGGAGATCTTTGCTGCAGAATCTGCCCCCAATTGATTTAGTTAAAGCGCATGCAATCGTTTACCGTGCGCCCATTGCCGAGCCCGTGCAAACTTCATTTGGCCTCATGCATAATCGCCCCGCATTGGTGCTTATGCTCGAGGATCGCGATGGCAATTTAGGCTGGGGTGAAATTTGGTGTAATTTCCCCACCGTTGGGGCTGAGCATCGCGCACGGCTTTTTGAAGCCGCAGCTGCCCCGCTCTTACTCAGTAAAACGTGGGCGTCGCCAGAGCAAGTTTTTTCTTCGCTGACTACAGATTTGCATATCTTAAGCTTGCAAAGCGGTGAGCCTGGCCCTATTGCCCAAGTCATTGCTGGCATCGATATGGCCCTGTGGGATTTAATCGGCAAAAAATTACAGCAACCCCTATGGCAAATTTTTAATGGCTCTCCTACCGTACAGGTCTATGCCTCAGGCATTAATCCACGCAACCCTGAAAAAATTACGGCCCAAAAATGGGCGGAGGGGTATCGGGCTTTTAAATTAAAAATTGGTTTTGACCCACAAAGTGACCTTGCTAACTTAGCTAATTTAAGAGCCTTACTAGGCGCCGATACACCGCTGATGCTCGACGCCAATCAAGCTTGGACACCAGCAGAGGCGAGTGAATGCATTCAGCAATTGGCCGCTTACAAACCTTTTTGGATAGAAGAGCCCATTGCAGCAGATAGTGCTTTAAGCGTCTGGCAAGAATTGGCTAAACATTCGCCCATCCCATTAGCTGCTGGGGAAAATATGCGGGGCATGCTCGAATTTACCAATGCAATAGAGAGCAAGGCCTTTGCGATCCTGCAGCCCGATATGGGTAAATGGGGCGGCTTTAGCGCCGGCGTAGCACTTGGCCAAGCGATTGTGAAAAGTAAAAATATGTTTTGCCCTCATTGGTTAGGCGGCGGCATTGGCTTAATAGCCTCAATGCATCTCAAAGCAAGTGCAAATACCTTTGGCTTTGTTGAGGTCGACGCTAATCCTAACCCGCTACGCGAACTTTTAGCGCCCCAACTACCTAAACTTGATCAGGGTTGCATCACCTTAAATGCGCTTCCAGGACTGGGTATTACTCCAGACCTGGCCGCATTAAAAGAATTTCAAGTGCCGCACCACTATTAATTAAATTAGGCAGAATTAACAGTGGCTTGCTGTTGATTACTTACGTAAATTTAGCGCGGTACCTAACTTTTCATATAACTCAACTTGCTCGCGAGCAAATTTTTCGGTATCGGCTGGCGAGCGAATAGCCGGAATTGCGGCCACAGTGTTATTGCCTTTACTCCAATCAGGATCTTGCGCCACTTTTTTCAGCACTTCAACCCATTTATTGACCACCTCTGGAGGCAAGCCGGGGGGGCCATATAAGCCGCTCCAACCCATTACTTGCTCTAATGGGGCCACACCCATTTCACGCGCGGTAGGAATTTCAGGGAATTCTTTTAGCCGTTCGGCAGAAGAAGATACTAAGGCGCGCATTGCACCCCCTTTAATTTGCCCTACTAAGGTAGTTAGGTTATTACATAAAAATTGCACTTGGTCGCCCAGCAAGGCTGCAGTTGCCTCGCCACCCCCCTTATAACCAATCATAACTGCAGAGCTTGAAGGAATATTGACTGAGCGCAGCATGACCTCAACCGCTAAATGCTGGGTCGTACCGGGCCCAGCAGTAGCGTAATTTAATTTGCCCGGCTGCGTGCGAATAGCCTCTAATAATTCTTTCAGATTTTTATAGGGTGAATCGGGCCTGACAACACACACAACCGGATTAAAATCCAATAAAGAAATCATCGTAAATTCATTCCACTTATAAGGCGTTTTACTATCTAAGGCGGGCGTAATGGCCTGTGAACCGCCACGCGAAATAAGTAAGGTGTAGCCATCAGGCGCAGCGTTTCGAACGCGCATTGAGCCAATGGTGCCAGAAGCCCCCACCACGTTTTGTACGATTAAAGGTTGACCCATTAATTTGGTCGCAACGGCAGCTAAATTGCGTCCAGAAAAATCACTATCGCCACCAGCAGCATAAGGCGCAATTAAAGTAACTTGCCGATTAGGATATGGCTGAGCAAATGCGGAATTCATCGCTACCATACCGCTTATGCCGCAAGCTAAAACCAACAATATAGTTGTACGGCACCAAGAGCAGCTATTTAATAATCTACTTGTCATACAGTCTCCTATGTCTATTTTGTTTAACCATATCATAGGTAATTCCCAGAAAAAAGCGGGTAAGTACTAGGTTTTTAGTAATTCGGCAGAATATTCCTAAACTATTGAGAATAATAGGGAAAGATTTTTTTCAGCGCATCCCATAGAAAATAGTTCACTAAATGTTGATCCCTTGACAGGCTAATTTAAACACCCTAGCATAACCATGATTCGATTGCTATAGCCTGCTTAGCAGTCGTCATATTCTATTTAAATACAATTGAAAAGAGCAATGTCAAATAGTAATTTTGAAACAGATTTCTGGAAGGATGAAAAAATTCGCAAGAGCTGGGATGACATTATTCCGGGCGAAGCTAGAAAAACAATTCCTTACACCCTTACGCTTGAAGCAATCCAAAAATATTGCAAAGTCATTGGCGATACTCACCCACTCTACTTTGATGAAGCCTATGCAAAAACCACTCCTTACAAAGGCATCATCGCCCCGCCTGCAATTCATATTCTTTTAATGTTTTCTTGTACCCCAGCCGACGATTGGATGAGAAGCCCGGGAACCATTAACGCCGGTCAATCGTGGAGTTATAACATTCCAGCGCGACCAAATGATGTTATCCGCCTTGAAGCAAGAGCACTGGATAAATTTATAAAAAAGGAGCGTTTGTTCGTCATTCATGACAATGTCTTTTTTAATCAAAATAATGAAGTAATCTGCTCGGGGCGTGGTTGGACCATTCGTCCACAATAAAAAATAATGAGATCAAGTTAATGAGTCATGCATTAGAAAAATGTCATATTGGAGACAAAATTCAGGGCACGCCGTTCTACCCTACAAGAGAATCGATACGTGAATTTTGTGAAGCTTCGCTCGATTTTAATCCCTTACATCTTGATGATAATTACATGCAAACACAGTTTGGTAAAACCAAATTTGACGGCATCATCATGCATGGCATGAATAATTTTGGGGTCATCTCCAAAATGATCACCGACTGGGTTTATCCCCAAGGCGGAGTGCACCGGCGCTTAGAAACCCGTTGGAAGTCACCAGTGAAACCAGGCGACACAATTACCCCTAGTGCCGTCATCACTGCAGTCAAAACCACACAAAAAGGTCAGTGGGTATCATTAGACATCGCGGTGAACAATCAACGAAATGAAATAATTGCCGTTGGCGAAGCCTTAGTTGAATTTCCCCTCGCGTCGTAATGAAGTGGTGAAATGACGCATATTAGGTTAACAATAAGGAGTTAGGCAATTGAGCAAACTAAATACATTCGTACGCAATCTTTTATTAGGTTTCAGTTTCGCAATTGTCGGAGCTAGCGCTTTAGCGCAAAATTTTCCCAATGGCCCAGTTAAAATTGTTGTCCCATTTCCACCCGGCGGCACAACGGATATCCTCGCTCGTATTCTAGCCAATGAATTAACCAAAAAATGGTCGCAATCTGTCGTAGTTGAAAATAGAGCGGGTGCAAGCGGTACAGTATTTTCCGAGCAACTGGTGAAGATGCCGCCGGATGGCTACACCCTCATGGTGACAGCTACACATCATGTCATTAATCCGAATTTATATAAAAACCTGAAGTACAACACCCGCACCGACTTTACGCCAGTTGCCTTGGTGGCAAACGTACCTAATGTGTTGGTTGTCAATCCCGCATTTCCAGCAAAAACAGTCAAAGAATTAATTACCTATGCTAAAGCGAACCCTGGCAAGGTTATGTTTGGCTCTGCAGGAACAGGCGGGGCGAATCATCTCTCTGGTGAGTTATTTAACGCGATGGCGGGCATCAATATGGTTCATGTGCCATATAAGGGCGCTGCACCTGCCCTAAACGATCTTTTAGGCAATCAAATTTCAGTGATGTTTGATTCTGTACCTGGCGTATTGCAACACATCAAATCGGGCAAGTTACGGGCACTTGGTGTTACCTCCCTCACCCGCGCTGCTGCGTTACCAGATGTACCTACCATCAGTGAAGCGGGTTTGAAAGGCTTTGAAGCAACGGCTTGGTTTGGCATGTATGCGCCGCCTAAAATGGCTCCCGATCTTTTAAGTAAAATCTCCAGCGATGTCTTAGCTGCTCTGCAAAGCGCCCAAGTAAAAAATCAATTTGCTGAACAAGGCGCAGATGCAGGCAGCATGAACCAAGCTCAGTATGCAAAGTATGTTGAAGATGAAATGAATAAATGGGCCAAGGTAATCACCGATAGCAATATTAAAATTGAGTAATCCATGTTAAAAAAAGCCCGTGCTAAGCCAACTATTGGTGCCTTAGCGCATATCCGCGTACTTGATTTATCGCGCATCCTCGCTGGTCCTTGGTGTACCCAAAATTTAGCCGACCTTGGAGCAGAAGTCATTAAAGTTGAGCGGCCAGGATGCGGTGATGACACCCGTAGCTGGGGGCCGCCTTGGATCAATCCGACAGAAACCATTCATGAGCAGCGCATTTCTAGTTATTTCGCTGCTGCTAATCGCGGTAAAAAATCCCTTACCCTCGATATATCATCCGCAAAGGGTCAGGAAATAATAAAAGAATTAGTTAAAGTTAGTGATGTCTTGATAGAAAACTATAAGCTTGGCGACCTGAAACGTTACGGCCTGGACTATCAGAGCCTGAAGAAAATAAATCCCCGTTTAGTCTATTGCTCTATTACCGGTTATGGTCAAGATGGACCCAATGCGCATAAACCAGGTTATGACTTTGTCTTTCAAGCCATTGGTGGAATGATGAGTATTACTGGGGAGGCTGACGCTTTACCAGGTGGTGGCCCACAAAAATTAGGCATTGCTATTGCTGATGTGATTACTGGCATGTACAGTTCAATTGCCATTCTGGCAGCCCTCAATAGCCGCAATGAAACCGGCCAAGGTCAATATATCGATATGGCGCTACTCGATGGCATTATTGCCCTTGGCGGCAATCAAGTAACCGGATTTTTTGCCGATGGGACAATTCCTTTTCGTTATGGCAATGCCCATGCAAGCCTTGTTCCCTATCAAGTTTTTGCTGTCAAAGACGGTGAAATTGTGGTCGCCGTAGGTAATGATACCCAGTGGCAGCGCTATTGCGAAGCCATTAAGCGGCCCGACCTAGCCCAAGATAAACGCTGGAGTAAAGTAACTGGCAGAATTACTGGACGCTCTGAACTTGTGCCAGAACTAGCGAAAACCATGCTCAAGAAAAAAGCAGCAGCATGGATTTCAGTGTTAGAACAATTTGATGTGCCCTGTGGGCAGATCAATAATTATCAACAAGTATTTCAAGACCCGCAGGTAATTTATCGAAAAATGAAGATTGATACCGCCTATCCCGATGGGGCAACAGTTGCAACTATTGCCAGCCCACTTAGGCTACAAGGTACTCCTCCACAATATCTTCGCCCGCCCCCAAAATTAGGCGATTCAAATCACGCGGTGCTAGTTAATATTTTGGGGTACTCCGAAAAAGCAGTACAAGATCTTAAAAAGAAAAAAATAATATAAGCTAATGAACTCAAAAAATACGCTGCCCGTTTATATCTGCGATGCAATCAGAACGCCGATTGGTCGTTATGGCGGCTCTTTATCAGGCGTGCGGCCAGATGATCTGGGGGCAATTCCTATCAAGGCCTTAATGGAGCGCAATCCGTCAGTATTATGGAATGAGGTAGAAGATGTGATTTATGGTTGCGCCAATCAAGCAGGCGAAGATAATCGCAACGTGGCCAGAATGAGCTCTTTACTTGCTGGCTTATCAACCAGCATACCTGGCGCGACGATTAATCGCCTTTGTGGCTCTGGGATGGATGCGGTCGGTACTGCGGCAAGAGCCATTGCGGCTGGCGAAGCTGAGCTCATGATTGCTGGCGGTGTAGAAAGTATGAGCAGAGCACCTTTTGTGATGCCCAAAGCAGAGTCAGCTTTTTCAAGAACGAACTCCATTCAAGATACGACGATTGGCTGGAGATTCATTAATCCCCTCATGAAACAAGCTTATGGTGTTGATTCAATGCCCGAGACCGCAGAAAATGTAGCGGTAGACTTTAATATTAATCGGGCTGATCAAGATCAGATGGCACTGCGCAGTCAAAATAAAGCAGCGGCGTCACAAGCAAGTGGACGCCTTGCAAAAGAAATTACTCCGGTTGTCATTCCACAGAAAAAAGGTGACCCCATTGTTGTTTCTGCCGATGAACATCCCCGCGCTACAACATTAGAAGCGCTTGGCAAACTGAAGCCTATCGTTCGCCCTGATGGCACAGTTACCGCAGGAAATGCATCAGGTGTTAATGATGGGGCCTGCGCCCTTCTACTTGCAGGAGAAGAGGCGCTTAAAAAACATGGCCTCAAAGCTAGAGCCAAAATTCTTGGCATGGCTACTGCTGGAGTCGAGCCACGCATTATGGGTATTGGCCCCGCCCCCGCTACAAAAAAATTACTTAAGCGCTTAGGGCTAACGATTGATCAAATCGACGTGATCGAACTAAACGAGGCTTTTGCTGCACAAGGTCTTGCGGTACTTCGGGAACTGGGCGTTGCCGATGATGATGCACGCGTTAATCCGAATGGGGGCGCTATTGCCCTAGGTCATCCTTTAGGAATGAGTGGCGCGCGCTTAATTACCACTGCTCTAGTTGAATTAGAAGAAAAAAAGCTGCGTTATGCCCTTTGTACTATGTGTATTGGTGTTGGACAAGGAATAGCATTGGTAATTGAACGGGTTTGACATGATCCTTGATTATCTATTCTACAATTTCCCCACTTGGTTATTCGCCTTACTAGGTATTAGCTTAATAGTCCTGCTCTCGTCTGTGGGGCTAATTTAGCTGGCTAGGGCCCAGAGTGATGTGAGGGCAACGCCAATTGGTATTTGAAATGAAACCTTCAAATAAAGCGGAAATGAATTGCCCCCAATGGGCCATAGTCTGCAGCAATTTCATCGCCAGCTACAGCAGTAATCGGGCGGGTAAATGAGCCAGCCAAAACAATATCGCCGTTATTTAATTGTTCCTTGTAAGGAGCAATCTTATTGGCCAACCAAGCTACGCCAGTAGCAGGATGATTCAGCACACCAGCAGCAAGGCCGGTTTCCTCTACCACACCATTTTTCGACAAAATAGCGCCTACCCAACGAAGGTCAAGCGCGTCAGGCTTCACCCGCTGATCTCCGAGAATAATGCCAGCATTAGCAGCAAAGTCAGAAATCGTATCAAATACTTTGCGCATCACTTTGGTGTCTCGATCAAATTGCTCAATGCGTGCATCAATAATTTCAAGTGCAGGGATGACATATTTCGTGGCCTCCAAAACATCCTCAGTCGTAACATTGGGGCCACGTAAAGGCTTGCCTAACTCAAAAGCCAATTCGACCTCAATACGGGGGGCAATAAATTGATCGATAGCAATATCAATGCCTGCCTTAAAAAACATATCGTCCATTAAAGGGGCAAAATCAGGCTCAGTAATTTGACTAGCCTGCTGCATAGCCCGTGAAGTTAAACCAATTTTGCGGCCTTTAATTACCCGCCCATCAGCTTGCTCGAGCTTGACCCACGCTCTTTGTATCGCATAGCCGTCTTCAATCGTCATTACCGGAAAACGGCCAGAAAACTGGCGAACTTGTTGCCGCTTTTTTCTTGCAGTATATAACTCGTGCGCAAGCTCAGTAATGATTTCTGGTGATAACATTTTTGCCCTAAGTTGTAACTTGCCAATCGGCAACGATGGTATTGACTAATTTACCAATACCCTCAACTTCGCAGATTATCTGGTCTCCCGGAAATACATCGACAGAGCCTTTTGGAGTGCCGGTCATAATCACATCACCAGGATTTAAGGACATGAAATCACTAATATATTCAATCAAAGCGCTAATATCATGAATCATATCTTTGGTATTGCCTTCTTGAGTCAATACCCCGTTGACATGAGTAGTTAAAACTAAATTCATGGGGTCGGCTATGTCATCCCTGTCTACCAGCCAGGGGCCAATTGGAGTACACGTATCACGACTTTTAACCCGTAAATTGGGGCGATAGTAACCTTCTAAAAAATTACGAATTGCATAGTCATTCACAACAGTATATCCAGCTACATAATCCATCGCGTTTGCCCGGGCAATTCGTTTGCCTGCTTTACCAATTACTACACCCAACTCACACTCATAGTGCATAAATTCTGCGCCTTCAGGCCGCTTAGTAAAGCCTTGATGGCCAATAAGCGTATTTGGGCCCTTCAAAAATATCACTGGCTCAATAACTGGGGCCTTGAGAAAGCTACCAGTTTCTTTTGAAGATTTTTCAGCTAACTCTTTGGCATGATCAGCATAATTTAATGCCAAGGCAAAAATAGTTTGAGGTTGCAGTGGCGGCAACCATACCACCTGGTCTTCAGCTAGCACCCTACCATCTTCCAGTTTTAGCATTCCATCGGCTAGCATCATTGCCTGATGAAGTGCACCACCATAAGCTACGCGCGCATGTTTCATGAGACAAGCTCCTGCTTAACAAAATTAACCAGATGCCCAATGCTCTTACCTTCACAACTAATGTCAATGGAAACTTTATCGCCAGCTCGTGCAAGAGGTAAATTTTCCGGGGTACCTACCAAAACAACATCCCCTTCATTTAAAGTCATAAATTTTGTAATATCAGCAAGCAGTTTAGCAATTGGGCGGACTAAATTTTTAGTAGAATTTTGTAACTTAAGTTCGTCATTTATGTAAACGCTAATATTAAAATTATTTGGATTTTTAATATCAGAAGCAATAATCATCTCACTCATTGGGCAAAAGCTATCGCGACATTTCTGTTTAATAGGTGGTCGCAAGATTTTCTCGTGGGCAATAGTTACGTCGTTAGCTATTAAGTAACCCTGAATATATGAGAATGCAGCAGCCTCCTCAATTTGCACTGCTGTTTTCCCAATCACAATGCCCAGCGTTGCTCCAATTTCGATTTCCTGAATCCCTGCCGGCAGCATAATTGGCTCACCCGATTTTCTCCAGGTATTAACAGGCTTGATATATAAGACTGGGTATAGAGGCGGCTTGTTATGTGGCTCTTGATTCATTATTGGAGCGTACCGATCCCAAACTCCTTGAAAATTTAATAGTGCGCCAATGACAGTCTTCAACTGATACCCATTTCTAAAAATAGCTGTTTATTTAAAACCAAATAATGTAGCCGGGTTATCCACCAGAATTTGCTGAATAAGTGCATCATCATTCTGTGCGTATTTATAAAGTTGATTTATTAAGAGCGCTTCATCTGGTGGCGGACTTACTGATAATGGATGAGGCCAATCGCTCCCCCAAATCATACGATTAGGGGCGGATTCAATCAATTGATGAGCCAATGGCAAGACATCATCCCAGGGCAATCCAGATTTAGAAAGTTTTTCTGTTAATGACAACATTACCCAAAAATTACCTTGCTTTAATAAATCTAATAATTTTTTTAACGATGGGTCGGCGCTGCCCAAGCTAACATCACTTCGACCCATATGATCAATAACAACTGGCATATCTAAATTAGTGAATAAGCCAACTTGCTCTAAGATGCCGGCAGTTTCAGGTTGAAATTTGACATACCAACCTAACTCTCGCACCCTACCTATAGCCCGATCAAAATCTGCATTGCTCATCGTTATGCCTAAGCCCTGTCTTGTAAATCGGGCTCCCCTCACACCAGCAGAATGAAGTTGTTCTATGTAAGCATCACTACCTTCGAGTAAAACAATTGCGTTAGCGCAGCCACGATAGTTAGCGCCCGCATAAGCTAAGCCATCCAGTACAACCTGATGATCTACACCATAAGTCGTAGCCTGTACGATGACCCCTCTCTCAATACCCAAAATTCGATGTAACTCGAGAGCCTTTTCGATAGTTGCTGTTGGCATCTCATAAGCTGCACCAACACGAATTGGATACCTATCTTGGGGACCAAACACATGAAACTGACTATCGCAACTGAAGGGAGGCGGGGGTTTGGATGGCGCGGTCGGCTGCGGGTTAAAGGGGTGATAATTCTTCATCTAGTTACAGGTCTAGCACTGCAATAAAATCGCACTCAATTAATTTTTCTCCATCTAATGGAGCCTGCATTGTGTGTCTAGCTGGCCGTGAGGCTGGATCAGGAAAGATTTCGAGCCAAACTTGATTTAGGGGTGCTCGCTGCGCACGATCTTTCATCCAAACCGTCATTTTAATAATATTTTCCATTGATGCACCACTAGCTTTAATAATCCGCTCGACATGGGCGAACATCAAACGGCATTGATCATCAATAGTTTTACCATAGGCGCCTGTCAACGCATCGGTTCCTTGAATGCTTCCTGAATACAACATATTGCCAACTTGGCACGCTGCAGGTATTGGATTTTTATGACTAAAACCTTCCGCATAAATACTTTTACGTTTCATACTCATTTTTTCTTAAATTGGCTGCCGAGTGAAAAGCAATTAATCAGCTTTAATGCGCGCACTCTTAATAATAGGCGTCCACCTAGTGTCCTCTTCAGTTAAATAGGCAGTAAATGCCTTAGGTGAACTGCCACGCGCCTCTGCGCCTAATTTTTCAAACTTTTCTTTAATAACTGCTTGTTGCAATATTTTTTGCAAAGCCTCACTTAAGCGCTCTAAAACTTCATTTGGCGTTCCCTTAGGCGCAAGCAAGCCAGTAAAAGTTACCGCTACCATGCTCGGTACTCCCGCTTCGGCAAAAGTAGGCACATCAGGAATTGACGTAATTCGCTTAGGCGATGTCACCGCTAAACCCCTAACTTTGCCTTCCTTGATGAATGGCAATGCAACTGAAATTTGATCAAAATTAAAATCAACTTGTCCGCCTAACAGATCGGCCGTAGCCGGAGCATTGCCCTTGTAGTGCACGGTATTCCATTGCGCGCCAGTAAGAGACTGTAGTAGCTCGCTAGCCAAATGATTAGTGGTGCCTGCACCCGGTGAGGCCATATTTAATTTATTGGGCTCTTTCTTGGCGAGGGCTATAAATTCGCCTAGCGTTTTAACCGGCAATGATGGCTTAACTTGCAGAATTAAGGGCGTATAGGAAACTGAACTGATAGGCGCAAAGTCTTTATTCCATTTATATACATCTTTACCAAAAATAATTGGGCTAAAGAGTAAGGGGCCATTAGCCGCCATAAATAGCGTGTAGCCATCAGGTGCTGAACGAGCAACGAATTCCCCAGCAATCATGCCTCCTGCCCCAGCTTTATTCTCCACGACAAAAGGTTGCCCAAAAACGGTCGTTAATTCTGGAGCTATGATGCGGGCGGCAACATCAACATTGCCTCCGGGTGGATAAGGAACAATAATTTTTACCGGCTTATCTGGCCACACGGCAAAAGCAAGGGAATGAAATAAGGCCGTCGCAATTAGTAAGCTAAATTGCAAAATATATTTTTTTAGAGGTGTCATCATGTAATTTTAATAGTGAATGTAAAAGTATATGCTTTTTATCAATTCTTATATCTGCATCATCAGTTTAGAATAGAATTTCCCTAAGTAAGCCTTATTTCGCGGCTTATTTATTCCAAATTTATCTCAAATAATAGCTTATAGGCCAGCAAGATTATGATTTCTCCGATGCAACATATTCACTCATGCGATATAAACCCCGAACAGGCCTATAAATTGCTGGCTGGCATTGTTGTACCGCGCCCAATTGCTTGGGTTACCACTTTAGGCCCTCTTTCCGGTGAAAAGCGAATTATTAATCTTGCTCCCTATAGTTGCTTTACTTTTGTTTCAAACAAGCCGCCGATGATTGGCATTAACGTTGGCCGTAAAGATGGAAAAATGAAGGATACAGCGCGAAATATATACGAGCACGGTGAGTTTGTGGTCAATATCGCTGATGAAACCATGATAAGCATGATTCATGAAAGTGCTGTAGAGCATCCGCCGGAATGCAGTGAAGCTGAATTACTAGGGCTAACAACCATATCCTCAGAAAAAGTGAAGGTTCCTCGTCTGACAAACGTGCCCGCAAGCATGGAGTGCCGTTTTCACTCTGCGACATCCTATGGTGATACCGGCTCTGAATTTATTGTCGGGGAAATCGTGGTTTTTCATATTCGCCCAGATTTAATTCAGAATTATAAAATTGATAGTGCTCAACTACGTCCAGTCGCACGCCTAGGTGGGCCAAACTACGCTGGACTAGGATCAGTAATTTCGCAAAAGTCGATTTTTCAAACACCCAAAACAGTAATTAAATAATCTGCTCCATTTCCCCTAATGCTGAGATTAAATAAGCTTCAACCACTTTGTCTGGCCGAATTCGCGTGAGCTCTTGCGCATAATTATTCAACTGTGCGCGATACTGATCTGCTCTGGCCTGTGTTTTAGCATCACCGGCTAAAGGAATCGTCAGCTTAAAATCCAGTATGACTAAGCGATCGGAAAATTCTACTAAGCGGTCCAGGCGAAAATTTTTACCGCTAGTACTCACAAGATCCAGTTCATTCCATGCGGCAATCCACTCACCAGACGTGAGGTAAGTCTTAAGTGCCGGTACATTTAATACGGTTCGGGCGCGCTCGAGCGCACGAGCTGCAAGCTCAATATCAATATTGAACCAAACAGCAAGCTCTTGCACATCGGGCAAATTAGCGGGTGTAACACCGGTTTGCATGGAAAAGGAATCCATTAGCCGGTGAAAATGCTTACCTTGCTCCAAAATATCCGGATTGAATTCAGCCTCTTCTGCTGCAGAAGCAAAAGCATCTAAAACTATGCCGTCTTCAATCTTGCCAATTAACTGCTGATGGTGAGCTTTTGCCGCCTCCCACTTGATTTGAAAATCATCGATTGAAAATGCTGCCTCGGCCTGATTTTTATCTTGCGGGATCTTTTTTTCGTTTCTACCTATAGCTACTCTTACTGGCGCTAATAAAGTCTCTTCAAGCAAAGGTAAATTACCTTGAAGCGCCCTGCTGTACCACGATTTTTCATCAACACCTATGTCATTGCCTTTGGAATGAGCCACCCCACTAATCCATAAACCCTGTTTAGCGCGAGTCATTGCCACATAGAGTAAGTTCCAATTTTCATTTTTAGCAATCACCAATTCTTTATCACGAATTTCCCTGCGGGGACTAGTTAAAGTATCTAAGGTGTACATCGATAAATGACTTGGACTAGTTTGATTTGAAGGCCAATCAAGCAATACCCCGCGGTGCTCGTGGGTGCCTGCAGTATGGTTTGCATCGAGCACCATTACGAACGGGGCCTCTAGACCTTTGGCGCCGTGAATCGTCATTAAGCGCACGCGTTGCTGGTGCTCCTCTTCCAACATATCATTTAGCGCATCGGTATCTCCAAGGTTAAAGTCAACCTCCCCCTCATCGGGAGTTTCATCGTCATCTCCGCGTCGTTGCAAATTTATTTCGGCAATAAAGTGACTTAAGCTTGGATAACGACCGCCGTCTAGATTTAGTGCAACATGCATAAATGCATCTAAATTAGCAAGTACTTGCGGGCGGTCAATTGTTTTTGATGCCTGCGCGTATCGCATCCGCAAATCGCGCTCATGAAAAATACAATCCAATAAATCATGCACTGGCAAGCGCTCACCCAATATTCGCCAATGCTCTAAATAACGCGCAGCCTGCTGAATCTCATGATCTGCTGAATGTTGTAAGGCATCCCACCAGGAGCGATAAGTTTGCGTGGCCATCGCACTAGCTAAAATTTGCATTTGCTCTTCACTAAAGCTAAAAAGTGGGCTTCGTAATACTTGGGCTAGGGGTAAATCATGCCGAGGCGTGACCAAAATGGTCAGTAAGGCGATTAAATCATCTACCTCAAGGGTATTCAGCAAACCCCCAAGGCGAGAGCTTTCAAAAGCAAGGCCCGCTTCACGCAGCGCAAGTTCAAATTGCGGGATATATTTACGCCGTTTTACGAGGATTAAAAAATCGCTAGGTTGCGGTTTTCGCCAAATGGGCTCAACACTATCTGTGTCCAAAACCATTCGGGTTTGCAGCACATGATGAATAAGTTCAGCAATTCTCTTCCCTTCGGTATAACGCTGCAGAACATCAGCAGTTTGCCGAACATCGACAATTGCCGCTTCAAAAGCGCTACCCTTCCGCGGGGAAGTCTCATTAACATCCAGCGGAATTAAGGGCAACAATACTGCCTCACCATGTAGTGAATATGGCATCTTTAAAATAGCTTCATTTGGCTTACTGGCATCATCTAATTGAATAGGTGGCGTATTCCAAGTCGTAGTTTGACTAACAAATGGATAGCCCTCGGGCAACTGATCACGCATAAAAATAGCATTAACAGCCTTATTTACTTTCATGGCATTGCGGCGAGTAGTATTTTGCTTTAAGGTCACCGCCTTTAATTCTTGCTGCAGAAAATTTTCAGCCTCCTGAAATAATCTAGGATCAGCGCGGCGAAACCGATAGATCGATTGCTTCGGATCGCCAACAATAAAAACGCTAGGCTTCGATTCATCATTGCCATATCCATCAAGCCACGAGCGCAAGATTTGCCATTGCAAGGGATTCGTATCCTGGAACTCGTCGACTAAAATATGTTTATATTTAGCGTCTAAACGGGCTTGTAAATAAGCCGCATTAACTGTGTGGTTCATGAGCCGACTAACGTCAATTTCCAAATCATCAAAGTCACGCACACGCAATGCTTCTTTACTTTGTTTTAGATGCTCCATCATTGCTGCACTCATTGCAAACCAGGCTTGATTTAACGCATACGCAACTTGATCTTTTTGCCATTCAATATATGCAACTAGCGCTTCACCCCAAGATTGTTTAAATGCAACATGCTTAGCCTCTGGAAGTTTTTCTCGCTTGAGAAATTTACTCAGCTCGCCTGCGACTTTATTGTTTGCTTGGCGATAGCCCCCATTAAGATTAAGAAAAATATTCTGCCATGATGAAATAATTTCCATTACATCACCATCCCGAGACTTGCAATTAATTGCCGCCTGTACAGCGGCGACATATTCGCGCTCTGTGGCATTGCTATTGCTGAAATAGTGCAGCAGTAAATCTAAATCTGCTTTGATATTAGGTGCATTCCACAAGGCTAAAAGTGGGTTAGGTTTTTTTACCAGCGGTAAATCTTGTTCTAACTGCTGCAATGGTGTAATACCTTTTTGCGCACATGCTTCGGCATAGAAAGCCCATGCACCTCTTTGTTTAAAGAGGCTGTAGTGCCCAAGTAAAAATTGCTGAGTCTCGTGTGCACCTAAATGTGCCAAGAGTACGTCATAATGATTTTTTAAAGTGACGGGTAAATCCCCCCACCAATCGTCGAGACACTCTGCCTGCAAACGCTTGCTATCTTCACGCAAACTAAAGCCCGGCTGAATTCCTGTAGAAATTGGTGCGGCACCCAATAACCTCCCAAACCAGCCATGAAAAGTATCAATCACAATCCCTTGCGGACTAGCTAAAACCTTGGCGTATAAAGCCCTTGCTTCTGGCAATGCAGCAGTAGCCTGTGCTGCACTTAAACCCCGCTTAGTTAGCTCATCAAGTAATTGCGTATCGCTAGCTCGGGCAAATTGTGCAAGCAAACCATACAGGCGAGCGCGCATTTCTTGTGCGGCTTTACGTGTAAAAGTTAAGGCTAAAATTTCTTGTGGTTTAGTACCTGCCAGCAGTAAACGTACCATGCGGGCTACTAATAACCACGTCTTCCCGCTACCAGCGCAGGCCGAAACCACTACACTGCGTTGCGGATCGCATGCAAGCGCAACATCAAATTGGATTGGCGAAGCGGCGTTTAAATCACTCACCATACCCCCTTGCGACAGATGCCGCGTGCCTCGCAATACAAGCATACCCCGTCAGGGGCAAAAGCTGTCAGCGTTGCGCCCGACCATAACTGAGTCAGATCTTCAGTGAGTTGCTCATTAAACTCGCTCATGAGTTCAGGCATTTGCTCAAGTGTTAACGCGCGTTCTACCTCTTCTTGTCCAGCTTTAATAGTCGGTCTTAAGGCAACCCATGCAGCCAGGTTTACTTGATGCGCTGGAAAAAGCCGACCTTCATTGGCGCCGCGCGCATAAATTAATAACTGGGGATCTTCTAAAATGCTTTCAGCACGCGAAATAATTTTATCCAGACGCTGATGCTTATAGTCAATCACCTCGGCACTTTGGTTATGGATATTGGTATCAAACCGGTCAGCGCGTCCTTCAATGCGCATGGCTCGCTCAATCCCATTGCTATCTTGAAACATTAAATCAAACCCTACGGGAGTCTCGGCATTCATGAATTGCCAACCATTTGCCTCACGTGCTAATTGCCAATCAACAAAACTGGGGATTTGTTTTTGCCAATCGCGTAAGACCCCTAAGACTCTGGCATCACCATCAATTAAACGCTTAAAAACCTGCTCAGAAATTTGCGATAAATTTTGTAGCATCCATTGGCGTCGTACTACCAGATTCTTCACAAGATCCAGATGTGTTTGTATTTCAGCACTTTTAAGTGCGTCATAAAATTGCCGCAATACCTTATGCACAGTTTGTCCTGCTAAAGAAGCATCAAAACCCTCTTCGAAGTCGCGTAGCTTTCTGAGGTTTAATAAACTGCGCACATAATATCGGTAAGGGCAGTCGCGTAAAGCCCGATAAGCGCTGGGACTCATTGATAAGGGCATCGGCAAGTCGGGGCTTAAACGCGCGCTGGCCATTTGTAAAGGCTGGGCTTTACCAGCACGAAGATTAACCCTTGCTGGCTTTACTTGCCAAAGCGGAAAGTCCAGCTGTAAACGCTGAATCCAGGGTGAAGGTCCCAATGGTTCTGCTTGATTCGTTTTGCTTTGCCACAGTAAATCCACCTGCGGGCAACTCATTAATAATTGCGACAAATCTTTAGCCTGTTGAATGTATTGCGCAGTAATTGTTGAGCTCTTCAGAAAATAATTTAGTGCCTCTGAAAAAAATAAAGGGGGATCTGCATAAGCAGGTAGCTGCTGCTCATCGCAGCCTATTACCACTACGGCATCGAATTGGCGTAGACGAGTCGAGCTTAAGGGCAAAATGCTCAAGCTCGCAGCTGCTTCCCTTCCAGACTCTTCATAAGCAGCTTCTTCAATTACCGTTTTTAATAAACTCAACCATTCGCCCAAGCGCATTTTTTGATTTTTATAATCACTTGAGCCCAAATCAAAGCCATGTATAACATTTAATAATTGTTGACCAGCAGAATCTTGCTCTAAACCTTGAGCCATTCCAAATATTTCTAAATCTGCAATCAGCGCTTCGTACGCAGTTGCACAACTTAACTTTAATTTCTGCCAAGTATTTAAGCGCCCACGAATACATTGCACTAATTGCAGCAACAGTGGGTTTGGTGCCGTGGTTGACGAATATGCCGAGACCCCTTCAATTGCCAAATAAAATGTTTCCCATCCCGCTTGCGCTTGTCGCGCAATGAAAAGGTCTTCTAGCTCGGCTACTAAGCCAGCACAATTCTCTGGAGATTGCCCTAAGCAATGCGGCAAATTTAAAAATGGATTTTTTAAAAACTCTAAAAGATCTAACGCACTTGGCCCTTGCTCGGGCGCCCGCAATAAAACCAACCAACTATTTAAAGCTGCAGCAGCGCGGGTAGTAGATAGTTTCCAGCCCGTTTCATCGAGAATATTCAGCGCGGGCCCAAGGCGCGCCAATAAAGCGCGCGCGCGACGAGCTGCTAAACGATCTTGGGCGACCAAAGCAATCTTGGTTTTGCCAGCCATCACTTGCTCTTCAATACTGCGGGCTGCAGCCCATGCCAGCTCTTCAAAACTGCGCGCAGATATTAATCGCCAATTTTTCATTGGCGCATGAGCTAAATTGTGTGCAATGTGTTCGGCAGTTTGGGCTTCATGGTTTTGCTCAAGCCGCTCTGCGGATATCGCAGCAAGCGCCTCGGGCCATAGGGCTACGGTTTGCCAAGCCATTTCAATTTGCACAACTACTGCATGCTGCGCATAATCATTTAAAAACGCTTGCACTATATCTTGTTCAATGGGTTTAGCATCGGCGGTTTGCACCCAAATCAGCGGCCGTGCATAGACTCCTTGCCCTGCGCTTCTCAACTCTTTTGCTGCTTGTAAATGCGCTGCCATGGCAAAATGCCGCCGAAATATGGGATCGCCTACGCCACTTAAATAACGCCAAAAATTCAGTAAGACCTGCGCCTCTTTATCAACCACTTGCCGGGCTAAAACTGGGTATGCTGCAGCTAAAGCTTTTTCTAAAATAGGTTCTAGGGTGGCCAACCAAGTGGCAGAATTTTGCGTTGATAAATCGAGGGCTTTTTGTAACTCGGGCAAGGCAGCTGCTGATAAGGTGTCGCAAGCCTCAATAATGGCTTGGGCTAAACCCCAAGTACCCGCTTCGCTGTCTGCGGTAAACCAAGCTTGTAATTGTGGGTGTTTCTTAAGAGTTGCATACACCGCCAACCAACGGGTCAAAGCATTTTGCGCTGGCGGTAAAGACCAAATTTTGGGTGCAGCCTCTAACCAATCGTTACTACTCATTACTTGAGGCAAGAAGGCAATTCCAGGTTGAACACTTGCACTTAAGTCTTGAGGGCGATACCGCTCAAGACCAGCTCGCAAGCCAATTACTGGCCCTGCCGTACTGAGTACAACCAAAGGGCGTTGACCCGTTTGTACTGCGCACTGCCAAATCCCTTTTGCCAAAGTCTCTAAAGCAGTGCCGTTCGGAGCTACCTGCCACGCATGAATGGTCGCAGCGTTGCTAAACGTGGGCATTATTAAGTGGGGAAAGGGTGGGTTCATTAAATGCTAATATAAGCTTTTAACGCTACCCATCTATCTATTGAAGGAATTTTCATGAGTGCCGGCATTAAACATGTTAGTGACGCATCTTTCGAACAAGATGTGCTGAAATCGGATAAACCTGTACTGCTCGATTTTTGGGCAGAATGGTGCGGGCCCTGCAAAATGATTGGCCCTATTTTAGAAGAACTTTCCCAAGAATATGGCGATAAATTGCAAATTGCCAAGATGAATGTTGATGAAAATCAAGGGGTTCCAGCACAATTTAATATTCGTGGCATTCCCACCTTAATTCTGTTTAAAAACGGGGCTGTAGCCGCTCAAAAAGTCGGCGCATTGGCAAAATCGCAAATGACCGCGTTTATCGATAGTCATATATAAAGTCTAGACTTTCATTAGCTCACTCATTGATCTAATCAGGGCTGAGCTGATGAAATACCTTTTTTTTTCTATTATTTGCCTTTTTTAGTGTAGTATTCACCCTCAATAGCGCTGTTTTCAATACAGCCACCCCCCCCTTAGTTCCCCTCTCCCCCCATAGTTTCTTTTTAAGCTCTCCCCCTCCCTAAATCTCGTTTTCCTGATTTCCTCTTAATTACTCTGATTTACCCACCGAAAATCTATGCAACTTACTGAACTTAAAGTCCTCCACGTTTCCGCTCTGCTTGAAATGGCAGCTAGCCTTGAAATTGAAAATACCCAACGGATGCGCAAACAAGAGCTAATGTTTGCGATTCTTAAAAAACGCGCCAAAACGGGCGAATCTGTTTTTGGTGATGGCGTTCTTGAAGTTTTACCTGATGGTTTTGGTTTCTTACGCTCACCCGAATCGTCATACATGGCCTCGCCAGATGATATTTATATATCGCCAGCGCAAATTCGCCGCTTTAATTTACACACTGGCGATGGCATTGAGGGCGAAGTACGGACGCCGAAAGATGGCGAGCGTTACTTTGCTTTAGTGAAGGTTGACAAAATTAATGGTCTTCCCCCAGAGGCGCTTAAAAACCGCATCATGTTTGAAAACCTAACCCCCCTACACCCGAATCGCACTATTCATTTAGAGCGTGATATTAAAGCGGAAGAAAATTTAACCGGCCGCATCATCGACATGATTTCGCCAATTGGCTTTGGTCAGCGCGGTCTTATCGTGTCGTCACCGAAGTCTGGTAAGACGGTGATGATGCAACATATTGCGCATGCCATTTCAACCAATTTCCCAGATGCTATTTTAATTGTGCTGTTGGTAGATGAGCGCCCTGAAGAGGTTACTGAAATGCAGCGCTCAGTACGTGGCGAAGTAGTTGCCTCCACCTTTGATGAGCCAGCAGTACGGCACGTACAAGTTGCTGAAATGGTAATTGAAAAAGCTAAACGTTTAGTCGAAATGGGCAAAGATGTCATCATCTTGCTGGATTCGATTACCCGTTTAGCGCGCGCCTATAACACCGTAGTGCCTTCCTCTGGTAAGGTGCTCTCAGGTGGTGTTGATGCGAATGCCTTGCAACGCCCCAAGCGCTTTTTCGGTGCCGCCCGCAATATTGAAGAAGGTGGCTCTTTAACCATCATCGCTACCGCCCTAATAGAAACAGGTAGTCGTATGGATGACTTAATTTATGAGGAATTTAAGGGTACTGGCAATATGGAAGTGCACCTCGAGCGGCGTTTAGCCGAGCGCCGGGTCTACCCCGCAATTAATCTCAATAAATCGGGCACCCGCCGCGAAGAGTTGCTAGTCAAAGCTGAAAACCTGCAAAAAATCTGGGTATTACGTAAGCTGTTGGCCGATATGGACGAAATTGAAGCAATGAACTTTATTGTGGATAAGCTTAAATCGACCAAAAATAATGCGGAATTCTTTGATTTAATGCGTCGCGGGGGCTAAATTCCCTGGCCTCAAAAGGGCTAAAGTTCGCCTTTCCCATTGATTTCATGGCATAATTTTGCTTTCCCAATAAAACCTGGATAAGTATTTCCCCCTCTTTAGCCTTTTTAGGCTGAAATTAAGGGCTGAAACGGCTACCCGCTAAAGGACTTAATATGAAACCTGGCATTCACCCCGATTACCGCGAAGTCGTCTTTGTCGACGTCTCGAATAACTTTAGCTTTAAAACCCGCTCTACCATTGCTACAAAAGAAAAGATTAAATGGGAAGACGGTCAAGAGTATCCCTTGGCTAAAGTAGAAACCTCATCTGAATCACACCCCTTCTATACTGGCACCCAAAAAATTATGGATACCGCTGGACGGGTTGAGAAATTCCGCCAGAAATTTGGTAGCAAAGCAGTGGCTAAGGCTACTGGTGATGGCGTAGCCAAAACTGCTGAAAAGAAAGCAGCTGCTAAAGTTGCTAAGACAACTGAAAAACCAGTGGCTAAAAAAGTGGCCGCTAAAAAACCCGCTTAATTTTGCTGGGGGTAAGCAGCACATCCCCCGCGGTAGAAAAAAGGCAGCCTGTGCTGCCTTTTTTATTGGAAAACCTAGAGTAGTCGCTTTAAAAGTGCTCGTTATTAAAACTGAAAACTTGAAATTTTTAAAATTGTGTAACTGATGGTTAAACTTACCGCCGCTTCTACCGCTTCGATTCCGCGAGTCATTATTTTTTCGCTGACTTTGGTATATGGCTTAGCTGGTCTTTTTGAGCGCGATCCCTGGAAGAACGAAGACGCAATTGGTTTTGGAGTGATGTGGACTTTACATCACGGCGGTCTCCAAGATTGGTTGGTGCCTCATTTGGCAGGACGCGATGCCTCGATGGGTGCACCTCTTCCCTACTGGTTAGGCGCCCTTCTAATGGATTGGTTTGGTCCCTTCGTTGGCTTGGCCAACGCTACCCGTATCTATTCAGCGCTCTGTTTTTTTGCTGCTGCTTTAGCAATTTGGTATGCCAGTTATTTGCTAGGCCGACGCCCTGAGGTGCAACCCATGAGTTTTGCGCTTGGTGGACAACCGCATGCCAAGGAATATGGCATGACCTTGGCCGATGGCGCGCTGCTTATTTTCTTAGCCTGTGTCGGCATTGCCCAGCAAGCTCACGAAACCACGCCAATGATGGCACAACTCATGGGTGTAAGCCTGATGCTCTACGGCACTATTCGTGGCTTAGATAAGCCATGGCAAGGGGGCATCTGGACAGGTCTTGGGCTTGCTATTGTGATCCTCTCGGGTAATTTAATCATGGCGGCTTTATTGGCCATTGGCACTGCTAGCGCAGTTGCCGCAAGTAATGCTCGTCTGCGCTTTCGTTGGTCGATTACATCGATTGTCTTAGGAATCATTGGGCTTATCTTCTGGCCATTACTGTGGCTCTATTTTGATCTCAGCGCGACGCAACAAGCCAATGCACTCGAGGGCTGGCTTAATTGGCCCCTCATGCAAGCTTATCCTTCTTACAAATCACTCAGTTTTTTAAGTATCAACTTTTGGCTTTATGCATGGCCAGTTTGGCCGCTCGCACTCATTGCCTTAGTGCACTGGGTTGGGCAAAAAAAAGCCGGCTCATGGCGCGCACCCCATATTTGCATTCCATTGGGTATTGCCTTGGGTGGTCTCCTATATAACTTATTTCGTACTGAAGCCAATGATCATGATTTAATTATTTTGATTCCACCTCTTTCAGTATTAGCGGTTTTTAGTTTGCCCATTTTGAAACGCAATCTCATTAGCTTTATCGATTGGTTTGCCATGCTCAGTTTTACTGTGATTGGCTTCATGATTTGGCTCATTTGGTTTGCCAAAATAACCGGCTTTCCAGCAAGTACGGCAAGTAATGTTGGGCGCTATATTCCAGGCTTTCAAGCAGAATTTAATCTCACCACCTTTATCGCTGCCATCATTATTACTTCTTTATGGGGCTTAGTAATCCGCTGGCGCACCTCGCGCGCGCCTAAGGTCATTTGGCGTTGTTTAATTATTTCGGCTTCAGGCACTACCCTCATGTGGGTTTTATTAATGACCCTGTGGTTACCCACTATTAACTACGCTAAGACCTATCAATACGTGGCTCAACGCTTAACTCAAGCCGTACCCAAAGAGGCCTATTGCATCGATACCACGCATTTGGGGTACTCGCAATTAGCTTCATTTGATTATTTCACCCGCCTGCCATTGCGCGATGATCTCAATTGCCCGTGGCTTCTTACCCATAACCCCAATGAAGTTCAAGGTTTGGGTCACTTAAATCGAGAAAAGTTAACTTTACTTTGGGAAGACCGTCGTGCGGCTGACCGCGATGAGCGGTTGCGCCTCTATCAAGAACAATTGCAGTAGAACGCGCGGGTACTGCAGATGATTCATTTTAAATTAGCGCGTTTACGCGAAGATGTCCCGGCTATTTTAAAGTTGGCTACCCCTATTTTGGTGGGTCAACTAGCTGTTATCGCTTTTGGCGTACTCGATACCGCCATGACTGCGCGCTATTCGGCTGAAGATTTAGCGGCCCTAGCGATGGCTTCAGCAATCTTTATTAGTATTTATGTTGGCTTAACGGGCATTGTCTCTGCTTTAGCACCTATAGCAGGCCAACTCTTTGGCGCAAAGCGGTCTCATGAAATTGGCGAAGAAGTAAGACAAGCAACCTGGCTGGCTATTGGTTTAGCAATTTTGGGATGCGCGGTTTTACTTAATGCCGACTATCTCCTAGACCTTGCCCATGCAAACGCTGAGATTCATGCCAAAGCAAATCTGTATTTATCGATCTTAGCTATTGGCCTGCCGGCCAGTTTAGGCATGCGGGTTTTAATGGCACTCCATAATGCCGTCTCACGACCGGCAGTCATTACTGCCGTCCAACTTGCTGGGCTAGCCTTAAAACTACCTCTAAATGCTCTATTTATTTACGGTGGACTGGGGATCGAGGCTATGGGTGGGCCCGGCTGCGCAGTTGCTACTGTTATTGTTACTTGGTTATGGCTATTGGTCACTTTAATGATTGTATGGAACGGTAAATTCTATCGACCCTTTGCAATCTTTAAGCAATTGAGTTGGCCTAACTTACAACGCATTTGGACCATCTTGAAGTTAGGCGCGCCCATTGGTTTTAGTTATCTAATTGAAGTAACTTCATTTACGTTTATGTCTTTGTTTATAGCCCGTTTTGGAATTACTGCTCTAGCAGGACACCAAATTGTGGCTAACCTTGGCACTGTCATCTATATGGTGCCGCTCTCACTTTCGATTGCCACTATGACTTTGGTTTCACAATCGATTGGGGCCAATCGCCAAGATCGTGCCGAAGAAATTGGCTGGTCTGCCGTCACCTTTACTACCTTATTATGTATTGCAATCGGTATCGCAGTGTGGTTTCTGCGTATGCTTTTGCTAGACCTATACAACCCACCCGCAGCAGTAAAACAATTTGCCATTCCTTTGTTTTTATTTATAGCTTTATATCAAATATTCGATTCTTTACAAGTTACCGCAGCATTTATCTTGCGGGCTTATCGCATCGCCTTTCTACCAATGATTATTTACGCTGTGTCTCTGTGGGGCGTGGGTTTAGGTGGCGGTTATATTTTGGCATTTAACATGACTGGCACTGTTCCCTTATCGATGCAAGGCGCAAGTGGCTTTTGGTTGGCCAATAGCATTAGCCTTGGCTTAGCAGCTATGCTCTTACTATATTTATTTAGAAGAACCGCTGAACGGTTTGAATTAACGCATCCGGCTGTTGTAACTTAAGATTAAAAAATCAACAAGCCAATTAAAGTATTGAATCATTCAGCAATCATCGTTTTGTGCTTCTAGCGCTGGGTTGGGAAGCTTGGTACTTGGTTACCCTTAGCATACATGCATTGTTGATAAGCAATGTTGTATTGGGTTTGTGATTGATTTTGTTTGCCTGCTGCGTTTGCTGCTCCCATTGCTGCGCCGCCCAATAAACCCACTCCTGCGCCCGTTCCCACATTTTGATGATTACCACCTTGAATAACAGCGCCAGCAACTGCCCCTAACGCAGCGCCAACCGCAGCACTAGTTGCCCCCTCTTTCAAAGCTGCATTCGATGTATCCACGGTGGAGCTGGTAGCGTATTGTTTGCATTCTTGATCTTCTTTTTGAAAGACATCAAAGGGTTTGCCTGCTCTTGGCATTACTGCTACCGTTGGGCCAGTTGGGGCTGAAGTACATGCGGCTAAGCCAACAACAGTAGCGGCTACGCCAAAAGCCGAACAAATTAAACGTTTCATTAAAGACCTTTAAATAAATTAAAAATTGCGCTACTGCGGCTTTACTTCATGCGCCCCAGAGGGCGGCATAGCAGGTAGCACCTGCCAATCGGTTGCACAAGTTTGCACATACGGAAAATAAGCTTTACTCAGCGCGCAGTAATACCAAATGTTAGGCTGGGGTTGAGAAACCATGACCATAGGCTCAGGTGGTGCATAGACCACAGGAGCAGAATAGGGATAAGCCGGCGGCCCATAAAAACCCGCCCCTACAAAAACAGGGGCAACCGCATATGGGTAACCCCAACCATAGCCGTAACGAAAGCCACCACCATAGCCGTAAGCAGGTCCACCGCGCCAGCCAACGTTCCATCCAGCACTGCCTCCGTTACCACCTCGCCACCCACCATAGTGTGCGCCAGCCTGCACAACGCTAGTATGAGATAGACCTGCAAGCCCGCAGATAAGCGCTAAGATAGTAAAAGTGGATTTCCCAAAAAAGCCATGCGGATCAAATTTAGATTGGGTTGAATTAGGTTTGAGCTTTTTTTGCATAATCTCTCCATAAATTCGGGGTTAGTCGTCAGTATTTATTCTATGCTGATCAGCTATTAACGGCTGAAAAGATACTACGCTGACAAAGCACTTCATTTAATCCCTCAAAAATAGGCCTAATCGGCCTTAGCCCCCGACTTTTTCACGATTCCAGTCCATTTTTCTCTTTCTTGGTCAATAAAACGTGCTAATTCTGTGGGACTATTCGGTGCAGGCTCGAGCCCACTTGCCCTTAATTTGCTCTGTACAACAGGCTGCATCAAGACTTCTTTAGTCAGTCGGCTTAAGCGAGTTTGTATTGCAACAGGCAGACCCGCAGGCCCTACCAAGGAAAACCAAGAAACCGCTTCAAAACCTGGTAAGCCTTGCTCTGCAATAGTCGGAATATCGGGTGCAGCCGCCGAACGCCTTAGCGAAGTAATACCAATTGCGCGTATTTCACCCGCCTGAATTAATGGTAATGCTGAAACCAAATTATCAAAAGCCATACTGATGCGCCCGCTAACGAGGTCAGGTAAAAATTGTGCCCGCCCCTTGTAGGGAATATGCCGTATTTGTATTCCAGTCATTTCCTTTATTAGTTCACCCGACATGTGCAAAGAAGTACCCGAGCCCGATGAACCAAAAGTCAGCTGATTAGGCTCGGTTTTGGCTAGGGTAATGAGTTCACTTAAATTACTGACCCCTAATTTTTTATTCACTACCAATACATTCGGGGTGCTAGCTAAAAAACTAATGGGTGCAAAATCACGGACAGGGTCATAGCTCAATTTCTCGTAAAGCACGCCATTAATTGCATGGATGCCAACGGTGCCAATTAACAAGGTATAGCCGTCAGCATCGCTTTTAGCTACAAAGTCGGCGCCAATATTGCCACCAAAACCTGGGCGATTTTCAACTAAGACGTTTACTCCCAGAGTCTTCTGCCAACTTTCAGCCAAAATACGCGCCAATGTATCGGGAGCACCCCCAGGCGTAAAGCTCACGACCAGATGAATTGGCTTTTTGGGCCACAGCATCACGTCGCTTTTCTGGCTACTAGCACTAGCACTAGCATTTTTATGCGCATTCGCTTGCGAAAAAGCTACCGTGCTCAGCAGGCAAAAAACTAAGCTCAACAATAAACTTGCAACTATTTGAAAATGTTTTTTCACGGGTAAATTAACTTATACCAAGCTGATGTGCTAGATCGAGAAAATCTTTAGCATGAAAATCAGTCCAAGTCTCCACCTGCATATCTTGACGCAAATGATTTGGCCCATGCTCAAAGGGGCGCTCAACAAACGCAGTTTTAAGACCTAGTTTGTGGGCCGCTAATAAGTCGTCTTTATGGGTAGCCACCAGCATGACCTGCTCGGGAGCAATATCAAAGGTTGCCGCTACCCCTAAATAGGTTTCTGGATCAGGCTTGTAATGACGAAACACTTCGGCTGACAAAATTAAATCCCACGGCAGCCCCGCATTTTTCGCCATCTCGGCCAATAAGCCTAAATTCCCGTTCGATAAAGTCACAATAGTGTATTTGCTTTTGAGCCGCTGTAAACCCAGTACGGTATCGGGCCACGCGGCTAGCCGATGCCACACCAAATTCAAATCTTTTTTCTGCGCCTCATTCAGTGCATCAACCTTGAACTCAATTAGCACTTGATCCAGAATCATCCGATGTAAATCGTCGATACGCGTCCAGGGCAACTCACCTGAGCGCACACGGGCCATAGCGGGCTTATAGCCATTACGCCAAGAAGTGGCAAATGCTAATGGATCAACATTGAGATCAAATTGAGATACTTCTTTTGCAATAGACCCATGCCAGTCAACGACGGTACCAAAAACATCAAAGGCCAAAACACGAATTGCGCCTACATTACTCAAGGCTTGCATAGGAGTTACCATATTTAAAGCAAGGATTGCCGAAGGTTCATTATCTCATCCCCATCCAAAAATAAGTGCAGTTTGATAAGTAATAAAAGAGGCTAAATAAGCTAAGCCAAATAAATAACCAAGCATAATCAGGGGAATTTTCCAACCACCTGTTTCGCGCTTCACTGCTGCAATGGTCGAGAGGCACTGCGGCGCAAAGACAAACCAGGCCAATAAAGAAAGTGCGGTGGCTAAACTCCATGCGTGGGAAATTAACGGAATCAGAGATTGACTAGCTTCAGTATTAACTACAGATAAAGCATAAACAGTCGCCAATGAACTCACCACGACTTCACGTGCAGCCATGCCTGGCACTAAAGCTATGCTAATTTGCCAATTAAAACCAATCGGTTGAAGAATAACTGCCAATGTTTTACCTAACATGCCCGCAAGGCTATATTCAATCGGCGCACCACTAGCATTTGGTGGTGGGGCAGGAAAACTAGAGAGCGCCCATAGGCATACTGTAAGCACAAAAATAACTCCGCCTACCCGTCGCAAAAATATTTCACATCGCTGCCATAAACTAATCAGTAAATTACCTAAACGGGGCAAATGATAACTCGGCAGCTCCATCATTAAAGCATGTACTTGAAATTGCTTACTGGTAAAGTGCTGCAAAACCCAAGCCACCGCCATTGCGCCAACAATGCCCACAAGATACAGAAAAAATAATACGAGACCCTGTAAATCAAGGCCCGCCCATAACTTTTGATTGGGAATAAAAGCAGAAATTAATAAAGCATATACAGGTAAGCGCGCTGAACAAGTCATCATCGGAGCAATTAAAATGGTTACAAGACGATCGCGTGGATTAGAAATACTCCGCGTAGCCATGATGCCCGGAATAGCACAAGCGAAACTTGACAGCAAGGGAATAAAAGAGCGGCCCGATAGGCCAACTGTCGCCATTAAGCGATCTAATATAAAGGCAGCTCGTGGTAAATAGCCCGACTCTTCGAGCAGCAAAATAAAAAAGAACAGGATTAAAATTTGCGGGAGAAATACTAATACCCCCCCTAAACCTGCCAAGATGCCATTGATGAGCAAGCTACGTATCCAAGAATCTGACATATGGGAACTGACTACTCCCGCCAAAGCATCAATTACCCACTTAATTGCTTCCATCGGCAGGGCAGCCCAACTAAAAACGGCTTGAAAAATTAAAAAAAGTATTGCTACAAGAATCATGGGGCCGAATATTGGCTGCAGCAAAATACGATCGAGACGATCGGCTAATACATCAGGCACCACTTCGTTGAGTGCGAGCTTTTCTAGTATTTGATGAACCCGCAGATTATCGGTTTCAGTGTGATTGAGCAGGCTATTAACTTGTCCAGTTCCTGCAGTTAGCCGAGATAAATTCGACCAGTCCAGCTCATCTAAAAAGTGCTTCAAGTCATCAGCCCCGTGTGGCTTGATGCCAATGGTCGAAATCACCGGCAAACCTAACTCCGCCGATAAATCAGCAAGCTTAATTTTTAAACCCTTGCGCTGGGCAATATCTGCCATATTGAGCAAAACAATACAGGATAAACCCAAGCGTTTTGCTGCTAACACTAACCGTAAGTTTCTGCGTAGATTTGTGGCATTTAATACACATAAGACTAAATCGGGGCGCTTTTCGCCTTCGGCACGACCGAGCAGCACATTGCAAGTGACTCGCTCATCAAGCGAACGGGGATACAAGCTATATGCGCCCGGTAAATCTAGAATGCGGATGGCTTTACCCGAAGGCAGTGTGAGGCGCCCTTCTTTACGTTCAACGGTGACGCCAGCATAATTCGCCACTTTTTGCCGACTACCGGTGAGCAAATTAAAGAGTGCTGTTTTGCCGCAATTAGGATTACCCAATAACGCTAACAGCGGATCGCTATCAAAAAAATGAATCTTGCTCGATTTCATTGAGAAATAATTGCCACCTCAATCAATTGAGCCTCGGCGCGCCGTAAAGCAAAAGTTGAAGTGCCAATTCGCACCATTAAAGGGTCGCCCAGCAAGCTGCGCCGCAATACAGTTACCTGCTCGCCAGGCAAAAACCCAATATCTTCTAATTGTTGGGCTAATTCAGGCTTATTACTCGGCGCATTTACGCGCTCGACTTGTCTTACTAAGCCAATGGGAAGCTGGTTCACAGTGATGGATTTCATGGTTGTTTCACACTAACAAGCTAGAATCACGCAAGCATTTCATATGCCGAAAATTGTTATCAAGAATCATTATCATTATAAGCTATTCTATTGAGAATGATTCCTATGATCGGTTTAGAGCGTTTTTTTGATTTTGGCGTTAAAACATGTCGGATTTTCAGTTCCAGTATCGCCATCTACTTGGCAAACTTCGAACCCAAATTAATTGCTGGGAGGGATACTATCTACTCAATTTTCCTGCCCTATTCCTTTTCCTTGCCCTATCCTTGATCGCCATACCTCCTGCCATTGCAGCTGAAGCCGTCTCCGATACGCCGATTGTTGATAGCTTAACGCCATTAGCCAATGATACCGAGCAATGGAGCATTCACGCGCAATCAACTTATATATCGCAATGGAAAAATAACTTTAATTCACCCTACTATGGTGAAAAAAGTATGCTGAATAAAACTGAGGGCGATATTGGTCGCAGCTACACCTTCTCTGCCACGGTATTTTTGGGGGCGCGCTTATGGGAAGGTGCGGAGGTGTATTACAACCCAGAAATGTTTGAGGGGCTGCCCTTTTCGAATTTTAGTGGACTGGGTGGTTTTACCAATGGAGAATTACAAAAAGGGACTTCAGTACCCCCTTCGTATTACACTGCGCGCGCATTTATACGCCAAACCTTTGGCCTAGGTGGCGGTAAGGAACATATTGAAGGGGTAGCCAATCAATTAGCTGGTAATGTTGATAAAAATCGATTGGTCTTTAGTTACGGTAAGTTTGCTGCTTTAGACTTTTTTGATGCCAATACTTATAGCCGTGATCCGCGTACCCAATTTTTAAACTATGCCATTATGTCCAGCGGTGCTTATAGCTTTGCAGCAGACGCCAAAGGCTATACCTATGGCGTAGTTGCAGAGTGGTATCAGGGTGATTGGGTGACACGTGCAGCACGTTTTGCCATGCCAACCGAGCCTAATACCTTGCAGCTTGATTACAGCATGACGCAAGATTACGGCAATCAAATTGAAATTACCCGTGACCATACCATAGGGGACCAAGCAGGAAAAGTTCGCGCTTTATGGTTTCAAACCCATGCTTATATGGCCAACTATCAAAATGCCATTAGCTTAGCCGCTAAAACCAATTCGGTCCCCTCAATCTATAACGCTCGGCAAGCCAATCAAACGGCATGGGGGTATGGCTTAAATGCAGAGCAAGCTTTGACCAAGGACATCGGCATTTTTGCGCGCTGGAGTTGGAATAATGGCCAAACTGAAACCCAAACATACGACATTAGTAAGTCATTATCTGGCGGTGTTTCTGTGAATGGTGCAATCTGGAACCGCAAAGAAGATACCTTTGGGTTAGCTTTTGCAGCCAATGGCATTTCTGCTTCTGAAATTAACTACTTACAACTAAAAGCCAGCACGATGTTTATCGGTGACGGTGCCTTGAAATATAAGCCCGAACAAATTATTGAAACTTACTATAGTTTGAATGTTTATAAAGGTATCTACTTAACTGCCGACTATCAGCGCATTGCTAATCCAGCCTATAACGCTGCACGGGGCCCGGTCAATTTCTTTGGCCTACGCGCCCACCTTGAACTCTAAAGAAACTATTCATAACGCAAAGCTTGAATCGGTTGCATAGTGGCAGCTTTCTTGGCAGGATAGTAGCCAAAAAATATACCAATCGCGGCAGAAAACCCAACTGCAAGCGCAATCGATGCAAACGATAGCTCGACTGGCCAACCGGCAAGCGAACCCACTAATAACGAAGCAATAGATCCTACTAACACCCCAATCACGCCACCAATAGTAGCTAAAGTCATCGCCTCAACTAAAAATTGCGCCAAGATATCTTTACTGCGCGCGCCAATTGCCATGCGTAAACCAATTTCTCGAGTCCGCTCGGTTACTGAGACCAGCATAATATTCATAATGCCAATGCCACCTACCATTAAGCTTACCGATGCCACTGCAGCCAATAAAAGCGACATCACTTTACTCGATGCCTCTTGCGCTTGTAATATCTCGGTCAAATTACGCACTGTAAAATCATTATCAGCAGTAGGCTGAAGACGGTGGCGTTGCCGCAATAATTCAGTAATATGTTCTTCGGCTAGTTTCATATTCTCACCAGCCCCAACCTTCACAATAATTGAGCCCACCCGTGAAATTCGCCCTAAGGCCTCACCAAAAATCCGCCTGCGCCCAGTAGATAATGGTACAAATACGCCATCATCTTGATCTTGACCTTGGCTACTTTGCCCTTTGCGCTCTGTAACACCAATCACTAAAAATGGAATGCCTTTAATGCGCACCATTTGATCAAGCGGATCAACCTCTTCGAATAATTCACGCGCAACCGTTTGCCCTAAAATCACCACTTTACTTGCACCTTGTAATTCGCCAGCATCAAAAAATCGACCTTTAGCTAAAGTCCACTCACGCGCATCAAAGTAATCATTTTTGACGCCATAGATAGTGGTACCCCAATTATTATTGCCAGTCACGATTTGTCCAGCGCCCCGTGAAGTTGGAGCCGCAATGGCAACCTCAGGTACCTCGCGCACAATCGCAATAGCGTCTTCTTCGGTTAAGCTTTGTGCATTACCTGCGCCTAGACGCACCCCCGATTGCAATAAGGTACCAGGAATTAATATCATTAAATTAGAGCCAAGACTGGATATTTGTTCTTTCACGCGAGCCTGAGCGCCGCTGCCTACGGCCACCATCGTAATCACCGCCGCCACACCAATGATGATGCCCAGCATCGTTAATATCGAGCGCAATTTATTAATTCGTAACGCTAATAAGGCAATCGATAAATTGGTTTTAAGATCTAGTTGCATTACGCTAATTCACTTGAATATCAACGATTTGACCATCACGAAAAGTTATTTGTCTTTTGGCATAAGCAGCAACCTCTAAGGAATGGGTTACCACTATCACCGTCATACCTTGCTGATTTAGACGGGTCAATAATTCCAATACCTCAACCGAAGTTTTAGAATCTAAAGCGCCAGTAGGCTCATCGGCCAAGATTAAAAGGGGATCATTTACTAAGGCTCGCGCGATCGCAACACGTTGTTGTTGGCCACCAGATAACTCAGCGGGTGTATGGGTCAAACGCTTGCCCAGCCCCACTTGCTCTAAACGTACGCGAGCATGAGCGATGCGCGCTTGCTGATCTAAATGGGCTAGTGGGCCATTACGCGCATACAGTAAGGGCAGTGCCACATTATCGAGGGCCGAGGTTCGCGGTAACAAATTAAATTGTTGAAATACAAAACCAATTCTGCGGCTACGAATATCTGCTAAAGCATCCGTATCCATTACTTCGACATTCTCTCCAGCCAAATGATAAGAACCACTTGTTGCTTGATCAAGGCAGCCAATCAAATTCATAAAAGTAGATTTGCCAGACCCCGATGCGCCCACTATCGCCACAAAATCTTGCTCATCAATATCCAGTGATACATGATCTAAGGCGTGGACGATTTGATCGCCCATGCCATATGTTTTGCTTAAATTTTTAGTATGAATCAACACGTCATTTAATTGTGTTTTTAAAACATGCGTGGGCCAGCCGGCCGACTTGGGCTGCTACTGGCAGCGCCAGAAGATTTACTATCCGGCGACTGTATGCCAATAATCACTTCCTCACCTACTTTAAGGGGCGGTAATTTTGTGTCATCATCGGGCAAAATTTCGGTGAAATTACCATCGCTTAAGCCGGTCTTAATCATGCGCTGCACTGCCTTAGAACGAAGACCTTCAGCTTCTAAGAGCCAAATACGGCGGATCGTCGGTACGCCGCGATTACCCGCACCGCCAGCGCCACCGCCGCCTTTACGAGAAGCGCTAACAGGTGGCCCCGCACTGGATGGTGATGTACTCAACTGTACTTCGCCAGCAGCCGGCATACGAAAACGCAAAGCCGCGTTAGGTACCTTTAAAACCTTTTCGCGTTTATCGATCACAATTTTTACGTTCGCTGTCATCCCCGGCAAGAGCTTGAAATCGGGATTATCGGCTGACAATATCACCGTATAAGTCACCACATTTTGAATGGTTGTTGGTGCTTTACGAATTTGTGTAATCTTAGACTTGAAGATACGGCCAGGAAATGCATCGACGGTAAAACTGGCATTCAGTCCCTCGCTTAAACGACCTACGTCGGCTTCATCTATTGCAGTATCGACTTGCATCTCAGCTAAATTTTTTGCAATAATAAAAATCTCAGGAGTTTGTAAACTAGCCGCCACGGTTTGCCCAACTTCCACGCTCCGCTTCACAACTACGCCATCGACAGGTGCTCGAATAACTGTATCGTCAAGTGATTTTTTTGCTGATCGTAAAGCCGCCTCAGTTGTTTTATAAGCCGCTTCGGTTTGCACTAGGGCTTGTGGGGAAATAAAACCCTGTTTAATTAACTTAAGGTTAAATTGATGATTTTTCTGTGCTAAGGTGTAATTAGCCAAGGCTTGATCATATTTAGCTTGAAAATCGCGTGGATCAATTAAAGCAATCACTTGCCCCTGCTTTACTGGCGAATTAAAATCGACTAATAATTCTTTTACCATACCAGTTACTTGTGATCCTACCGTAACTTGTTTTACTGGATTTAAAATACCACTGGCATTAATTGAAGCAACCAGAGGGCCCTCCTCAATTAAAGCAGTACGGAAATCGGGCGTATTTAAACCGAAAACCGAACGTACTAGAAACCACAAGAGCGTAATCACCATGCAGGTGATCAAGCCGATACTAAGCCAGCGCCAGCGACCCACGAAGCAGCGCTGCATGAAACGAGTTAGCATACCGCCAAACCAGCTTCTGCTCACTAGCTGCGTTACGCGCAAGAAAAAAGGCTTTATTCTTTTTAACATCTTTATTAATCAATTAAAAAAACCCACCAGATCACTCTGATGGGTTTATCAGGCTAAAGCGGCATAACCGCAAGCTAGTTTACTTCTTTGCAGGTGCTGCTGCTGGAGCTGCTGGAGGTGTAACAAAAGTAATGACTGTTTCATCAGCATACTCAACCATCACATCATCACCAACTTTAAATTTCTCAAGACCAAGTACAGCTTTGTCCACTTTTACTTTTTGCTTCTCACCGCTTGGCAGGGTGAAGGTGACAACGCGTGAAGCGGCATCAATTGCAGTAATTTTGACAGTTGCAAAAACGGTGTCGGTAATATCGGTAAATGGCTTAGCACCACCTTTACCGGCAATTTGTACAGAGCGAACGCCTGAAACGCCAGGTTTTGCATCTTTACCTGCTGCTGTTAAGCCTACGGCAACAGCTTCAGCATGCTCAACTACAAAAATATCGCCCTTTTTAACTTTGCCTAAGTTATTAACGTCTTTAGAAACGCGCATTCCTACCATATTGCCTTTGTCGTCTTTAAACATGACGGTGCGTGCTTTCATATCCACTGAATCAACCGTGGCAGTAATAACAACTACACCAGCTTCGATTGGCATCATGGCTGGTTTAGCTGGTTTAGCTGGTTGAGCAATTGCAGTTGCAGTAACGGTTGCAAGCATTGCTGCAAATAGTAATGATTTTTTCAAGATAACCCCTAAAAGAAATAAAAGAAAGTTAATGCCGCAAAACGTAAAGCGGGCAACTAGCCAGCTGGGAATACGCCATTAATCTGTCAGCATTCTAACCTGTTTCTATGGCTATTTAAGCTTAATTTATTGCAATGCAATAAATTCTCTAATAATCTAGCGCATGCGCCCTAAAGGGAATAAGCACAAACATAGGCGCTGGACCAGGCCCATTGGAAATTATGGCCCCCTAAATGCCCTGTCACATCAACGCATTCACCAATAAAGTAGAGGCCAGGATGATTCCGCGCCATCATGGTCTGGCCATTTAAAGCGTCGGTATTTACCCCGCCACGCATCACTTCAGCCTTATTCCAGCCTAAGGTACCAGCCGGCTTAACCCGCCATTGGGTGAGACTGGCTTTTAATGCCTGCTGCTCAATCTTGCCAACTTCAGCCCATTTCTTGCTCAATAAACCCGCTTGCTCAGCAAACATTTTTGCTAATCGCAGGGGCATCACACTCGCCAAAATATATTCAGTAGTTTTAAGACGGTTTACGTTGGCAGAAAAAATTTCATCAAATAATGTTGCGCCAGGCATACCCGCTTTATTACTCAGCCAATCAATTTCAATTGGCTCGCCCTCTTCCCAATAACTACTTGCCTGCAATACACCAGGGCCCGAAAGACCCTTATGGGTTAATAATAAATCCTCGTGAAATACGCTGGCTCCATACTGCTGTCCTTTTATCCCTGAGCGAATAGCTACTGGCAAGCTGATGCCTGCTAAAGAATCGAGTTGAGCAAATGCCTTTGCTGTAAACGACAGTGGCACTAATGCCGCACGTGGTGTAATCACGTCAATATTAAATTGCCTAGCAAGATCTAAAGCAAAACTGCTGGCACCTATTGCGGGAACGGGTAAGCCACCGGTAGCAAGAACTACTGCATGGGTGTTGTGGATGCCCTGTGCAGTCATTACTGCCCAGTGTGATGATGTCGAATCAATCGCACTAACGCTTACTGGATGCCGAATTTGTACTTGGCCTTTAGCGCATTCCTGAAAAAGTAAGTCTATTATTTCTTTGGCCGAGTTATTACAAAATAATTGTCCTGCATGTTTTTCGTGAAAACTAATCCCATAAGCTCTTACTAAATCAATAAATGCCCTAGCGGGATAACGCGCTAGAGCACTTTTCATAAAATGCGGATTAAGAGATAAAAATTGTTGTGGACTGGAATCGGTATTCGTAAAATTACAGCGTCCACCACCACTAATACGGATTTTTTCACCCAATACTTCAGCATGATCCAACACCAGAATTTTTTTACCACGTTGACCTGCTAGGCCAGCACAAAATAGTCCTGCAGCGCCACCGCCAATAATAATTGCGTCCCAGATTGCTGGTGTGCTCACTTATAAAATCTCAGCAACCTCGGCAAAGTCAAAACGCGGACCGCGCGGATATAAGAAATGAGATTACTCATTCGGAACCTAACATCAAATTATTAGCTTGACGTTTTTCAATAGAATTTTTCAACAAGGCAGCTACCCGATAAACTCCATGGGCAAATTTGCTATAGGGCATGGTGAGAAAAAATGCCATGACAAAGCCGAGATGTACTGCTAATAAAATTGCCATGGCCGCAGTCTCGCGATACGCTAACAATAGTAATCCAGAAATACTAATGAGCAACAATAGCAAAATAAAGCCGCGATCCATTGGCTTTTGTGATGCATCGCCATGTTGCTCTGCGCGGGTGAAATTTAAATACAACAAACCTAGCGGGCCGATGACTAAACCTACTCCGCCTACCGTTCCTAAAATAACTGGCAGACTCAAAATTGCATAGGGTGCCTGCCAGCCAAATACATAGTGGTATAGCGTAGCCACACTAGTGGCAGCAAAGCATAAACCAAAACCATAAAAGGTGTAATGATGAAAACGTTTACGCCATAAGGAAAAACCATCGTCCGCATTATTGCAGCCTTCGCCATGGCCACCGCCAAGGTACTTTAAGGTAAGGGCATCATGCGCCGCTTCTGCGCTTGCCACTAAGCTGGCCGCGTCCATCCCACCAGAAGAAATATTCTGCCAGAAATCCCTTACCCCAATACCTAAAGCAAGCACGGCGAATAAGAAGGTGGCGCTAAATAGATAAGCTAGCGTATTGTGCGAAAAGACAGCGTAAAAGTTTCCATTTACACTGGGGCTCATTAAACTACCATTTAATGCTAGCGTTAATATCAAGAAAAAAATGAGTGCAAGCGAGCTTGCCAGGACTAAAGTAATACCGTTTTTACGATATAGGGCCCCAAGTGCTCGTGGCCAAGCATATTCAATATAAGTTTCCTTTCTCACTACGGCCATAGACTGCGGCACATTGACGCCAAACTCATGGGGTGGTGCATATTGGCAAGCATGTAAACAGGCGCCACAGTTATGGCATAAGTTGGCTAAATAATGAATATCACTCGGGCTAAATGTGAGGCGCCGCGTCATCGCTGGGAAGACCGCACAAAACCCCTCACAATAACGGCAGGCATTACAAATTTGTAGAATACGTGCAACCTCGCCCACTGCTGGATCGATTGCTATTTCGGCAGCATTTGCGCCTAAAGCTTGAGCTTCTGCCACTAATAAATTCAGTTGCCGCATCCGTCTACTAGTTCCTCAGGTGAAATACCAATTATCAAGTCCATATGATATCCACTATCATGAATTTTGACCGATGCAGACACGATTGGATAAAATGAAATTTCTTAGGCCTCTGGCTTGGCACTCAGCATTGCTGCAGCAAGTGCTGCGATTGTGCTGTTTTTGCGTAATCGGCTTTTTTTATACTGCCGCCATTAGTCAAACTAACCCTCCTACCAATATGCCACTTTCTCCTACCCTCATTCAAACCTTTGCACCCACGGGTAAATTACGGGTTGGCATCAATTTAGGCAACCCTGTTTTAGCCTCCCAAGAGCTTGGCACAGGGGCGCCAAAAGGCGTATCGGTTGATATTGCGAATGCGATTGGCAAACAGGCGGGTGTAGGGATTGATTTTCAGTTATTTAAAAGTGCAGGCGCTACTGTTGAAGCGATGAAAAATGGTAGCCTTGATCTCATTTTTGTTGCGATCGATCCCGTGCGCGGTGCTGATATTAGCTATACCCCTCCCTATATTCAAATCGAAGGGGCTTATTTAGTGAAGAGCAATTCCCCATTCCAAAAAAACGATGAGGTCGACCGGCCTGGAAATGAAATTGTGGTTGGCAAAGGCAGCGCCTATGATCTCTTTCTTACGCGTGAAATAAAACAAGCGAGCCTCATACGAGTAGCAAGCTCACCTGCAGTGGTCGCAGAATTTATGAGTGGTAAAGGGAATGTTGCCGCCGGCGTGAAGCAGCAACTCGAGGTTGACGCGAAGCGCTATACCAATGTCCGTTTATTGCCAGGTCGCTTCATGGTCATCAATCAGGCCATTGGCACCCCAAAAGAACGCGCCAATAGCGCAGAAATTACGAGCTATTTAAGCGCCATCATTACTAATCTGAAATCATCGGGCTTTGTTGCTGAGGCTATGAAACGCCATCAGATTGAAGGCGCTCGCGTAGCCGAGTAATCCTTGCACGATGAAGTCAGTTGCTAATTACTAAAAGCCTTGTGAACAACTATCGCGTAGATTACGTAGCAGAATTCGACTGGCTAGCCTTTGGGGTTTTTTTCTTAGCTTTCTTGTCAGCCTTTTTCTTGGCTTTTTTATCTTTCTTCGCTTGCTTGGCACTTTTTTCTGGCGCAGCAGCGGAAGGCGTATTCGGGCTAGCCATCGGCGCAGCACTTGGGGCGGGCGCTGCAGCAGGAGCAACCGGCGCTGCTGGCGCAGCGGCCTGAGCAAAGACAGTTGCTGAAGGCATAGCTACTGCAGCTGCGATAAAGCCTGAAAGCACTACTTGGGATATACGTTGAACCATTTAAATCTCCTCATCAAATACAATTCGTAGAATCATCATACTCTTTGAAAGAATCGTCATGGCACAGTTTCCCTCCGATATTTATACCGAGCCTAGCGACGTTAGTGTAGATACGCTGAAAAACCTCGGCCCGCTTACCCGCCTTGCTGGAATATGGGAGGGCACTAAGGGGCTGGATGTAAAACCCAAAGCAGCGGGCCCTAAGCAACAAGCTTATGTAGAGCATATCGAACTACAGCCTATCGACCCTCAAACCAATGGCCCCCAACTGCTATATGGTTTGCGTTATCACACCTTTATTACCAAGCCCGACAATATCAAGATGTATCACGATCAAGTTGGGTACTGGTTGTGGGATCCCAAAACCCAGTTAGTGATGCAAACCTTGACAATCCCGCGCGGTCAAATTGCCATGGCCTCGAATACCGTAGACCCTCAGGTAGATCAATTTAAATTAAGCGCCTATCAAAATGATCCTACTTCAGGTATTTCGTCTAATCCGTTTCTTGAATATGCCTTTAGAACCACTGAGTACCATATTGAAGTTAGTTTTAATGCTGATGGCACGTGGTCATATCAACTCGATACCATTCTCATAATTAAAGGTCAAACTGAACCATTTCACCATACCGATGTTAATACCTTGCATAAAATTGGTGAGCCCACCCCCAATGGTTTAGCAGCGCATTTATATTCTCCTCAAGCGGCTTAAAGCTGCTGCGTTTAACCATTAAATCTTGAAAGGTTTTACTATGAAAATGTGGCAATGTATCGTTTGTGGCTTTATTTATGATGAAGCCTTAGGCTTGCCCGAAGATGGGCTTCCCCCTGGTACTGTTTGGGCTGATGTACCCGATAGCTGGGCATGCCCCGATTGTGGCGTGGCAAAATCCGATTTTGAAATGGTCCAAATTGGTTAAGCTTGAGGCACCGATAGTCATCATTGGAAGTGGTTTAGCGGGTTACACCGTCATTCGGGAAATTCGCAAATTAAATCAAGAAATACCCGTCACCCTAATTACCCGTGAGCCGGCTTACTTTTATTCGAAGCCGATGCTCTCGACTGCTATTGCCGGGAGAAAAGAGCCCATGCAATTAATTACTGGCTCACGCGAGGACATGGCAGCGCAATTAGGCATCACTATTTTGGCGCAAACTGAAGTCACCGCAATCGACATCAAAAACCAAATTATTACCAGTGCTCAGGGCAATATTAGCTACACAAAATTAGTTTTAGCTTTAGGTGCCGATCAAATTCGTTTGCCCTTGCAGGGTGATGCTGCAGATCAAGTTATCTCAGTGAATGACTTAGAAGAATACCGCTCTTTCCGTGAGCGCATTACCAATAAAAAACGCATTGCAATTTTAGGCGCGGGTTTAATTGGTACTGAATTTGCTAATGATTTAATTGCTGGAGGATACACCGTAGATGTAATTGATTTAGCTAACCAACCGCTGGGGCGCCTGCTACCGCCCAGTGCTGCTGCCGAGCTAAAAAGAGAGCTAGCCAATGCTGGCGTAAGCTGGCATTTTGAAACAACGATTGAAACCATTACCCATCATCAAGATGCCCTGCTGATTCAACTAAAAAATGGGGTTCAACTAGTGAGTGATGTAGTGCTATCGGCGGTTGGTTTGCGGCCCCGTACGACTTTGGCAAAGTTAGCTGGCCTCAACACTAACCAGGGCATTCAGGTTAATCGTCGGCTCGAAACCTCTGCACCTCAAGTTTATGCGCTGGGTGATTGCGCCGAAGTTGATGGTTTAGTTCTGCCGTATGTCATGCCTCTCATGCAAGCTGCACGGGCCTTAGCCCCAAACTTACTCGGCGAAGAGGTAACCGTGCTATACCCCGCAATGCCAGTGATGGTAAAAACACCGGCTATGCCAATCGTGGTCTCTCCACCTGCTAAAGATGCGGTGGGTATGTGGGAATCAACTGCTCAAGAAGGTGGTATGAAGGCGTGCTTTAAAAGTGCCACTGGTAAGCTACTGGGCTTTGCCTTAGTTGGTACAGCAACTACCGAGCGTGCCGCCTTAGCTAAATTACTCCCACCCGTTTTAATTTAGTGAGCCAAGCAATAAAAAAACCCACCGACAGATTGCTGCGGTGGGTTTTTTAGCAATTAAATCTTTAAAGACTTAAAACTTAGGAAATGATGGCGATAAACCAACCTTGGTTATGTGACTGCGCACTCATCAAAAATAACATTGGAATTGATAGTACGGTATTAATACGTGAAGTTAACATCGCAACGCGTGCCGATTTTGCCTTGACATCAGGTTCAACGGTCACAATGCCCAGTGCCCGTTTTTGATTGGGCCAAATGATGAACCAAACATTAAAGGCCATAATTAAGGCAATCCACATACCTAAACCAATTGCACGGAAAGCAGGTTGCAAGGTAAATGCTTGATGAGCGTAACCACTAATCAACGCGACTAATAAGCCTGTTACCACCGTTGCTAAAGCAGCCCAGCGAAACCAAAATAAAGCGACTGGAGCAATGACTTTGCTAATTGCGGGCTTTTGCTCATCCGGAATTTTAGGCATCGACGGAATTTGGACAAAATTAAAGTACCACAGCAAGCCAATCCACATGACCCCTGAAGTGACATGCAACCATCGAAAAGTAAACAAGGTCCAGCTATTACCAGCAAAGCCGCCTAATGCAAAAATGATAATCAGCAAAAGGATGAAGCCGGCTAATACCGTACGCCCTAATGAAGTCAGAATTGAAGCCATCTAAAATTCTCCTGTTTATAAACAATCGGTTTGATTCGCAGTAACTATAAACGATTCAGAGAATATCTTCCGCGGCACGAAAACTACAGAAATCCGCTATTCTTAATTAAAATAGATACTTAGACCTTTCTAACCTTCATTGTTCCTCTTGAAAATGACTCCTAAACGCCTTTTTATCCAGGAAGTTGTGACGCGTGATGGCTTTCAAGCTGAGTCTCAGTTTGTGCCAACGGCTGAAAAAATCCAGCTTATTAATCGCCTCAGTAATGCCGGTTACGCGAAAATTGAAGTGACCTCATTTACTAGCCCCAAAGCGATTCCGATGTTGGCAGATGCCGAACAAGTGATGCAAGGCATCAAACGTAATCCAGGAATTGAGTACACCGCCCTCATTCCAAATTTAAAAGGCGCCCAAAGAGCTGGGGCCGTTCATGTTGATGAGTTTAATTTAGTAATGTCCGCAAGCGAAGCGCATAACCAAGCCAATTTGCGCATGAGCCGTAGCGATTCGGCTGCAGCCCTACATGCGGTCATTGCATTTGCTAATCAAGCAGGTATTGCGAGTAACGTTTCTTTATCCACTAGCTTTGGTTGCCCTATTGCTGGCGCAATCAGCCTTAAAGACCTGATGCATTGGGTAGATTACTTCGCGAACTTAGGGGTACGCGGCCTAACGATATGCGATACCACTGGGATGGCGAATCCGGCGCAAGTCAAAGCCGTTTGCTACGCGGTCCAAGATAAATATCCGCATATCCAGTGGACCTTACACTTTCACAATACCCGCGGCATGGGGCTGGCTAATGCCTTGGCAGCAGTAGAGGCCGGCATTGTGCGCTTTGATTCCTCCCTCGGTGGCTTGGGCGGTTGTCCTTACGCACCAGGTGCAACTGGCAATATTTGCACCGAAGAATTAGTGCATATGTTTGATTTAATGGGCTACGATACCAATATGAATTTAGATCTTCTGTTGGAATGCTCGAATGATTTGCAAACCTTGATTGGACGAAAACTGCCTAGCCAGTTACTGATGGCAGGGAAAGTGGATCGACTTCATTCGGCGCCTCAGCAACCGTAGTTTTATTGCGCTACCCATCCGCCATCCATATTCCAAGCGGCACCCCTCACTTCAGAAGCATCTGGTCCACAGAGAAAGATAGCTAGCGCACCCAGCTGCTCTGGCTTGACAAACTCTCCTGAAGGCTGCTTCTCCGAAACCAAGGCAATTTTGGCGGCTTCATTTGAAATATGTTCACGTTCAGCGCGCGCATCAACCTGCTTTTGTACCAAGGGTGTGAGCACCCAGCCCGGGCAAATTGCATTACAAGTAATGCCAGTGCGCGCATTTTCTAAGGCAGTTACTTTTGTTAGGCCAATGATTCCATGCTTAGCAGCAACATAAGCTGACTTTTCTGCTGAGCCTACTAAGCCGTGGACTGAAGCAATATTAATAATCCGACCCCAGTTGCGTTTTTTCATTGCCGGTAAAGCATAGTGGCTCGCATAAAACGCTGAACTAAGGTTGATCGCAATCACCGCTTCCCACTTTTCCACCGGAAAATCTTCAATTTTATCGACATGCTGGATGCCAGCATTATTGACTAAGATATCAAGCGCACCAAAACGTTTCTCAACTGTCAGAATCAAGTCTTCGATTTCTTTAGGCTTACTCATATCAGCACCGTGATAATCTACATCTACTCCATGAGCCTTAACCTCGGCAAGCGCAGCTTCTTTTTCACCAAAACCATTCATCATGACGTGAACGCCTTGCTGTGCCAAGGCTTTCGCAATAGCTAATCCAATGCCACTAGTTGAGCCAGTTACTAAAGCAATTTTTCCGCTTAAAAAAGACATCATTATTCTCGCAATTAAATATAAAGATAAGCAATGGTACAGGACTTAAAAAACTTATATTTTTCCTAATGCATGCAGAATTTTTTCCGAGGTAATGGGCTGCTCAAATACCTTAACTTTAAATGGCATTAAGGCATCATTAATGGCATTCATCACTGCCGCGGGCGCGCCAGCAGTGCCCGCTTCACCCGCACCTTTAGCGCCTAATTGAGAAGAGGCAGTCGGGGTTTGGACATGTGCCACTTCAATATCGGGCATTTCATTGGCCATCGGGACTAAATAATCAGCCATATTGCCATTACGCAACAAGCCACTGTCATCATAAAGACACTCCTCATAGAGTGCGCCGCCAATTCCTTGCACAATAGCCCCGCGCACTTGCTCATCAACTAACATTGGATTTAATACTCGACCACAATCTTCAACTGCCCAATGCTTTAGTAAAGTAACAAATCCAGTATCGAGATCTACTTCAACGTAAGAAGCTTGTACACCATTCGTAAAAATAAAGGGATAATCACGTTGCGCATAATGACGAGTCACCATGAGGTCCACTTTAAAATCATTTGGTAAGGTATCGGTTCGGAAGTAACCAATACGCCCTATTTCTGAAAACGGCAGCACTGCTTGGCCAGTGGCTTTATCAATTATTTGACTACGCCGCACCAGCAATTCGGCGGTATCGCGCTGCAAAATAGCACCGGCTAATCGTAAAATATTTTCTTGCAAAGCCTGAGCTGCTAACAATACTGCTTCACCACCAATACCCGCACCGCGAGATGCCCAAGTGCCACCCCCATAGGGTGTGACGGCAGTGTCACCAGTAATAATCCGCACATCTGCAATCGATACTCCAACAGCATCAGCAGCAATTTGCGCATATATACCTTCGGTACCTTGACCCTGTTCACCAACACCCACCATGATGCTCACCACCCCTGATGGATCGAGTCTAGCCGTAGCGCCATCTTGCGAAGCAATGCGAGCGCCGCCAACCCCATAAAATGCGGCGCTGGGATTGGTTAATTCAATTAAGGCAGCAAAACCGATGCCGCGATAAATTCCTTTTTTTCGGAGCGCAGCCTGCTCTTGGCGCAATTCGGTGTAATGCATCATTTTTTCAATGGTGCGCAAACATTGTTCATGCGAGAGAATTTCGAATTTAATTCCCGAGGCTCCCGAGCATGGATACGCGTCATCCGGAATCACATTGCGTTGCCGAAAAACTAAAGGATCCATTTGTAATTTTTCTGCGGCCAAGTCAACTAAACCTTCTGTGACAGCACAAGCGATGGGATGACCCACACCACGGTATTGACACGTGGGAGTTTTGTTTTGAAACACCACCTTCAGTTGGGCGCGATAATGCTGGTGCTTATAAGGGCCGCCAACTAAGTTAACCACTTGATTGCCTTCAATTGCACTGGTGCGCGGGAACATTGAATAGGGGCCAATCGCCGTGAGATCATCAATCTCGAAAGCCAAAATATCGCCCTGCTGATTGACTGCGATGCGGCCTTTCACCTGATGTTCACGAGCATGAATATCGCTGGTAAATGACTCTAAACGGTCGGCCACAAATTTAATCGGGCGTCCTAATAAAATAGCCAAACCAACTGTTGCAAAATCATCGGGATAGGCGTGCACTTTAATCCCAAATGAACCGCCAACATCTTTACAAATGACATGTACATCCGATTCAGCTAAACCAAATTGCCGGCAATAGAGATCTTGCATCATGTGTGGGGCTTGCTGCGAATGGTAGACCGTTAAGCGACCATCGCCGGGGTTGTAATCCGCAATTTGACAACGGGGCTCAAGCGTAACCCCTGTATGACGTCCAAACCCAAAGGTAGCTTCAGCCACAATTTCTGCAGTAGCAAACTGCGCATCGACCTGTCCCACATCTAGTGTGCGACTAAAACACAGGTTATCGCCTAACTCAGGATGAATCAAGGGTGTTTCAGGATCTAAAGCAGTCAGCATCGAGACCACAGCGGGTAACTCCTCCCACTCCACCTCAATCAGTTGTAAAGCATCTTCGGCTTGCGCACGAGACTCTGCGACCACTGCTACTACGGGCTCGCCTTGCCAGCATGCGCGCTCAATCGCTAAAGCATGTTGTGGGGCCGACTTCATCCCTGCTAAATGACTTAAAGTGGCTACCCAAGGTTTGCAAATGGTCGCCATTTGTACGCCATCAACGACGGCTAAAACACCAGGCAGATTGCGTGCTGCGGCAGAATGGATTTGAATAATGCGCATATGTGCTACTGGTGAACGCCAATACACCACATGACCCATGCGCGGAAACTGTAGATCATCAACATAGGTGCCTTGGCCTTCTAATAAGCGTTTGGCACTATGGCGTGGTTCACTCTCGCCAATGTAGCGTTGGTCGGCAGTAACAGGATCGAGTACTAATCCCGCCAGATCATTCGGTTTGTTCACGCTGCGCCTCCAGTACATCCATAATGGCATCCACAATCGAATGGTAGCCAGTACAACGACAGTAATTACCAGAAATCCATTCGCGCACTTCGGCGCGGGTTGCTTGTGGTTGCTGTTCAATCAATTCCGCTGCCGCCAGCAACATGCCAGACGAGCAAAACCCGCATTGCATGGCATTGCGCCGCATAAAAGCGTCTTGTAACTCAGTTAATGCGCCTTGTGCAGTTAAGCCCTCTACGGTATCCACCACTTTGCCATTGGCTTGCACTGCTAAATACAAGCAACCACGCACAATTTGGCCGTTGACCCGAACCGTACATGCGCCACAGGCACCTTGCTCGCAACCCAAATGGGGGCCCTTTAAGCCTAAATCTTCCCTTAAGAAATCAACCAAATGACGGCGTGGTTCAATTTCAGCCTGGACCCTATTTCCATTCACTATCATTTCAATCGGAATTTTTGGATTCATTCTTCTTTTCCTTAATTAGCTCAAGTGCAAGCTGCGCATCTTTACTCAGCTAACATTTTTTTTAAAGCCCGCTCAAGTAGCACACCGACTAAATGACTTTTGGCTGCGGCGCTATTGGTAATATCTTCCATGGTTTCAATCTCCGCACGCGCTGCTGCAACTGCTGCTGCAATTAATTCGGCGTTCACCGCTTGGCCATTAACTAGGTTTTGCGCTTGCACCGCAGCTACCGGCGTTGTCGCTACGGAGAAAAAAACAAAATGGCAGTCGCTAAAAACTTGGCCTGTTTTTTTTGCTACCGCAGCTAAGCCTGCCACAGCATAATCGCCATGCCGTCGCGCTAATTCTTGAAAAGAGAAAACCTGTTTCGCATTTGCCAGCGGAATTTCAGTGCCCATTAAGATTTCATCAGGCGCCAAGGCGGTGGTATATAAATCGACAAAAAAATCGCTTGCTAGAATGCGGCGCTCGCCCTGCAGGCCTCGCACTACCATGGTTGCATTCACGGCAATACTGCAAGCAGGCCACTCGGCTGCTGGATCACCATACACTAATGAGCCGCCCCAAGTACCTAAATTACGAATAGCCCGATGGGCAATATGCGGAGCTGCTGCGCATAAAATCGGCGCATATTTTTTTACTAGGGCGGCGTTTTCAATTTCAGTATGCGTAACTAAAGCGCCAACCCACAAATGCTCGCCAATTATTTCAATGCCTTTTAGTTCAGTCAGTTCTGTAATGTCAATCAATAACTGGGGCTCTGATAAGCGCATATTCAAGGTAGCCAATAATGTTTGGCCACCAGCCATTAAACGGGCATCATCACCATGCTCGCTCATTAAGGCCAATACCTCGGGAACAGATTGCGCCTTAATATAATCAAACGCTGCTGCTTTCACGCTACGCCCCCATCGGTAATTTCATTAGCAAGGGGATTTAATTCTTTAGCAAAAGCTTGAAAAAAATCATCTGCAATTTTTTTTGCTGAAGCACTAATTAAGCGCCCGCCAATTTGCCCTAACTTACCGCCAATTGAGGCCTCGGTAGTAAAGCTCACTAAGGTACCTCCTTCAGCATTACTTAATTCAACGCGCGAGCGTCCTTTGGCAAAGCCAGCGGCTCCACCCGAGCCTTCAAAAGCCAGTGCACACGATTTTTCTTCAACTACTTCAGAAAGCAACAGCTTGCCAGCGAACCGAGCACGCACGGGGCCAATCTTAAACATCACCTTAGCGTGAACTTCTTCAGGCGAAATTCGCTCAATGGATTCACAACCCGGAATTGCCTTTCCCAGCACTGCAATGTCATTTAAGCCCCGCCAAACAACGGGCACAGAAGCAGCAATAAACTGCTCGCCATTGAGTTCCATTCAATCTCCTCGGGTTTATACGAATAGAGTCTTATCAACCAAGTGGTCAACAATGAACCATTATTGAACCTTTGGTCAATAAGACTAAATGAGGATAAACCCTTAAAGGCATGGAATTCATCACTAGCGGAGTTTTAGATAAGCCACCTGCCCTGCGGCGACGGATGAGCACGGTTGATCGTCATAAACAAATTATTGATGGGGCAATCCAATTTTTTGCTCGCTATGGGATGGATGGGCAATTACGTAACCTTACAGATGAACTGGGTATTACCCACACCCTTCTATATCATTACTTTCCCACCAAAGATGCACTGATTAAAAAAGTCTATCAAGAGGTTTTTGAGCGGCGTTGGAAAACCGAGTGGGAAGATCTACTAGATGATAAAACACAACTACCCGAGGCCAAGTTAAATGCCTTCTATCTCGATTACACCGCTAGTGTGCTCACTTACGACTTTGTGCGCATTCTCATTTATTCGGGCTTAAGCGACCACGCCATTAGTGATCGCTTTTTTGAATCCTTACGCTCGCGCTTAATTCCTCGCCTTATTCGTGAAACACGAAAATATTGCCACCGTAATACCCGCGCTAAACCAAGTAACCGTGAACTCGAGTTGCTAATGGGCTTGCACGGCGGTATTTTTTACATTGGTATTCGGCGGTGGATCTATGGCCAGGCGATTTACAGCCCCACGTCGCCACAGACCGATGAGGCAATTATTAAGGATCGAATTTATTCCTATCTTTTGTCTGCCCAAAATCTATTTACATCTTCAGCGAGGTCATGATGGCGCAATTAATTTTGAATCATTTCTCTATTCGTAGTTTAGAAATTGAAAAAACGGTGGCTTTTTATTCCCAAGTTTTAGATTTAAAAAAAGGCCCGCGCCCTGATTTTCCTTTTCCCGGTGTGTGGCTATATAGCGGTGCAGATAATGATTACAACAATGCAGTTCTGCACCTTATCGCGATCGATAAAAATGATCCAGAGGGCTTAAAAAAATATTTAGGTGAGCGTGACTTTACCTCTTTACAAGGCTCAGGGGCCATTGATCATATTGCTTTTTTAGCTGCTGGCTTAGGCGCTATGCTGAAAAAATTAAAAACCCTGGCAGTACCCTATCGCGAACGAACTGTGCCTGTCTTAAAGTTGCACCAAATTTTTCTTGATGACCCTAATGGTATTGTCATTGAACTGAATTATCCAGCTGCTGAAAAAGCCGCTTTAGATGCGCAAGGCTAACCCGTCAATGGCAAAAATAATCGTCGCAGGCGGCTCTCTAGGCGGTCTGTTTGTCGCCAATATGCTACTTCGCCAAGGTCATGATGTAGTTATTTTAGAAAAGGCCTTAGGCTCGCTAGATGGACGTGGCGCGGGGATTGTTACCCATGATGCGCTGGCAGAAGCACTCATCATTGCAGGCGTGCCAGTGAATGAATCACTCGGCGTTCAGGTTAATAAAAGGGTGACTTTAGCCGAAGATGGGCACTGTCTCGACGAGATGCTCTTACCGCAAGTCTTAACTTCGTGGAGTAGGCTTTACCATCTACTGAAAAATCAATTTCCACCTGAGCGATATTTACAAGGCAAAACAATAATTTGCCTGAGTCAAACCGCTAGTGCTGTAAAAATTACTTGTGAAGATAAAAGTGAATACCAGGCTGAACTCTTAATTGCTTCTGATGGAATTCGCTCGGGAGTGCGGGCCCAACTTGCACCCATGGTGCAGCCCGAATATGCTGGTTACATTGCTTGGCGCGGGGTTTGCGATGAAAGCGTGTTATCAAATTACACCCGTACAAGTCTTTTCAATTACTTCGGATTTTGCTTACCGAGTGGCGAGCAAATGCTCGGTTATCCAGTAGCAGGATCAGGTAACGACACGCGTGCTGGTAAGCGCCGTTATAACTTTGTCTGGTATCGACCCGCTGACTCGACTAGTGAGCTTACTGAATTACTCACCGATACTGATGGCATAACCTATCCCTTGGGCATTCCTCCGGCTAAAGTTGCCTGGCGCCACATAGCGCATATGCGGGAAACCGCGCGGGCGATTTTGGCACCACAATTTGCCGAAGTAACCGAAAAAACCCCGCAACCTTTTTTGCAAGCTATTTATGACGTCTATTCGCAGCAAATTGCTTTTAATCGCGTTGCCTTGATGGGTGATGCGGCCTTTGTTGGTCGCCCACATGTCGGTATGGGGGTTACCAAAGCCGGGGATGAAGCGCGCGTCATCACCAGCTGTATTGCCAGCTTTGGGGCTACCCCGCAAGCCTTGCTGGCCTATGAAAATTCCCGCCTTACACTGGGCCAACAAGTAGTAAAGCGGGCGCAGTACCTTGGGCGGTATATGCAGTCTCAAGGCAAGCAAGGAAATTCAGCAGAACTATCGGCTACTGCCGTAAAACGCAATGCTATTACAGTGATGTCTGAAACCGCAGTTGATATTAGTCAATTATTAGCAGCAGGTAAGGCTGTACCACAAGAATTCCAGCATTCAGTTAAGATTTAAAAAAATAGTTATTCATTTCAATATAAAACGTTTTTATGAAGGAGACACCATGAGCCGCAAACCAAGCACAAATCCCCAGCGTCGCAAACTGCTAATCGGTGGCGCAGCTGTTGCCTCGACACCATTTTGGTTCAATATTGCCAAAGCACAGGCAGCACCAATTAAGATTGGTTTTCCAACCCCCTTAACCGGACCCTTTTCTGCAGAAGCGCAAGATCAAGCTCGAGCTGCCGAGTTAGCGATTAAAGAATTTAATGAGGCTGGCGGCTTTAATGGTCGCAAAGCGGAATTATTGGTTCGCGATGACAAATTAAATCCTGGTGAAGCTGCTACTCGCACTCTTGAGTTAATTGAAAAAGATAAAGTCGATTATGTGGTGGGCTCCTTATCTGCCGCTACTCAGCTCTCAATTAATGCAGTTTGTAAAGAGCGTAAAGTCATTTTTAACTCGATTAGTCAGTCTGATGCAATTAATGAAGTAAAAGATTGGAGCATCTATACCTTTCATGAAGCATTAAATCCCACCATGACTGCAGGCGCTGTAGCCCGCTATGCGATTCCCCGCTTTGGTAAAAAAATTGTTTTTCTCACTGCTGACTATGCCTATGGTCACGAAATGGTGCGTGCTTTTGAACGGGCGGGTAAAAAGATGGGGGCAACTACCTTGGCTGATATTCGTCACCCCCTTGGCGCAGCAGATTACTCCGCTTTCTTACCACGGATTAAAGCCTTAAATCCTGATATTTTGGTGTTATGTAACTTTGGTCGTGATCTAGTTAACTCCGCTAAGCAATGCACCGACTTTGGTCTAAAGAACAGTATGAAAATTGTTACCCCAGTGCTGCTCTACACGGCGCGGCAAGCAGGAGGCCCAGAGGCCTTTGAAGGCATCATGGGCGGCACTTCTTATTACTGGGGTCTGGAAGATCGCATTCCCAGTGCCAAGATATTTAACGATCGTTTTCGTAAAGCCTATGGTGGAGCAGTTCCTTCCGACTATGGCGCTCTAGGATATTCAGGAATTCGTAGTATCTTACAAGCCATTAAAAATGCGAAGTCTACCGATACCGCAAAAGTGATTACAGCGCTTGAACAATTAAAATATGATTGGTACAAAGGACCAGAGTATTACCGCAAGTGCGATCATCAGGCAGTACAGTCGGTCATTCTAATCGACTCAAAATCAAAAAATATGAAAGATAAGTACGACGTCTTTAATATTTTGCAGATTGATCCAGTCTCGGAAGAAAATATGCGTAGCTGTGCTGAGCTAGGATTTAAAGCCTAAGTACAAAACTGCAGCCAATGAAAGGCCGATACCCTCAAAGCTTGAATTGGGTATCGGTTTTTTAATGTCAAACGTCATGACTGGATTAACCCTCGACCTACTCTGCATGCAATTGTTGACGGGGATTGCCTTGGGTAGTATTTATGCTTTGCTTGCGCTTGGTCTGTGCTTAATTTTTGGCATGCTAACCGTCGTGAATTTTGCTCACGGTGCTTTTTTTATGGTCGGTGCATTTTTAGGGGTTTATTTTTTGGGCCTTACAGGCAGCTTTTGGTTTAGTTTGCTGGTAGTCCCACTTATTACTGGTGTAATGGGCTTAATCACCGAGCGCTTTTTGGTGCGCCCCATGTATGGTCGTGGCATTGATTACCCTCTGCTACTCACCTTTGGTCTCTCGTATGTCTTAATTGAATTGACTCGGATTATTTTTGGTATTGAGGGTATGCCGTCAATTACCCCCGAGGGCCTTAGCGGCTCAGTAAATGTGGGCTTTGGTTACTTTCCCAAATACCGACTTTTTTTAATCTTGGCTACCGCAGTCATTATTTTATGCATCTGGTTATTTATTCAAAAAACCCGCTATGGCTTAATTATTAAAGCAGGTTCACGTGATCAAGAAATCCTTAAGGTATTGGGTGTTGATATTGCCACGGTTTGGTTGTTAGTATTTGCAGTTGGTACGGCTATTGCAGGCCTCTCGGGGATCTTAGCCTCACCCACTCGTTCGGTTAATCCTGAAATGGGTATTCCTATTTTGGCCGAGTCTTTTGTGGTGACAGTTGTAGGTGGTATGGGTTCACCCGTTGGCGCCGTGGTTGCCGGCTTACTAGTGGGCATTGTGTACAGTATGACTTCACTATTTGCGCCCGATTTGGCCGAACTTTCCATTTTTGTCTTGATGGCAGTAGTGTTAATTATTCGCCCACAAGGTCTGTTCGGTAAAGCCGGATTAATGGGTTAAATCAAATTCACCATGCCATCAACCCAAACTAATCTCGCGAAAATAACTCAAGCTATTGCTCGTCATCGCGTAATTTCAGTCGCTATTGCCTTATTGATTCTACCCTTCGTTATGCCCTATGAAGCACTGGCAATCAATATTTTGGTATTTGGTTTATTTGCTATGGGCTTTAATTTATTGTTTGGCTATATGGGCCTACTGTCTTTTGGCCATGGTGCATTTTTAGGTATGGGCGGTTACCTTGCGGGTATTAGCATGGTTCATTTCTCATTACCATGGGGTTTGGCAATTGTTATTGGAGTGCTTGGGGCTGCGCTTGGTGGCTTGGTGATGGGCTTTTTAGCGATCCGCACGCGCGGCATTTATTTTTCAATGGTCACGCTTGCCTTGGGTCAAATTATTTATTATATTTTTTATAAGGCTGAAAGCCTGACGGGCGGCGAAAATGGTTTACGGGGTGTAAAAGTAGATTCATTTTCTTTCTTCGGTTTCACTGTAGATCTGCTTAATCCAATCACTAAATACTATTTTATTTTTATTTTTGCACTGGCGGCTATTTGGTTTGTATCGCGTATTTTAAATTCACCACTAGGCGCAGTCATGGAGGCGATTCGCGAAAATGAAAAACGGGCTGCTGCTTGCGGCTTTAATGTTGCGCGTACCAAGCTACTAGTCTTTATTTTATCTGCGGGAATTTGTGGTTTAGCCGGGTCATTGCGAGCCTTGCATCTGTCGATTGTACCAATCGACTCCTTACATTATTTGCAATCGGGCCAAGCGGTGATGATGAGTATTTTAGGGGGGATGGGTACCTTCTTTGGGCCCTTTATTGGCGCAGCAGTCATGCTCTACCTTGAGGACGTTATCACTAATTTCACCACGCATTGGATGTTAGTTGTCGGTCTTATCTTTATGTTTTTTGTACTCTTTTTTCCGCAAGGAATTTGGGGCAGCATTTTGCATAAATTACCGCTTTCAAAAAATTCAAAATGAGTCTCTCGCCAACTCCCCCTATTCTTGAGGCGCGCAACCTCACCATGTACTTTGGTAAGTTTCGGGCACTTAATGATGTTTCAGCGAGTTTTGCAGCGGGCTCATTAACGGCGATTATTGGCCCTAATGGCGCTGGTAAAAGTACTTTTTTTAATCTTCTCAGCGGCGCATTTCCTCCGTCTAGCGGCGAGATCATCTTTAATGGCGTTAATCTCACTGGGCAACCGCAATATGAGTTTCCGCGCCAAGGAATTTCGAAAAGCTTTCAAATTACTAATGTTTTTAAAAAACTTAGCGTGCACGAAAATGTGCGGGTTGCCGCCCAAATGGAGGTGTCTCGTTTTAATTTCTTGAAAAATGCACAGAGCTATCCCGACCCCATCATCATCGCGAATGAATTACTGCAACGCGTGAATTTAGAAAAATTACGCGATCGGAAAGCTGGTGATTTAGCCCATGGCCAACAACGTGCCCTGGAAATAGCCATGGCCCTAGCCTGTAACCCCAGCTTATTATTATTAGATGAGCCTACTGCAGGCATGTCACCTGAAGAAACACTAGTAATGATGGATTTAATTCGTACCCTCGCTACTGAGCGTACCGTCATTTTAGTTGAGCACAAAATGAAGTTAATTATGGGTCTTTGCCAACGTATTATTGTTTTACACCATGGTGAATTTTTGGCTGAAGGCAGTCCTGATGAAATTCAGAGTAATGCTGAAGTTCGACGTGTTTATTTAGGTCAGGGTTGATGATGTTAAAAGTTGAAAAGCTCAACGCCTGGTATGACCAAAGCCACGTCATTCAGGGCCTGAATTTAGAAATTCATCGCGGCGAAATTGTGACCCTTATGGGACGCAATGGCGCTGGAAAAACGACTACTCTGCGTACCTTAATGGGTTTAGTTGAAAAGCGCAGTGGCACTGCCCTATTTGATGGAAAATCGTTTCTCGAGCAACCCGCCCACCTGCGTTACCACCTTGGCTTAGCTTACGTTCCTGAAGATCGACGTATTGTGCCGGGCTTAACAGTAAAAGAAAATCTTGAGTTAGGTGTTATTGCCAAAAAATCGCGCGGTGATTTGCATGCCTTAGTTGATGAAATAGCAGAAACCTTCCCACGTTTAAAGGAGCGCCTGCATCAAGATGGTAGCTCACTCTCTGGGGGTGAACAACAAATGCTCGCTATCGCCCGAGCCATGATTGGTAAGCCAAAAATGATTTTGCTTGATGAGCCGTCTGAAGGCATCATGCCAGTTTTAGTCGATGAAATGTTTGAATTATTTGCTCGCATGCGCAGTCAAGGTATCACTATTTTATTGGTTGAGCAAAATGTACAACAAGCCCTGTCTATTTCTGATCGAGCCTATATTATTGATCAAGGCGAAATTGTATTTGAAGATACTGCGCAACGTTTACTTGATAATGATGACATTCAGCAAAAATATTGCGCTGTTTAGGTGGCTCTAAGCTTAATGCAAAACTGGTAAATGCAACCATTCGGCCAATTGATGCCAATACTGCATTGGGATTTCAGTTAATAACCAAGTCATCATTATAAAACGTAATAGTTTTCCAATTGCCATATAAATTAGGCAAGGTAGCCAAGCTAAGCGCATCCAGCCTGCAACCACACAGAGGGGGTCGCCAATGATGGGTACCCACGCCAATAATAATAATTTTGGCCCACTGCGTTCAAACCACTTGCCAATGCGGTAATGGGTTGGGCCCTTTAATGATTCATAAGCATTGCGGGCAATTAAACCCATCCACCAGTCGAACATACCACCTAAGGTATTGCCCAATGTCGCGACCCCAATCGCAGCCCAATACATATCGGGTCGCAAACTAATGTATCCAAATAAAATGGGCTCAGAGCCCAGCGGAATCAGAGTTGCCGAAGCAAAGGCGGTAATAAATAAAGTGCTTAAGCCCACGCTAGGTAACTGCGCCCATTGCAATAATTGCTGCAGTATTTCTGCCATTAAGCAATGACCCCAGCTGCACGTAAGGAGATAATTTGTGCCGCAGTTAAACCTGCTGCTAATAACACCGCATCGGTGTGCTCGCCAAGGGTTGGTGCACGTTGACGAATTGCACCAGGGTTATGAGATAGCTTCGGGAAGATGGCTGGCATCGCTACCGACAAACCGTCGGCAGACTTTACTGTAGCAATTGCCCCACGGGCAGCATAATGCGGGTCGGTAGCAATATCCTGCGCGGTATAAATCCGCCCTGCGGGCACTGCGGCATGTAATAAGCGCTCTAACAAGTCCTCTAACTGAAATTGGCAGGTCCACTCGCCAATCGCGGTATCAATCTCAACTGCTCTTTTAGCGCGCCCATCGTTGCGAGCCAAGGCTGGGTCTTCAGCCAAATCAGCGCGGCCAATTAAATTCATTAAACGCTTAAAAATCGAATCACCATTGCCTGCTATCAAAATATATTGGCCATCGGCGCAAGGATAGGCGTTCGAGGGCGCAATGCCAGGTAGGGCACCCCCTGCCGGTTGCCGAATAGTGCCAAATACCGAATATTCAGGTAACAAACTTTCAGTTAAGTTGAAAACCGCTTCGTACAGGGCAACATCAATCATTTGCCCTTCACCACCACGCGCATCGCGCTCATACAGGGCCAATAAAACACCTAATGCTCCATGCAGGCCTGCAATCGTATCGCCCAAAGAAATGCCAGCGCGTACAGGTACACCCTCAGGCTCACCAGTGATATAACGCAGTCCAGCCATGGCCTCGCCAATTGCTGCAAAGCCAGGTTCATCGCGCCGAGGTCCATCTTGACCAAAGCCAGAAATGCGCAACATAATTAAGCGCGGATTAAGGCGATGTAAATCGTCCCAACCTAAGCCCCATTTTTCCAGGGTACCGGGGCGAAAATTTTCAACTAAGATATCAGCCTCTACAGCTAAACTGCGGGCAATTGCTTGCCCTTCAGGAACGCGTAAATCAAGACAGACCGATTCTTTATTGCGCGACTGCGCTTGCCACCAAACAGAAGTTCCTTCATGCAACATGCGCCATTTACGCAAAGGATCGCCCTCGCCGGGAGCCTCAACTTTGATGATCTCAGCGCCAAAATCAGCTAAAGTTTTGGCAGCAAAAGGGCCAGCAATTAATTGCCCTAACTCCAACACCTTAATCCCTGCAAGAATTTGCCGCATTGCCTACCCCCTGATTGATGACTACTCCATAAGCAATTCGATTATGCTAGAGGCATCAAAAGATCAATCCGTCTATTTTAATTGCGTCTCAAACTAAACGTCTTAAACCATGAACCCCACTATTCCCCAGCCCGACCAATATCAAGCTATACGTGAAGCCCTCAGGGCAATTTGTGGGCAATTTGATTCGGCTTATTGGCAGGCGATTGATCATCAGCGCGCCTATCCAGAGGCCTTCGTCAAAACCCTGACTGAAGCAGGCTGGCTATCCGCCCTCATTCCGGAGGAATATGGTGGCTCTGGTCTAGGCTTGGCAGAAGCATCGGTCATTATGGAAGAGATTAATTTTTCTGGGGGCAATGCTGGATCCTGCCATGGACAAATGTACAACATGGGAACCTTACTGAGGCATGGCTCAGAAGCACAAAAGCAGCTTTACTTACCCAAAATTGCCGCCGGCGAATGGCGCTTGCAAAGTATGGCAGTTACTGAACCAAGTACTGGCACCGATACGACAAAACTAAAAACCATGGCAGTGAAAAAAGGGGATCAGTATTTTATTCATGGTCAAAAGGTCTGGATTTCGCGCATACAGCATTCCGACTTAATGATTTTATTAGCGCGAACCACCCCCTTAGCAGAAGTAAAAAAGAAATCGGAGGGCATGTCCATTTTTATTGTGAACTTGGCCAATGCAATCGGTCAGGGCATGGAAGTGCGCCCAATTAATAACATGGTCAATCATGAAACTAATGAAGTATTTTTTGACAACCTCGCAATTCCTGCGGAAAATTTAATTGGCACTGAAGGGCAAGGCTTTAAATATATTCTCGATGGGCTAAATGCAGAGCGCGCCTTAATTGCCGCTGAGTGCATCGGCGATGCGTACTGGTTTATTGACCGCGCACGTCGCTATGCCAATGAACGTATCGTCTTTGATCGCCCCATTGGTAAAAATCAGGGCATTCAATTTCCTCTCGCTGAAAGTTATATTGAAACTGAAGCCGCCAATTTAATGCGCTTCAAAGCCTGTAACCTATTTGACGCTAGCGCTGCATGTGGTGCCGAAGCGAATATGGCGAAATATTTAGCCGCAAAAGCCTCATGGGAAGCAGCCAATATGTGTATACAAACCTTTGGCGGCTTTGGCTTCGCCAGTGAATACGATATTGAACGTAAATTTCGTGAAACCCGTCTGTATCAAGTAGCCCCCATTTCAACCAACTTAATTTACGCTTACATTGCTGAGCATGTTCTCGGTTTACCCCGCTCCTTCTAATGTCTTCCACTCAAGCCAAGCCCCAGCAAACCCAGGTGGCCCAACGACCCCTTGATGGCATCACGGTGATAGCCTTAGAGCATGTGATTGCAGCGCCCTTTTGTACTCGCCAGTTGGCCGACTTAGGGGCCCGCGTCATTAAGATTGAGCGCCCTGGTTTAGGCGACTTTGCACGTGCATACGACACCCGCGCTAAAGGCATGTCATCCCATTTTGTTTGGGTTAATCGTTCCAAAGAAAGCTTAACGCTTGATTTAAAACAAGCGGCTGCCTTAGAAATTTTGCATAAGCTACTACAAACGGCTGACATCTTCGTACAAAACTTAGCGCCTGGGGCCGCTAGCCGTATGGGCCTGAGTGCCGATCATTTGCAAAAAGTCAATCCACGCTTAATTTATTGCGATGTTTCTGGTTATGGCAATGACGGCCCCTATCGCGATAAGAAAGCCTACGACCTATTAATTCAAAGCGAAGCTGGGTTTTTATCGGTTACCGGTACACCAGATGAACCCAGTAAGGCAGGAAACTCGATTGGTGATATTGCTGCAGGTATGTATGCCTACTCAAATATATTGGCTGCACTGCTACTACGTGAGAAAACGGGTCTTGGCTCTTGTATTGATATTTCGATGCTGGAATGTTTAAGTGAATGGATGAGTTTCCCGCTGTATTACGCGATGGATAATACGGATCCTCCTTCACGCAATGGTGCCTCGCATGCCACTATATATCCGTATGGACCTTTTCTGGCGGGGGATGGTAAGACGGTGATGCTAGGCCTACAAAATGAGCGAGAATGGTTGCAATTTTGCCGTCAGGTTCTTCTGAATGAAGCACTAGCAATTGATCCTCGCTTTAATAGTAATGCCTTGCGTAATGAGAATCGTGCCGCCCTTAAGCAAATTATTTTAGATACCTTTCGCCCGCTTAATAGCCAACAAGTCATTGCTAGGCTTGATCAGGCTCAAATAGCCAATGCGCAATTGAATGATATGGCTGGCTTGTGGCAACACCAACAACTAGCCGCTCGGCAACGCTGGGCCGAAGTAGAAAGTGCGAGCGGTAAGATGCCAGCGCTCATTCCCCCCGGTATTAATGATGCCTATGAATACCGCATGGGTCCCATACCCAGTGTAGGAGAACATACCACCGCTATCTTAGAAGAATTAGGCTTGTCGGAGAATGAAATTAGTACACTACGCCAAGCAGGCACAATTTAATTTTTAAACCTCACTCTGCTTAGAGTAGCGGTGAAATTAAATATGCTGCATTTTCTTTCAGCCTTTGTAGGCGACTGCGTTTAGCCCAAGCCACTGGATCAACAAAACTCGATTTTTGAATATACGTTTGCAAGAGGGCATTAAGGCGCTGACAAAATTCAGTGTTATATACCAGTAAACTAATTTCAAAATTAAGATGCAGACTACGCATATCAAAATTAACCGAGCCAAACATGGCCATGCGCCGATCGATGAGTAAACTCTTGGTATGTAACAAGCCGCCATTAAATTCAGCAATACGCACTCCCGCCGCTATTAACTCTTCATAATAACTACGACTACTAAGTGCCACTAATTTGGAATCATTCTTCTTAGGCACAATTAAAGTGACATCAACGCCACGATGGGCTGAAGCCATTAAAGCCTGCATTAAGCCATCATCCGCACCAAAATAAGGAGTGGTAATGATTAAACTTTCGCGCGCATCAATTAAGGCCGAGAGGATGAATTGATACAAAATATCATCGCGCGCAATCGGTCCCGTCGATAATTTTTGCGCCAAAATAGTGCCTGGCAAAATCTGCTGTTGAAATGACCGGGGATAAAATTGCGTCACTCGAGGGTTACAAACACTCCAATCTATTTGGAAAGTAGTTTCAAATTCAGAAACAACGGGGCCTTGTACCCGTAACATCGCATCAACCCATTCCCCTACGTTCGCATCTTGTTTAAAAGTGCGTGGATCAACTAGATTCATACTTCCTGTCCAAACAATGACTTCATCGATCACAAAAATTTTACGATGTAAACGTAAGTCAACTCGTCGAAATTGAAAGTTGCCAAAATGAATTGGTAAAGCGGCAATTAATTCGACTCCCGCATCCCTTAAGCGCTCAGGCCAAGCTGAATTAAGCCAATCTTTGCTCCCTAATGAATCCAGTAGCACCTTACAATCGATCCCCCGTTTTGCAGCCCTAATCAGTGCTTCAGCTACCTTATCGGCATCACCGCCAATGGCCCATATATAAAACTCTAAGTGCAAAGATTTTTTTGCCGCTTCAATATCAGCAATAAAGTGAGACAAAATAGTTAGCGAATCAGTCAATAAATCAATTCGGTTACCTGCAACGACAGGGGAGCCAAAGTGGGATGCGGCCAAACGACTGATAGCTTTTTCCTCAAAAGGTAATTGATCTTGGTCAGCCTGATAAAAACTAAATGCGGCATTTAATTGCTGCTGGAGTGCATCTTTAAGGTTCTCGGCCTTGTCCATTAAGGCGCGCCCAATCGATTTACCACCGATCAGGAAATAGGCAATTAAACCCAAGAAAGGAAAAATAAGCACCACGCCAAGCCAAGCTAAAGCGACGCTAACAGTGCGTCGCACCCAAATTAAATGCAGCCCAATACAGGCAACTGCAATAAAATGTAAGGTGGTAAAAAAAAGAAAGTAATCGCCTAAAAGAAAGGTATCACCATATATATTCTGTAGCAGCTGATAAAAATAAATCATGTCAATTCCAATTCAGTCGTAATCCCTAAATGGTCCGATAATTTTTCCCAATCGTGCAACAAGGCCGCCGAATGAATTTTCAGCCCACGAACATAAATTCGATCCATCGGTAAAATGGGTTTTATGCTTGGAAAGGTTTTTGCTGGAACTCCAGTTAACTCCTCAAATACTTCGCTAAAGCCCGCGGCGCGCATTGGCTCACTTAGACGGTTACGCCAATCGTTGAAATCACCAGCCACGATAGTTGGCCCGCCGGCAGTTAATTGCTTAATATGCGCAATAATTTCAACTAATTGACGCTCGCGTCCACTTTGAAATAAAGCTAAGTGAACGCAAAAACAATGAATTACTGGGCCATTTTCAGTAAGTTGAATTTGGCTATGTAGTAAGCCCCGCCGCTCGAAACGATATGCAGAGATATCGTAATTAAGGCCTTTTTGTAAAGCATGTTGCGAGAAAATAGCATTGCCATGGTGCCCGTGCTGATATTCAACATTTTTCCCATAATGCCAATGGCGCCAAAACCCAGCTGATAAATAATGGGTTAATTCATTATGTGGCCACCATCCATACCGTTTTGCTCTACCACGATGCTCTTGTTGTAATTCTTGGAGAAAAATGAGGTCAGCATGTTGGTGACGCATTTTTTGGCGCAAGCCATAAATCGTTGGGTGCAGATGCAAGGCCGAGAGCCCCTTATGCATATTCATGGTAATCACCCGCAGGCGCTGACCCTTCAAGTCGGCCCCACTGCATTTTGGCGACGGATGCGTGCCGCATAAATTTCACTGGCAACTAAATCTTCGCATTGCAAGCATTTATTACAAATCGAGGCCTGCTCGCGCAGCTCCTCAATCGAGGCAATCGGATGCGCATCGAGGTATTCGCGTAAATCTTCATCCCATACCCCATTGCAAAGACAGATGACTTCAGCCATGTTGAAATTAATATTCCCAATATTTGAATGCCCCATTTTGCCACTGCTTCTATTAATTGCGATGGCCAAGGGAGGCGTCTATAAATAAGATGAAAGCTAACTTGCTAGAATCAATACCTGAGCGTTTCTTGCGTAACTTACCATTTGGATCCTTTAGCCCTTATCCCACTTCATGCTTTCAGCCATTAACGATGCCCTACTTCTTCTCGGCCAGCCCAATAGCGGCATTCTGGGTATTGTGCTGGTCTCTTTGCAGGTGAGCCTCAGTGCACTCTTCCTTGGTTGCATAGTGGGCCTACCTATAGGCGCTCTGCTTGCAACGGAATCATTTACAGGGCGGCGTTTTTTGATCGTCGTCTTAAATAGCTTGATGGGCGTGCCCACTGTTGTTGTTGGAGTGGTAGTTTATTTGCTCTTATCGCGAACTGGGCCGATTGGTAATTGGGGTTGGTTGTTTACTGTCAAAGGCATGATTCTTGCACAATTTTGCTTAACGACACCTTTAATTGCCGCCTTAAGTCGTCAGCTTATTGAAGATGCCTGGAACTACCATCGAGAGTCGTTTTTATCCTTGCAACTAGCTTGGTTACCTCGCCTTAAATGGCTTATCTGGGATTGCCGTTTTTCCTTATCAATTGTTTTATTAGCCGGTTTAGCACGCGCCATTTCTGAAATTGGCGCAGTCATGATCGTTGGCGGTAACATCGATCACCATACCCGTACCATGACAACTGCGATTGCCCTCGAGACGAGTAAAGGTGATTTACCGCTAGCCCTAGCCTTGGGATTAATACTCATGTCTTTAGTAATTGGCGCCAATCTGATTACCTATCTGATTCGCCATAATGCGGAACAACGCTATGGATAAGCAGATGATTGCAATCCGTAAGCTGCAACTGGTTTTAGATAATAGAATTATTTTAGATATTCTCAGTGCTGATGTTCCCGCAACAGGAGTAGTCGCTTGTATTGGCGCAAATGGCGCTGGTAAAACCTCTTTATTAAAAGCTTTGCATGGCATTGTGCAGCCCCAACAAGGAAATATCACCATGCCATTACAACATCCCAGTGGCGCATTACGAAGCGCGCTGGTATTGCACCATACGCCAATGATTAAGGCGTCCGTACGGGCTAATTTAAATTTAGTGAGCGATTCGCCTTACCCTCCTGCTCCAGGTGCTGTAGATGTTATGTTGCGGGAAATTGGCTTGGCTCATTTAGCACTAGCCCCAGCCAAGAAGTTATCGGCTGGTGAGCGGCAAAAACTGTGTATTGGGCGAGCGCGCTTACTCAAACCACAATTAGTTTTACTTGATGAGCCCACAGCAAATTTAGATCCTAACGCCACCGAACAAGTTGAAGCATTAATTCGGACTCTCGCACAAGAAAACACCGGGGTGATTTTTTCTTCTCATCAGCTAGCCCAAGTGAAACGTTTAGCTAATTACATTATTTTTATGGATGCTGGCAGTATTGTTGAGTGTGGCACTCCGAAGGAATTCTTCAATAACCCCCAAACTACCGCCGCTAAACGTTTTTTACAATTTAGTGGCGGCTGATTGATTTAGCTTGAGCGCTTCAAGTATTTTGCACCACAATATTGGGGAACTTACTGCTCATATCTTTCGCCAATGTTCCCACCCGAATGGCAATTTGACGAGCCATATTTTTATAAATTGCGCTAATTGGCCCATCTGGATTAGCGATCACGGTTGGCATGCCAGCATCGGCGTCTTCACGAATAGATAGATTCAAAGGTAAGGCGCCGAGAAAATCGACCTTATAGTCACTGCACATTTTCTGCCCGCCGCCAGTACCAAAAACGTGTTCCTCATTGCCACACTTAGGGCAAATATAGGTACTCATATTTTCAATCACCCCAACAATGGGAATGCTGACTTTTTCAAACATCTTGAGACCCTTGCGCGCATCTAATAAGGCGATGTCTTGTGGGGTGGTAATAATGACAGCACCAGTAACCGGAACTTTCTGCGCTAGTGTGAGCTGAATGTCGCCAGTACCGGGTGGCATATCAACGATTAAATAATCGAGATCACGCCAACGCGTTTGATTTAACAATTGCTCAAGCGCAGAAGTGACCATCGGGCCACGCCAGACCATGGGATTATCTGCATCAATTAAAAAACCGATTGAACTAGCCTGAATTCCGTGCCCCATCATGGGCTCAATAGTGTTAGCCTCAAGTGATTCAGGGCGTCCTTGAATACCTAACAACATGGGCTGACTTGGGCCATATATATCAGCATCTAAAATCCCCACTTGAGCACCCTCGGCTGCTAATGCTAAAGCAAGATTGACTGCGGTAGTCGATTTTCCAACACCACCTTTACCACTGGCAATTGCAATAATATTTTTGACACCAGGCAATAATTTGACCCCTCGCTGTACAGCATGGGCGACAATATTACTGGCAATGGTGATGTTGACTTTAGTCACACCAGGTATTGCACTTACAGCACTCATCGCCAAGCCACGAATCAAATCAAACTGGCTTTTAGCTGGATAAGCCAAGACAATGTCAAAACTCACATCGCCTGCAGCAACCTGCAAATTACGAATGCATTTTCCGGCAAGCAAATCAATTTTTGTATTAGGGTCAATAACTTGCTTTAATGCCTCTTGAACTACTTCTACGGTAACAGCCAAAGGATTCTCCAGATAATCAATTAAAACAATAACAAGCTAAGGTAATACACGAGGGCTGCCATGATAGCAGTAGCAGGAATTGTAAATATCCAAGCCCATATAATATTGCTAGCGATCCCCCAGCGTACTGCACTAGCTCTTTGGGTAGACCCTACCCCTACAATAGCCCCAGCAATAGTATGGGTAGTAGAGACTGGTATGCCAAAGCTGCTAGCTAAAAATAAGGTGATTGCACCCCCTGTTTCAGCGCAAAACCCTCCTACTGGCTTTAATTTAGTTAGCTTTTGACCCATCGTGCGCACTATTCGCCATCCACCAAACATGGTGCCGAAAGCAATTGCAAAATAACACGTCAAGATAACCCAATATGGGGGCGCAGTGGCAGCAGCGTCGATATACCCTGTAATAATCAACATGAGCCAAATAATTCCAATGGTTTTTTGCGAGTCATTGCCGCCGTGCCCCAAACTATAAGCGCCAGCAGAAATAAGTTGTAAGCGTCTAAACCAACGATCAGTTCGCGAAGGCGTTTGGCCCCGGCAAAGCCAAAATACCGCTAACATCATTAGGGAGCCAAATAAGAATCCAAGCCATGGTGAGATAACGATAAAGGCGACCGTTTTCAAAATACCACTCCAGACAAGTCCAGCAAACCCTGCTTTTGGTATAGTGGCGCCCACCAAACCACCAATCAAGGCATGCGAAGAACTCGAAGGTATTCCGTAATACCAAGTAATTACATTCCAAGTAATAGCCCCTACCAAAGCGCCAAAGATGACATGCAAATCAATCGTATTCGGGTCGACAATGCCCTTGCCAACGGTAGCGGCAACACTGAGATGAAAAATGGCAATCGCAAGAAAATTAAAAAAAGCGGCAAAGATAACTGCTTGATGTGGTTTTAAAACTCCAGTAGAAACAACCGTTGCAATTGAATTGGCTGCATCATGAAAACCATTCATGAAATCAAATAGGAGCGCTAATAACACCAGTAGCACTACAACCCAAAATGCAACTTCAAGCGCTAGCAAATTAATCTACCTTAAAAATACAACAATTAAGAGTTCTCAAGTACGATACCTTCAACCAAATTAGCTACGTCCTCGCATTTATCAGTAGCCTCTTCCAGCAACTCATAAATACGCTGTAGTTTAATTAGCTCGCGCACTTCTATTTCTTCACGAAATAATTTAGCAATCGAAGTAGAAAGCAGGCGATCAGCATCCGATTCAAGGCGATCGATTTCCTCGCAAGTTTTAAGCGTATCTTTCGCTACTTCAGGATCGGAAATGGATTTTAGACAAGCGATCACATTCTTCACTCGCCCACAACATTGCGTACAAATTTCAGCCATCTTTAACATTTCAGGGGTCATTTGCTTGACGTCATACAAATGCATTGCTTCGGTCGCATTCTGAATTAAATCAGCAACATCATCCATGGTATTAGTTAAAGAAAAAATCTGATCTCGATCAATCGGTGTAATAAAAGTTTTATGTAGCCGCCGATTCACTTCTTTGACCACAATATCGGCAGCATTCTCGGCGCTATCTACCTCCTGCGAATATTTCAAACGCAGCGTTTCATCGCTGTAATTCTTAATAAATTTTAGGAAGGCTTCAGAAGCTGCAAGAATATGGTTGGCATGCTCATTAAACAACTCAAAGAAATTGCCATCGTGGGGCATCAACTTACTAAAAAACATGAGTTTGGTTCCTTTGCATAAATGAGGCCATGAAGACAATCTGGGTGAGTCATTCTAAAGGAAGTTACTTTACCTTTAATAAAGCCAACGACAAGGTCCTAAGGCTTAGTACTCTTCCGTACTATCTCAATATCACCATAGAACGCTTTGACTTCGGAATGGGTATTGTCAGTATCCGTCAAGATGCCCACCCCAATCAAATTACCTGGGGCTTCGCCATAGGCAGCAAAATAATCCGCCGAAAGGTCGCGTTGATGTTTGCGCCATTCCCCAACCCCTTCCCAGCCCGAATCGACTACCACCATTTTGATGCGTGCTGAATTGGCATTAGGAATAATGCTATCGACTGCTCCTTTGCCTGCCCAGATATACATTAAGGTTGCATAAGGCATTTCTTGGCCACTAATTAAGTTAGCCATCTCAAATGCCAAGCGATCTTTTAAGGGGAGTTTTGACTTGTTGCCATCAAACGCAATTAAGATACGTAGCGGAGCGTCATCAGTTGTACGCTCGGCATTATCTGCAGTCGGAATTGAACCCCCGGCTTTCCACTCCCATTGCAACCAGGCATTTTTAGGCGACTGGGGCTTGAGCTTCACAGCTAAGCCAGATGCAGCTGACTGCGCATTAGCGCTTAAGACAGTGCGGCCTTGATAATTCTCTAAGCGATAAACAGTATTTTTCTTATAAGGTGCCAAACGATAAAACTGCCAACCTTTAGGCAGCCCAGTTTGTCCGCTTTGGACTGAAAATTTCATTACTGAATCTTGGGGATCTTCCCGATCAGCGTTCGAAACTCCGCCGGCCTGACCATCTGCAGAGACCAAAATGGGCCCGCTGCAGGCAGCCAGTTGAAGCGCTACTGCAACGATGACTAGGCGGCTAAAAAGAGGACTTAACTTCATCAATTGGAATTGTCCCAGAGATTCTGCGCAGACCAGTCTAAAATCACCTTTTCATCATTTTTATTCACCCCTTTAAAGACTCGATCATGACAAACACCTCAGTAAAAAGCGCCAACCCTGCGCAATGCAAAATTGGTTTTATTGGTACCGGCATTATGGGCAACAGTATGGCCGGTCATTTGCTCGCTGGTGGATATCCAGTACAGGTCTTTAACCGCACGAAGGAAAAAGCTGCTGGCCTCATTGCGCGCGGCGCCATTTGGGCCAACTCGCTGGCGGAACTAGCTGCGCAAGCAGATGTGATTATTACTATTATTGGCTATCCCCGCGATGTCGAAGAGACCTATTTGGGCCCGCAGGGCATTTTGGCTAATGCAAAGAATGGCGTCATAGCCATCGACATGACCACTTCCAGCCCTGCTTTAGCGGTACAAATTGCTGCCGCAGGATCTAAAAAAGGGGTTGCCTGCCTCGATGCGCCAGTGTCAGGTGGCGATGTGGGTGCCCGTGATGCCAAACTCTCCATCATGGTTGGCGGAGATGCTACAGCCTTTGACCAAGTACTCCCCCTCTTTCAACTGATGGGCAACAATATTGCGCTCTTAGGGCCTGCTGGTTCTGGACAAAATACTAAACTTTGCAACCAAATTGTGATTGCCTCAACCATTATGGGAGTGTGTGAAGGCCTTTCGTTCGCCAAAAAAGCCGGTCTCGATCCTTTGGCTGTACTCAAAGTGATTGGCAGCGGAGCTGCTAGTAGCACCCAATTAAATATGTTGGGGCCAAAAATGGTACAAGGAGACTTTGCCCCCGGCTTCATGATTGAACATTTAGTGAAAGACCTAGGGATATCGATTACCGAGTCAGAGCAAATGGGTCTCAATTTACCGGGCTTAAAACAAGCCAAAAAACTCTACGATCTTTTAATGACCAAAGAACTGGGTCGTTCCGGCACACAAGCCCTTTTTAAGGTGTACTTGGAAAACTTAGCCTAAACAGGCTGCTTCAACAGCTCGCATGACAACTTTCTTGCGCCCGTCAGTACTACTGCGCTGGGTTTTAGGCTGCGTGCTTGGTGCGGCATTAATTCATTTGGCGCTGGGCTTTGCCGTTGAATTTTCAGTCGACGAAGCGCACTATGCCTTATATGCCAAACACCTGGCTTGGAGTTATTTTGATCACCCTCCTTTAGTTGGCTGGATTCAATGGCCTTTAGTTGCCAATGACTTCAGTGAGGGTGTGATCCGCTTCATACCTGAACTGCTGTGGCTCATTTCATGTGTATTGGTGTATTACATCACTAACGATTTAATACTGTATCTACAAACCAAAACTCGCAACTCGCTAGCCCAGCAATTACCCTCAAAACAAATGGCTAGTGTTGCTGCTGTGCTTGCCATTGTCTTAGCGCCATTGCCACACGTTTTAGCAATTGGCCTCTTACCCGATTCGCTTTTAACCCCGTTAGTATTAACTTTATTATGGCTGGCCATTTGCTGGCTGCAACAAGCGCAGCAGTTTTACGTTTGGCAATGGGTGGTCTTGGGTGTAGTCCTAGGCTTAGCCGGTTTAAGTAAATACACTGCCATTTTTAGTGCACTTGCGCTTGCGCTGGTTTTTTTAGTATCTCCACGTAAGAACTGGCTCAATCAGTCTGGTTTTTGGCTAGCGTGTTTCATTGCACTCGTTGCGATCAGTCCGATTATTTTCTGGAATTGGGCCCATGCGTGGATTTCCTTTCAATACCAAATCAATCATGGCGGCGGCGGTACTTGGTCTTGGTTGGGTATAGCGCGATTTTTTGGACTGCAATTGTTAGCCTATGGAGTCTTACTGCCAATCGGCGGCGGTATTTTTATCCGTTACTTTCTGAAGCTTGATAAACCGCAACTACTCGCTTTGTTAAGCTTCTTTTTCTTGCCATTTATTCTTTTTGCAATTCTCTCTGCTGGCGGTGGTCTACCTCATTGGACAAGCCCCGCTTGGTTTTGTTTAGCGCCTTTTGCTGGTATTGGCCTAGCTGGGCTGTGGCAAAAATCATATCGTTGGTTGCTCAGCATTTGCGCAGGAACGCAATTATTGCTTTGCTTATTAGGCTTCACCTTAGTATTTATCGGTGGCATCAGTTTTAGGGGGCAACCAAATAATCCCATCGCTGATCTGTATGGCTGGAATTTAGCAGGAGCCCGAGCTGCGCAACTAGTACAAGAGAAACAAGCTGCTGGAACTGCAGTACAAAATTGGACTCTGGCTAGTCGCTTAGCTTGGTATAGCGAGCCTTTACCGGTTTTTGTCATCGACCAGCGTCAAGATCAATTTGATCTCTGGTTTGGCCCTTTACCAGAAAATGCCAACGTTATCTTGGTGAACTGGTCAGGCCTACCGTTTGCCGCGCCAGTGAATACAAGCGATCCGCGGGGTTATTTTAGTACTTGCGAAACCATCGAGAGCCTTACTATTAACCGCTTTAACCAAGCTTTATCCCGCTTTGACTTCAGCTTTTGTCAGGGCTGGCACCCCAAAGCATTATCCTTACGCCTATGAGCAAAAATAGGCCCTTAGACGCCGCCCCTCAACCTGGCTGGAAAACCATTCTCAAGCGCAGTTGGCCCACTATTCGTATTTTGTTGTCGATTGCCCTGTTATGGAAAGCCACCAGTGGCATCGACTGGCATGCACTTTTTACGACTGAATTAAAAATGCAACCCATGTGGTTTATTGGGGCGGTTTTGGCTATTTTCTCGGCGTTTACTTGTGGCGGTATTCGTTGGGCCCTCTTGATGCGTAAAGTAGGCTTTCAAGGGAGTGTCTTTGCTTACATTAAGTTGTATTTTGCTGGCACCTTAATTAATCAGGGCTTGCCTAGCACCTTGGGTGGCGATAGTTACCGGGCTGTTACCGGCAGCCACCTGACCGCTGATGACAAGGTTGGCGGCAAAAAAGAGCTTGATGAGGAATTGCATCATGAAGTCGATTTAGGGCACGCCACACCAAAGTTACGCCTAGGTTTTGCGATGACTTTAATTGATCGTATGCTGGGCTTAGCAGGTAACAACTTATTAGGTGGGATTGGCTTGGTATTAGGTGGCGCTACGCTAGCTAGCTGGGGGGTTGAATTAGGTTACGGCGTAATTGCAATCATGCTCTTTGCTGGCATAGTTGGTGCGCTCATTTTAATTTGGGGGCCCAGCCTCAGGCTCTTAGAAAAAATCTTGGCGCGCTTTCGCATGATGGCTACCTTACCAGGCATTCGTTTTGCTTTTGGTTTTCCTATAACCATTGCCCAAGTGACTTTCTCAATTGGCATTCACTGCTTTAATATCGTTGCGCTAGGCTGCTGCTTAAAGGCCTATGGGGCTGCCGTTCCAGTAGAAGCGCTGATGATTGGTTTGCCTGCTCTCAGTTTGCTGCTCATGCTGCCGATTAGTATTTCTGGTTGGGGGCTACGCGAAGCAACACTCTCCTCGGTACTCGTTTTATGGGGAGTGGAACCCTCTTTAACCGTGTTAGCCTCAGTTAGCTTTGGTGCATTCTCTGCGCTCTGTGCTCTACCTGGCGTTTATCCCATTTTAAAATTTAAATAAGCGTACCGAATGAGTATTCGTGTCAATACCATGCGAAGCATCGACCATTGGGTGGGGGTGCCACTCTGCGCAATCATCAGCCCGCTAGTTTCAGTACTCGATCGCCTGCAAAGTGCATTTAAACCAGCATTACAAACGCCGCGTAAATTACTGTTTATTGAATTATCCGAAATGGGTAGCGCAATATTAGTTGATCCAGCCATGCGCGAAGCCCAAGCTCGCGGAGCAGAAATTTACTTTCTTATTTTTAAAAGTAATCGTGCGAGCTTAAGCTTGTTAAATACTGTAAAGCCAGAAAATGTTTTTACCATTGATTCATCGGGCTTATTTAGCCTGATGCGCGACTCGGTGGTTTTTTTATGGCAAGCACGACAGCAGCGAATTGATACCGTAATTGACCTCGAATTATTTTCTCGCTTTACCGCCCTCTTAACAGGGCTCTGTGGTGCACAACGGCGGGTTGGTTATCATATTTTTCACGGTGAGGGATTATGGCGCGGCACCATGCTAACGCGTAAGGTGCATTACAACCCCCATATTCATATCGCTAAAAACTTTATTTCTTTGGTGCATGCAGCATTTGCAACTGCCATTGAAATTCCTTTTAGTAAAATTACCATTCCCGATTCTGCGATTCGTATTCAGCAAGCCAAGATCGATCCACAGGTTCTACAAACTGTACAAGAGCGCATTATTGGCTTAGCTCGGCAACTCGCTATTCCGTTTGCTGCTCAAGCCCAACGCCTCATCCTCGTCAATCCCAATGCCAGCGATTTGTTGCCCCAACGCCGCTGGGCACCGCAACGGTTTGCTGAGCTCATTGCGGCAATCCATACCCGCTGGCCAAACGATCTCATCCTCATTACCGGCTCGGCCAATGAAGTTGCTTATGTTGAAGCCATTCGCTTAGAAGCAAAGGTGGAGCGTGCGATTAACTTTGCTGGCAAAGTAAGTTTTGGTGAATTACCCGCTTTATATACGCTGGCTAAAGTCATGGTTACCAATGATTCGGGTCCCGGTCATTTTTCTTCGGTTACCCAATTACGTACCGTGGTGCTTTTTGGCCCAGAAACTCCAGCCTTATATGGCTCGCTCGGCCGCTCGATTCCCATTACTGCGCAGCTTGCCTGCTCCCCTTGTGTAAGCGCAGCTAATCATCGCAAAACGCCTTGTCAAGATAATGTCTGTATGCAGGCTATTACCGTTGCAGAAGTGATGGTCAAGGTCGCAGTGCAACTGGATGCCACCGATTAATCGCGCACCGCGGCTGCTATTCTGGCTTTTGCCCCTACTTCCCATTGCGTTGGGGCTTGGTTTATTTGTCTCCCACCAACAGGTTAGTTCGTTTTTAGTACTCAATGAAGCCAGCCAAATTCTTCCGAACTGGGCCTGGGCAGCATTTACGTATTTAGGTAACGGTTGGGGTCTTTTTGCGATTACCTTCCCGCTGCTTATTTTTGCGCCGCGGGCTTTAAGTGCTGGTATTTTTGCTGGGGCCTTAACAGCGGTCATTAGCTCTATTCTGAAGCCGCTGCTAAGCCTACCCCGGCCTTCTGGTGTGCTGGCTGAAGGCAGTTTTTTTCGCTTTGGCGATATGTTGTTAAGCAACTCCATGCCATCAGGTCATACGCTCACTGCTTTTGCTGTGGCCACAGCAATATTTTTCTGTGCTAAGCAAACCTTACGCACCCCCCTTCTGCTTTTATTTCTCCTCGCTATTTTGGTGGGAATTTCACGCAGTGCCCTCGGCGTGCATTGGCTGAGCGATGTGTTAGTGGCAGCGGGTTTAGGCTTTTGGTGCGGCCTCATTGGTGCCTATCTAGCCGATAAAATACCTCGCAAACAACTCCTAGCCAATGGCTGGTGGCCACGCTTTATTGCCTTGGGTGGCCTTATTACCATCTATATTTTGCTAAATACCTCTCTCGATTTTGCTGAAAACCAGTATTTACAAAATCTTGGGGTAATGCTTATTTTCCTCACCCTCATCGTTTTTGGTCTCCGCCAAAAAACGTCTGCCTAGTCATTCACTGCTTCATCATGCATTGTTATGTTTAGTTACCGCCATGCTTTTCATGCTGGTGGACATGCTGACATGTTGAAGCATCTTGTGCTTATTGAGTTAATTCACTACCTCCAAGAAAAACCAGGGGCAGTCACTTTTATTGATACGCATGCTGGTGCTGGCATTTATCACTTGCAAGACGGCTTTGCGCAAATCAGTAAAGAAGCGCAATGGGGTATTGAACGCTTAACCACCAAATTAGTACCCTCTTTTCAAAACTTATTTCAGCAAGTTCAGCTTGAAAACCAAACTGAGTCCTTATCTATTTATCCAGGTTCTCCCTTTATTTTGGCGAGGCTCTTAAGACCGCAAGACCGCCTCAAATTATTTGAATTACATCCCCAAGAAATTTTGATTCTGCAAAGAAATGTAGCGCAACTACCCAATGCCAAACAAATTGATGTCTATGCCAGCAATGGCTTTAGTGGACTTAAAGCATTATTACCTCCACCCGGGCGCAGGGGCTTAGTTTTAATTGACCCTGCTTATGAAGATAAAAATGATTATCGCCAGATTGAAACCGCGCTTGCTGAAGGTTTGCAACGTTTCGCTACAGGTTGTTTTGCCATTTGGTATCCCATTCTGCCGCGGCGAGAATCGATCGCTTTAGCTGCGCGCTTAAAAAAAATCATTATGAGTTACTCAAGACCTTGGCTGCAAGCAGAGTTGCGGGTAGCGAATAATCCAAGTGAGCGGCGCTTACAAGCGAGTGGGATGTTAGTTGTGAACCCGCCCTGGACTCTAAATGAAAAATTGAAGCTTGCTTTACCAGCTCTGCAGGAGGCTCTGGCACAAGACTCTAAAGCCAGCTTTCATTTAAGTAGTGCCGAAGCTTAGCCTGCTTAGGCGTAATTCCTACCAATGTGCCTGCAGGTCAAATCCGCTTAAATTGGCTGTCAAATTAGCCTGCGCGCCCACCGGTAAAGTCAATTTTTCAGGGCAATGGCCAAATGGCAAGCCCATTAAAATCGGAATCGAGCTTGGCAGGCGCTCGCGCAACCAAGCCACAGCGGCTGAGAAATCGTAACCACGATCATTGTCAAGTAGTCGATAGCCTGAAAAATCGCCTAATAAAATGGCCTGCTGCTGTGCAAAGACCCCAGCCTCTAATAACTGAATGAGCATGCGCTCAAGCCGATAAGGATGTTCGTTAATGTCTTCTAAAAATAAAATTCCGCCCCGAGTTTGCTCAGCGCTCGGCATAAACTCACTACCGATTAAGGTGCATAAAATAGTAAGATTGCCGCCCCACAAGATGCCCTTTAGTGCTACTGCATTTTGCTTCGCTCCCAGATAGGGTTGTGCTTTTAGAACTTGGCAATCTAATTGACGTGCGTTGATTGCCCGTTGAAAATGCTGCCACATGAAAGCATTGGGGGGAATGGGCTCACCTGCTGCATTCACTCGCCCAAAATCGTAATTCAGCATTGGGCCCGCCAAGCTAATCGCACCTGTTTTAGCCAATAGGCCTAATTGCAGCGCAGTGAAATCGCTATGTCCGCATAGTTGCACGCCCCGCTTTACTGTATTCGCTAATGCAACCCAGTCAATACTCGGCAAAATACGCTGCAAACCATAACCACCGCGCATGGCCATTACAGTCGTGTCAGGATCAAGCTTGGCAAGCGCATTGAGCTCAACTAAGCGCTCAACGTCAGTTCCAGCAAAGCGCTGATGAACTCGTTTCACACAAGCAAGGTTCTCTACGGCAATACCCTGCTCAATCAAGTAGCGCACCGCATTATCAGGGCTACGTTGCTCAAGCGCTGCACCAGAGGGGGCAATGAGATGAATTTTCATCTGCGGCGGGCCTCAAAAAAGGTGCGTAATACATGACCACAGTCATCACCTAAAACACCACCGGTGACGGCAGTTTGATGATTAATTTGCGATTCACCAAAGATGTTAAGGACGCTGCCAGCCGCTCCTGTTTTAGGGTCAGGCGCTCCATAAACAACACGTTCGATACGCGCATGCAGCATCGCCCCGCAACACATCGCACAGGGCTCGAGGGTGACATAGAGCGTGGTATCTGGTAAACGATAGTTTGCAAGCTGCGCTGCAGCTAAACGCAAAACATTCATTTCAGCATGTGCGCTCGGGTCGTGTTTAGCAATAGGCTGATTAAAACTACGAGCGAGGACCGCGCCATTTTTAACCAATACTGCCCCCACCGGAACTTCTCCTTGGGCGGCCGCTAATTGTGCTTGTTCCAATGCTAGCCTCATAAAATCAATATCAGTATTCATCAAATTAAACTGCTACGGTCACTGAACTAAAAACATCAGCCCAACAATTAGGCGTTTCGTACAAACGAATTGAAGCTAAAGTCAGGCGCCCCTGAAATGAGTCCTTAAAAACAGGCTCAAGTATCTGAAAAGCGGTTCGCGCTAAATTTTCTACGGTAGGCACATCAGCCAAAACGACAGTTTTATGATTTGGCATACTTGCTAAAAAAGTAACGACGCGCTGGTCTTCCTGCGCTACTAAAAAAGCGTGATCCCATAAGCTCACTAAATGCACTTGTGTTAAGTGCTTAACTTCACCAAAATCAAGCACCATACCATCATCGGCAGCGCCAGGATGCTGCAAAACCTCGCCAGCAAGTGTGATCTCTAAAGCATAACGATGACCATGCAAATGGGCGCATTGACCCTCGTGGTGGGGAATACGGTGACCTGCATCAAACTCGAACCGCCTAGTAATCGTAATCATAGGGCTAATATTAAGGCATCCCAATGTATTTATGGGTTTGAAGACTTAAACGCCACAAGGGTCTTTTTTGGCAAAGCTGTACTGCTAAAGCGGTATTCGCTGTGCGCTCTACACCATCAATGGGTTGTAAAAAACGATGTCGGTAGTCCATGCTCTCAAATCGTTTCAACAACATCTCCAATTGAGTATGGCCATTTTGTGGCACCGCCAATTTAATTTCATCGGCTTGTTTGACCACCAACTCAGTGCCTGCCTTCGGGCTCACACACACCCAGTCGATTCCGGCGGGCAATGGTAAGGTGCCATTGGTTTCAACGGCAATTTCGAACTGAAGCGCGTGTAAGGCTTGCAGAAGAGCTTCGTCTAACTGCAAGAGCGGCTCTCCTCCAGTAAAAACCACATAGCGGTAATGACGGCCGGCAGCGGTAGTTAGCCAGGCAGCTTCAATTGCACTCGCTAACTCGCCAGCAATCGAAAATTTTCCACCACCAATACCATCAACACCAATAAAATCGGTATCGCAAAATTGGCAAATAGCAGTAGCACGATCTTCCTCACGTCCGCTCCAAAGATTGCAGCCTGAAAACCGACAAAATACAGCAGCACGTCCAGCATGCGCGCCTTCACCCTGTAAGGTAGGAAAAATTTCTTTAACGCTATACATTAATTAAATTGCTGGGTGAATAAATTAGCTAGGAAAGAATTTATTTCCATGACTGCAGCTCCCACTCTAAATAATCCTCCCAAAATGAGCCAGACCAACTCATGCCGCCTAATAAATAGCGCCCCATGCTACGGCGAATCGCCCAGCGTCCAATTTCGGGTACTAGCCAAGTTTCTTCATTGCGTAAGCTAGCGAAACGTGAAACATCATTACTTTCAAAATAGGGTGAGTCGCTACTGTATTTCAAGGCGACAAATGATCCAGCTGGCGTACGAATTTTTTCCCAAGCAATTGCTGAAATAGTGACTAGCCAAGCAAAGTCAGCATCTGGGTAACCGAGCACTTGATAACGATCGCGATAAGAACCAGACCAGCCCAGCTCTAATTTTTCAGGCCATATTGGTAGTGGACGAATAAACTTTTGCGCAGGTTGCCAATGCGGATCTTGAATGATCTTGCCCCAAGGTCCTTGAACTTCATCGGGTAAGGGGCCTATTTTATTAGAGTTACGTTGGATGCGAATTTGCTCGCCTACTTGCACCACCGTTTCTGTAACGACATCGAGTGTCTCTTGGTTAAAAATATTCCGCACGGCGTAAACCCATTGCTGCCCCACTTGAGGTGCTCGCATTTGGGGAGGTACACTCGGCGTTGGGCTTACAGTTGCAGCAGGATAAGGAATCGGGGTGAGACAAGCACTGGGTAAGGCGCCTATAGCGATTAAACAAACACGGCGCGATAAATTTATTTCCAAGAGCTTAGCTGCCAAACATATTCATTTTCTAAAAATGGCGATTGCATAACACCAATTAACATATACGATCCCGATGATTCCCGTGCTACCCAGCGCCCAATTTGCGGGGCAAACCAGCAGGTTTCTCGCCAAATGCAATTAATTTTATTCGCATCGGGACTAGTGTAGTTAACTAAACTACTAAATTTTAATGCGGTAAATGTGCCAGCTGGAACCGTGATGGTTTCCCAAGCGCTAGCACTCATATATTCTTCCCATGAAAAGGTATAGCCCGCATTGCCAGCTACCTGATATTTGGTATTGGTTTGCTTACTCCAGGATGCATTTAATTGTTGGGGCCAGGCTGGTACTCCTGGGTTAAATAACAATAAGGTTTTCCAGTTGGGATTCGCTAAAAAAGTGCCCCATGGGCCTTGCACTTCATTGCCCATTGAACCAATTGGTTCATTGATTTGATTGATATCTTTCATAATGGCACCAAAGGCACCAGAACTCGTATTGGCTGATGCTGTGCTCGTATCCATCGAGCGGGTAATGACAATTTGCGAGCCCACCGACTGCACCCGTTCGGTTAAGGTGCCCAGCGTATTGCCATTAAACATATCCCGCTGTAAATAAGACCACTCTTGACCCACCTGCGGTGGACGCACTGCCGGCATCGGACTTGGCGCAGGCACAGCAGTCCCGCGTAAATAACCGATTGAACCACAGCCAAAGGGAGCCAGAGCGGCAGACAGCATAAAAAGGCGACGTGAAAATGGCATTGATTGCTCCAGTTCGTAAATTAGCGGATGCTTCAGACCCTTATGATAAACAATTTACCTTGTTGCTGGCCGAGCTCAAGTGCATTGAATTCATTGAGTGCGGTAAGGTAAACTGACAAGCCATTAAACGCCAACTCTTCTTGTTTTTGGTACTGAGGAATCCTATGCCTAGATTGCGTCAGTTGCTCCATCTTCTCTTGGGGGCCCTGCTGTTCTGCGGCTTACCTACTTTTGCCCAGAGTAATTACCCCGATCAACCAGTGAAGCTAATCGTTCCTTTTGGCCCTGGTGGATCAACCGATCTGGCTGCACGCCTCATCGCTGAATATGCCGGCCGTGAATTAGGTCAGCAAATCATTGTAGAAAACCGGGCTGGCGCTGGCGGATCGGTTGGCATGGAGGTTGTCGCGAAAGCAAAGCCTGATGGCTATACCCTAGGAATGGCCACCATGAGTACGCATGGGGCTAATTCAGCGGTGTATGCCGGAAAACTCAAGTATGACCCGATTAAAGACTTCGCGCCCATTACTAATGTGGCGGCAACGCCGAGCGTATTTGCGGTCAATCCAAAAGTGCCGGCTAACACCATGCAGCAATTCATTGCCTTAGCTCAAGCTAATCCCAATAAATATACCTTTGCTACCCCTGGCACCGGTTCATTAGGGCATGCCAACGTTGAGTACTTTGCCATGCTCGCCAAAATTCGTTTACTGCATGTCCCTTATAAAGGTGCAGGCGCAGCAATGAATGATGCGTTAGCAGGGCAAGTCGATGCCATTACTGATAACCTACCCTCAGCATTACCGCAAATTAAAGCAGGGCGTTTACGAGCCTTAGCGGTACTGGCAGAAAAACGCTCACCCGCCCTACCCGACGTGCCCACCTATGGCGAATTAGGGTTTCCGCAAATGGGTGGTGGTGGCTGGTTTGGGATTGTGGCCCCCGCCGGTACCCCACCGAGCATTATTGCTAAGCTCAATAAAGCGATCCATCAGGGCATGAAAAATCCTGAATTTATTAAGAAGCTTGAGGAATCTGGTGCGATTGCTATACCTGGAACACCCGCTGAATTTGCCAAGCAGATTCAGCAAGCAATTGACCGATATCAGCGCATCGCTAAAGTGGCCAACATTCAAGTTGACTAAGGCCATGATCGGCTCTCAAAACTCGCCTTATCGCTTGCTTGAACCAGCCGATTCAGCCATCCCTTTGGTTTGTGACTCACCACATAGTGGTACCGAATATCCTGCAGATTTTTGTCATGTTGTACCGCGAGCCCAACTCAGGGGGGGCGAAGATACCCATGTTGATCAACTCTGGCGCGCCGCTCCTAGTGTTGGAGCCACCTTACTGTTAGCTAACTTTCCTCGCACTTACATCGACCTAAACCGCACAGCGAACGATATTGATCCGCTGTTATTAGATGGCGATTGGCCAGAACCATTGTCTCCAAGCGAGAAAAGTCGCTTGGGTTACGGCTTAATTTGGCGAAAACTAAACGCTGCCACTGTAATTTATGATCGCCAATTGAGCGTAAACGAAGTACAGCAACGCATTCAAAACTATTATCGCCCGTATCATGCAGCGCTAGCGCAAGCCATCGAAAATAGCATGCAACGGTTCGGCGGGGTATGGCATTTAAATTTACACTCCATGCCAAATAATGCCTACGAACGCTTACAGATAAAAAATAATCCTCATCCTTTGGCCGACTTTGTGCTTGGCGATCGCGATGGCACCACCTGTGAGCCAGAATTTATGAATCTGATCGAACAATATTTGCGCACGCTGGGTTACACAGTTGCTCGCAACGATCCATATAAAGGCATGCAACTCATAGCGCAGATTGGCCAACCTGATAAAAATCGACATAGCCTTCAAGTCGAAATTCGTCGACCCATCTATATGAATGAAGCAAGCCGAGAGCCGAATGCAAATTTTCAAACGGTGCAAAACGATATCACCCAGTTGCTAAAAAAGATTGCCGAGTATTTAAGTGAGCGTTCTTCACCAACCCTTCAGCAAACACATCAAGTAAAAAATGAATAGGATCGCGATGCCTTCTCAAAGAGACACTTTTAATCAAAGACTTGCTAGCCCTGGCTTAATTGTTGCCCCCGGAGTATTTGAAATGGTCTCGCTCAGATTGGCAGACCGCATGAATTTTGATGCTCTTTATATGACCGGCTATGGCACCGTAGCCTCTCTTTTAGGCCTTCCCGATGCGGGCTTAGCCACTTATACTGACATGGTTGGCAGAGTTACCGCAATGGCTGGCATGGCTAAGACACCGCTTATTGCGGATGGTGATACCGGTTATGGGGGCTTATTAAATGTGCGGCATACCGTTCGCGGATATGAAACAGCTGGCGCAGTAGCGATTCAATTAGAGGATCAAGAGTTTCCCAAAAAATGTGGCCATACCCCTGGAAGACGCGTCATACCGCTGGCAGAGATGGTTAAAAAAATTGAGGTTGCAGTTGCTTCAAGGGTCGACCCGCAATTTAAAATTATCGCCAGAACTGATGCCAGAACTACGTTAGGCTTGGATGAAGCGTTAAAAAGAGGTGAAGCCTATGCTCGTGCTGGAGCGGATATATTATTTATTGAATCCCCTGAAAATCTAAACGAGATCAGACGCATTGGCGAAACTTTTCCCAACCATCCATTGGTTGCCAATATGGTGGAAAAAGGTCGTACCCCTATTTTGTCAAAATTAGAATTAGAGCAATGTGGATTTAAGCTTGCAATCTTTCCGGTTACGGCTTTATTGGCCTCAGTTCAAGCGATGACTAAGGTCTACGAGCACTTTAAACATTCAGGGTCTTCCATTGATAACCCAGTCGACTTATATGACTTTGGCGAGCTTTCCGAGTTAATGGGCTTTCAAGATGTTTGGGAATTTGAAAAACGGTTTGTAGAAACAAAGTGAGGGAACTGAGATGAAATTACACAAATACCTATTGCATGGACTTTTAGTCGGAACATTTATTTTCTCGCTCACCTCACATGCGCAAACGAACTATCCTAATCGACCCATACGCCTCATTATTCCATTCACTCCTGGTGGGGTGACAGATACTTCAGGCCGCTTTATTGCAGAACAGCTTTCTTTAAAATTAGGGCAACAAGTCATTGCTGATAATCGCCCTGGAGCATCTGGCAATATCGGCACGCAAATGGTGGCTGCTGCCGAGCCCGATGGATATACCCTGCTCCTAGGTTATGCCGGAACTTTATCGATCAACCCATCACTTTTTGACAAAATCTCGTTTGATAGCGTAAAAGATTTTGCGCCCATTGGCAAAATTGGCGATGCAATTTTGATTGTGGTGGCAAACAATGATTTCCAAGGCAAAACTTTAGCTGATGTGATTGCCATCTCCAAAAAAGATCCGAATGGCTTATCTTATGGCACCTCTGGTGCTGGCGGAACGCCGCATATTGCTGGTGAATTACTCAAGCAAAAAACTGGTGCTAATTTAGTTCACGTGCCTTACAAAGGCGGTGGGCAGGCCTTAATTGATTTATTAGGAGGGAACATCCCCTTGGTTTATACCGCTGTGGCGGGTGCTAACCAATATGTAAAATCAGGGCGCATTAAAGCCATTGCAGTCTCAAGCGCAAAAAGAAGTCCAAGCATGCCAGATGTGCCTACTTTTACCGAGTCAGGCATCAAAGAGTTTGAAATAGATGATTGGGTAGGTTTGTTGGCTCCGGCAAAAACACCCAAACCTATTTTGATTAAATTAAACCAAGCCTTAAATGAAATTTTGAACTCACCAGAGGGAAAGACTAGACTCTTAGCAATGGGTATTACTCCATCACCCGGCACCCCTGAAAAATTTGGTGAGCAAATTAAGGGGGATTTAATTAGGTTTGCCCCAATTGTTAAGAGCATGCAAATAAAGTCTGAATAAAGGCTTGATGAGGTAAATAAATTCTATTCCCACTCAATAGTTACGTTGCAAAAACCACATACAAAACAGTAGGTTACGCCTGCTGAATTTGTTTGTGTAACTTCTGTGTAACTAGCTTGGTGGTGTGGCATTTTGACGATAAATTAGTCTTCCATTAACTAGTATTGTACGCAGGTATTGGTTACACGCTATGCGACCTAACTTGTGAAAAATTTATGAAACAACTAACGGAATCATTAGGTAAAGATTGTGGTAATGTATAGCTAACAATAGAGAATTTAAAGGGAATAGCGGGAGACCTACCTAACGATAAAAATTTTGCGGATGCTGTCTCCGTCCGGCACGATTCGAACGTGCTACCTAGGCTTTAAAAATTTGTATCTGCTGGGATGTGTATAGATTTGAATGAGTAACAGCATAAAAATCATAGACTTATTTCACGTAAGATAAAAAATCAGAGGGAATATGTTAATAAAAAATAAATTTTGCTTTTTATACGCCACAGGCTTCCTAATTTATATTACTTTTGTATTATTTTTTCCAAATCAAGTAAAAGCTCAAGCTTGGCCACAAAAATCAGTTAGGCTGATAATTCCATTTACTGCAGGTGGTACTACCGACATTTTAGGAAGAGTTTTGGCTCAACAATTATCTAAAATATGGGATCAAAATGTAATCGTTGAAAATAAAGCTGGAGCAAGCGGAAATATAGCTGCTGAATTTGTATCAAATTCTTCTCCCGACGGCTATACACTTCTACTTGCATCTGGGAGCATGCTCACTGTCAATCCCACACTTTATAAAAAATTACCACTTAATTATGAAAAAGACTTAATACCAATAACCAATGTAGCGGGTGGTCCAATGTTAATTACTGTAAATTCAAAAGTTCCAGTTAATAATTTAAGTGACTTAATCACACTTGCAAAAACTAAAAATCTTACTTTTGGGTCTGCAGGTATTGGCAGTCAAACTCACCTCGCATCAGAAAATTTTATTTTTTCAGCAAATATCTCCGCAACCCATATTCCATACAAAGGTGAATCTGCCGCTGTAATTGATTTAGCATCTGGTCAAATTGATTTTATGGTTCTCTTTATTTCAGGGGCATCAGGGTTTGCAAAAACTGGGCAAATAAATCCCCTTGCTATTGCAGATGTTAAACGATCCAAACAGCTACCAAATATTCCGACAGCGACTGAAGCGGGCCTAGCTGGATTTCAAAATGTTGGATGGTTTGGGCTTATTGCGCCTGCAGGTACTCCAAAATCTATTGTCGACATAATTCAACAATCCACTGTTAAAGCTTTAAATACAGACGCAATGCGTACAAGCCTAGAAATAAATGGTCTTGATGCTATTGGAAATACACCATTAGAATTTAGTCAACAAATTAAAAACGAATCTAAAAATTGGGCCAAAATTATTCAAATACGTAATTTATCAGCTCAATAAAAAGTAAAACTACACTTTAAAATCAAAATTAGGATCTCGCTTTTCTTTTAGCGAAGCCAATCCTTCTTTAACTTCCGGACCATTAAAGCTTAATAATTCTAGGGTAGCAGAATTGTCAAAGATTGGCCCAGCCATGCGAAACCAATTATTTAGTGCATATTTAGACCAGCGAATAGGTCGTTGAGCTCCCTTGGCTAATTTTGCAGCGACCTCTTCTGCCTTAGCTTGCAATTCCTCATCCGGCACGCACATAGAAACTAAACCAATACGTTCAGCCTCTTCGCCCATTACTGGCTCGCAGGTTAACAGATAGTACTTTGCTTTAGCCATTCCACAAAGTAAAGGCCAAATCATGGCAGCATGGTCTCCTGCCGCTAAGCCTAGTCGAGTATGGCCATCAATTAATCTAGCAGATTTTGCAGCTATTGAAACATCAGCCATGAGTGCCGTAGCCAAGCCTGCGCCCACTGCTGGCCCGTGTATCGCAGACACAATTGGTTTAGAGCAATTAATCATGTTGTAGCAAAGATCTCGAAATTCTCGTAAAGCCTCTGCCTGCATTTCATAGTCATTGATAATTTTTTCGACCATACCAAAATCACCACCAGCACAAAACCCTTTTCCTGCGCCACAAATAATGGCGACATTTGTTTCCTTATCTTTATCAACATCAAGCCAGACTCTAGAGAGCTCTCCATGAGCCTCCCAAGGAAGCGAGTTTAATTTTTCTGGCCGATTAATCGTAATTCTAAGAACCCGCTCAGAAGGTCTATCAAATTTTAAGTATTGATAGTTTTCATATAATTTCATTTTGGTCTCCATCCTTATAAAATAATTACACTGTAATTTGGGTTGCAGCTGTGATATCTTTAATTGAGGATTTAGGCATAAGCATAACTAAATCCATAATTTTTTTGATGGCTTGCTCGCTGATTAACCCACTACAATTATCAGAAAATTTCTCTAGTAAAAGGTCTTGAGAAATTGGATTATCAGGGTGTCCTATATTTATATCCAAGCGCTCAGTGACAACATTTCCATCTTTTAGAGTTACCGATAAATGTCCAGGAAATGTTTTTGGAAACATCGTCGTTGATAGATCAGCATTTTCATAACTCACTAAATCTGAGATAGCTTCAATATCACTTCTATTAAGATTTTTTAAGATAAAAGTATTGTGATTAATTTTTTTATCTAATAACTTTGTAGCAAGTAAAAAAGGTAGGCTAAATTTAGCGCCATAAGTAGTTACTGGACGTAATTTCTCAGAAAATGGCTCACAGATTAGGGCTTGTTCAATTTCTGGAACATAGCACTTAATGGCAGAAATTGATTCAACCTGAATTCCTTTTTCAAGTAAGCTACCTATGCAATCAATAAAGGCATGCGCAAAGTGGCAGCAAGGATAGGGCTTAATAGAAATTCGTGTAGTTTCCCAAGTCTTAAATAATGAACTAGTAGCAATCGATAGATCGCACTCATCGAAGATGCCATAGGTTTTAAAAATACCATCACGACCTTCAAATACTGAATGCGGCCCAGTCATGCCATTTTTCGCAAATCGAGTTGATAAGATGCCTGAGAAGGCGCTCCAGCCAGCATGCATACTTTTTGATGATGAGCTATTGGTTAAGTATTCATTGATCCCCGAAGTTTGACTTCCTGCCAAACCAAGTGCGTTAACGATTTCATTTTCACTTAAATGAAGTAACTTTGAAGCCGCAGCAACAGCTCCAAAAATTCCTGCAATGGAGGTTGTGTGAAAACCTCTCTTGTGAAAGGTTCCCTTAGAGGCCAAGCCAATCCGAGCGGCAACCTCCCAGCCGCCAATAAATGCTGTTAAAAGGTCTTCTTCGGATAAATTAAGCTCCTCACTCAAAGCGAGGACAACTGGCGCAATGATAGTACTACCATGAAGAATTGAATCGGTATGGGTATCATCAAAATCAAGGCAATGAGCAGCAATCCCATTGGCTAAAGCAGCATATTCAGTCGAAAGCTTTACTTTAGAACCCCAAACCGATATGGAATATGCGTTCTTATTTACCTCAATCAGGCCTTTTAAAGAATTCACTGCATTCTCATGCGCTCTCCCCCGAATAGCCACGCCAATAGTATCCAGAATATGCCGTTTAGCACTGAAGAGAACTTCATCCGGGATCTGCTGATAATTTAATTTAACTAAAAATTCAGCGTATTGTTCAGCGATTGTTTTCAAAGTGAGCAAATATTCAATTATTTACGAAAATTTGCAGGGCGCTTTTCTTTGAACGCAGCAATTCCTTCATCTCTTTCGTTGCTTGCCAAAGCTAATGCAAATAATTTATTTTCATAGTCGATCCCTGACATCAAATCTAAGTCAAAACTCTTAAGTACTGCATCTCGTGCAAGCATCAAAGAAATCGGCCCTTTACTTTGCCATTTTTTACAGAATGATTGTGCTTCACCCATCAGCTCTGTAGGAGGGCACACTTTGTTAACTAAGCCAATTCGTAAAGCCTCATCTGCTGAAATGGGTTCTCCTATCGTTATTAACTCCATTGCCCTGCCCAAACCAACAAAGCGAATTAATCTTTGAGTGCCCCCACTACCAGGAATTACACCCAAATTAATTTCAGGAAGCCCCAAGATCGCGTTATTAGAGGCGATTCTTAAAGTACAAGCTAGCGCGAGCTCTAAACCAGCGCCTAGACAATATCCATTAATGGCGGCAATAGTAGGAATCCGCATGGTCTCAATTAGGCGGGGCAATTCGCGTCGAAGTTGTGCTTCAATTGAGAGCTCCTTAGCAGGCGTTCTAGTAGCCACCTCATTAATGTCAGCCCCAGCCGAAAAAGATTTATCCCCATCGCCGGTAATAATGATGGCATCTGCCTCATCAAGTGACTGAATTTTTTGCAAGCACGCCATTAATTCTTTGCGCAACCCAAGACTCATAGCATTTCTTTTTGGTGGGTCGGTTAATGTAAGAACTGCAATTCGATCTTTAATTGAACATGCCAATAGAGAATTTGATGCATTAGACATTATGAACTCCAGTTAACTCGGCTTTAACGGTTTTACCACCTGCATTTTTTGGTAAAAACTCTCGAAACTCAACATAACGCGGTTTTTTATATGCTGCAACCTGCTTTTCACAAAAAGCCTGTATTTCACCTATTGCAATATTTACATGGCCGCGGGTTACCAAATAAGCCTTAACGGCTTGACCCCATTTTGGATCATCGACACCCACCACTGCAGCATCAAGAATATTGGGATGACTCATTAAAACTTGCTCTATTTCTGCAGGATAAATATTGACGCCGCCACTAATAATGACATCATTCAGTCTACCTGCAAGATGTAAATATCCCTCTTCATCTAAGAAACCATGATCTCCAGTGTGATACCAGCGATCTGTAAAGGCCTCCATGGTCTCCTTTGGTTGATTCAGATACTCAGTCATCACAGAGGGATTGATACACCAAACCTCACCTACTTCTCCAACAGAACATTCCACACCATCGATATTCATTATCTTTAGTCTGACACCGCGAAATGCCTGCCCAACAGATTCTGGCTTTCTTAATTGATCTTCAGGACGCAAAACGGACATGCTATTGGATTCAGTAGAGCCATAATAATCAAATAATTGCTTGCTAATTTTATCAAGCACACGCTTTTTTATATTCACTGGAAGCGGTGACCCACAAGTGACAACTCGCTTTAATTTTGTAGCAGTTAAATCTTGTTTATTCTTCTCTAATTGCTCTACTAGCATTGTTAGTATTGTGGGAACCGTCAAGGAAGATGTAATTCCTTCGGCTTCAACAATTTTTATAAATTCATCTGCATCAAAATGAGGCATGATCCGAACTGTTGCGCCAACATAAAGATGCATTAATGTAAAGGTTAGGCCTGCTGAATGCACTTGGGGCATGGTACCTAAATAGACATCTTGGCTATTTAAACCATATTGAATCGCTGCATTCAGAACCCAAATCATTCTAGCTTTATGTGTTGCTAAAGCACCCTTTGCCTTGCCCGTTGTTCCGGAGGTAAACATCAAACTAAAGAATTGACTCTCACTGCAATCTGGTATTTTTATTTTGTCTGCAGTAAGCAATTTTTCTAAAGAGATATTGCCATCAGTATCCTGGCCATCAATTTCGATAACGACAGGTTTATTAATAGCCCATCTACTAAGTACTTCATTGATATTTTTTGCTTGCTCTACATTAGTGAAGATGATGTTTGGCTTGGACTGCTGCAATATTTCAGAAATTTCAACACTTTTGTAACGAGGATTGATTGGTGAAAAAATTGCCCCGGCACGTGCAACACTTAAAACCACTAATACATACTCTATGCAATTTGGTAGATATGCACAAACAATATCTCCTGATTTAACCCCTAGGGAAATTAAAGCTGAGGCTAAGATATCTACTTGATTATTTAAATTTCCATAAGTAATAGACTTTTTTCCATCGTAAAGTGCAATTTTGTTTGGTTCAAGTTGTGCATAGTATTTTGGAACACTACCAACTACTAAATCGGCATTAGAAAAGTTCAAATCATACGCTTGCATTAATCGAAATCACCCTTACTAATTAAACCCTTCAATTTCTGCATCCCCTCTCGTAGAGGAATATCGACAGGACACACGGTAGAGCAGCTCCCAAGCCCGTGACAACGAAAGATACCTGAATCAGTAGCAATTCCACGTAATCGCTTTTTCCCTAGCAAGTCTCTCTCATCTAAAGCTAGCATCAAAATTCTATTCATAGCCGAGGGGCCTAAATACTCCTCTTTAGTAGCCGACCATTCACATGCAGAAAAACAGGCACCGCAAGTAATGCAACCACTTTGGTCTTGAATTGATTTTCGAACTTTTTCACCAGGTGGCATAATCCTGAGTGTTTTTCTATCAGGATCATTGGATACCAAAGCCGCATGTGATTTGATTAATGTTTTGAAAAATGGATCCATATCACACATCACATCTTTTAATACAGGCAATGCCCGCATTGGCTCGACGCGAACGACATCGGATTGCAGAGAGCCGACCGTTGTTTGACACGCTAAGCTCTCTTTACCATTAACGACAACAGCGCACGATCCACACATACCAGCACGGCATGAATAGCGAAAGCCTAAGGATGGATCAATATTATGTCGAACATAAAGCAAGGCATCTAATACTCGACTATTCTTGCTGGGAACGGGAACTTTGAATGATTCAAAATCATCACTATCAGTTCTTGATACTTCTAAAGTAATTTCAAAGGACTCTACGTTTGACATGTGGTTTCCCTTAAATAAACGCGCGTAATGCAACCAACCCATACAGAATGGTCGCAGCGATAGCAAAGAAAATGGTGTAAGTTATAAAATAAGCGAGGCGTGAAGAATTAATATAGTCGAGCAAGATACCGCGAAAGCCCAGATACCCATGGAGAGATACTGAGATCAGCAAAACAACATCAACGGCTAAGATTAATCCGCTTTTAATGCGATCGGACACCTCTAGAAAAGTAATTGCATCAGAATTAAAAACAATAAACTGGAGAATCAAATGAACAATAACTAAAAGTAATACAAAAACTGCTGAGCTACGCTGTAGCCTCCACAATTTGAGATCTAATGAATTCCCGCTTAAATAAGTTTGCTTCATTAGCTACCCTGCTCATTTCTGAACCAACCACGCTCACTTGCAATGATATGAAGCCCATTTAATCCATGACCCAAAACACAAATAACAACGATAGCTTCTACCAAATGAAATACGTTAGATTGAAAGGCTTTCATCACCGAATCAAATACTTCAGGACCAAATAGTAAAGCGGTAGATATTGAAAGTACGTGCAGTAAGAAATAAATTAACAGAATTAATCCGCTCACCCGATGAAATAGAAATTTCCAATTTTTAGCTGAATAAATTCTTAGCATTTCAAACCTCAGAGGTCATCTTAGAATCGTCGGCTAAATTAACATTGCCCTTGGGAATAACGGTTTCGCCACGAAGTTGCTCTGGGTTTCTTCTGGTGAATTTAACAGGCCGCTTCTCAGAATGAATCGCTCCATCAATATCTTTTTTAAGATAAATGTTGTATAGATTTTGCTGATCTATTTCAGGAAAATCTTCACGGTAGTGACTACCCCTACTTTCAGTACGCAAGGCAGCAGATTTTGATATTAATTTTGCAACTGTAATTAAATTTTCTAAATTCATTCTTTCATGCAAGGCACTGTTACCGGCTCTTTTTTCTGGAATTGAGATTCCTTTTAATTTCTCTTCATAGCCATCCAAACTTGTTTGCGCTATTTCAAGGGAATCTTTGCTGCGAATAATTCCAATTTGATCCCATGCCATCGAGCCCAATTCCTTACGCAAATGAAATGGATTTAAGCTGCCTTGTGAGGGGGTTAATTTATTCAATATTTCCTCTAAATTGCCAAAGCCCTTATTTTTTGGGGCAGATTGGCTTTCTAAATCATTTACCATTGCCTCACCAGCAACACCCCCAAACACAATCGACTCGGCAACCCCATTACCACCTAATCGGTTAGCTCCATGCACGCCTCCGGCATCTTCTCCGGCGGCATATAACCCTGGAATTGAAGTTCGGCAAAGGGGGTCAATTCGTATTCCACCCATCTGAAAGTGCGCAGTTGGAGTTACCTGTATTGGATCCGTTGCCATGTCATAACCAACAGACAGGCATCTCTTGTACATTCCTGGAGAGGATTTGAGTAAGAATTCTTTTCCCAGATGCCTCACATCCAAAAAGACGCCGCCCTGCGGAGTGCCTCTACCAGCTCGAATTTCCATATAACTTGATCTGGAGACGCGATCTCTCGTAGAGCGCTCCATCTTGGCGGGATCGTAATTTTCCATAAAACGTTTGCCATCTACATTTAATAGGTGTCCACCAGCACCCCTTAACCCCTCTTCTAATACAGTCCCAGTCATCACAGAATCTCCAGCAATTAATCCTGTTGGATGAAACTGCATCATTTCCATATCGATCATTTCTGCTCCGGCCCTGAAGCCCATCGCTAAGCCATCGCCACTTTTTTCTAAAGAGGCCGGTGTAAATTTATATAAGGGCGCGCCCCCTCCTGTTGCGAGCAATACAGCCCTAGCTTTCATCTGAATTAATTCACCTGAGTTGAAGTCCATGAGAACGGCGCCAATAACCCGCTCTTGATTGCCATCAAATAACAGATCAATACCGCGCACTTCACTCATTTTTTTGATATCTCGGACTAATACTTGCTCAAGCAATCGATTCATTAGCTCAATGCCAGTTAAATCTCCGCTATGAACAGTTCGATTAAATGATTGCCCCGCTAGTGCCCGCTGATGAATGCTGCCATCATCATTTCTATCAAAATAACAACCAAACTTATTTTCTAACTCAATAATCCTATTTGGAGCCTCGGTAACTAAAGTCCATGCAAGCTCTTGATCATTAATTAATCCACCACCCCGCAAGGTATCGTCATAATGTTTATCAAACGAGTCTTCTGAATTCAAAACAACGTTATATCCACCCTGCACCATACGAGTACAGCCACTTTTGCCAATCAAGCCTTTACTCGCCAATATAATTTTTAAATTGGGGTTGGCATCATGGGCTTTAATCGCTGCATAAAGAGCGGCGCCCCCTCCCCCTAAAATCAAAATATCACAGCTCTCTTCATGCATGAGCGATTTCCTTATCAATTAATGTAGCTGTATACCCAAGTAGATTTGAAATTTTATTTGCTGCATCTACTACAAGAGGAATGAATCGATCAACGAGATCTGCATTCATCCGAAATGCTGGAATGGCAACTCCACATGAAGCAACTACCGTACCAGTGTGATCCAGAATTGGCGCAGCGATACCACCCATTTCAGGATGGTTCTCGGCTAATGTGACTGCAAAGCCGTTCACCCTAACTTCATTGAGTATTTTTTGTATCTTCTCAGGACTAGTAATTGTTTTATTTGTAAACTTTTCAAGCTCTTCTGACAAAACTTTTTGGGCAACTAGGGCATTAAAAGCAATAATGCTTCTTCCAGTTGCAGTGCACCACGAAGGATTGATTTGGCCAAGCCTGGTTTGTACACTAATTGACTTGGGACTTTCAACCTTGGCAACATATACAACGCCGCCTGAAGGATCTAATACCGCTAGATGCACAGTCTCGCCAGTTTCGGAACCCAGTTTACTGAGGATCGGCCTACCTTTATCGGCAATATCTAAAGCCTGTACTGCCACCGAGCCAATACGCCAAGCTTTTAATGTCAAAAAATAGTGCCCTGATTCATCCTGTATCACAAAGCCTGTATTTACAAGGGTTGAGACCATACGATGGACCGTGCCCTTTGGCCTTCCCGTAGCAGAAATAATTGAGCCTAATGAGGAAGGCATCCCTAGCTTACTAATTGCCTCCAGTACCTCTAGGGTGCCAGCGGCTGAAGCTATGACTTGGTTGCGCGTAAGATTATTTTTGTACTGCATTGCAGAACTTTTTTTATTTAGTTAAAAAGACTCTAAAACCTAATTAAACACTTGTCAATATGTTTTTTTTATCCCACAATAGTTATTATGAAATTTGTAAGTTCTGCTATGCGGAACATATTATTATTTAAGGTTAGCAATCTATGACGGCATTTCCTCACGCCCAAGCAGGGTCAGATCATTTTGACGAAATCATAGATGTAGCGATTGTGGGATATGGCTTTGCGGGCGGCATGACTGCAATTGCATCGGCCAAGGTTGGACGACAAGCGATCATTTTTGAAAAAATGAGTATCCCAGGTGGATTATCGATTTGTTCAGGTGGTGGCTTTAGGATTGCTACAAATAAAGAGAAGGCCTATGAGTACCTAAAGGCAACTAATGTACAAACAATTAATGACAGTCTGTTAAGCCACTTTTCAGGAGAAATGGTTAAGCTTCCTACATTGTTAAAAGAATTAGGTGAAGTAAATAATGCAAGCCTGACCACGCTTGACAGACCAGCAAATTACCCGCTACCTGGTTATGAAGCTTTTCAATTTATGGAATACGATTCCGTGCCTGGCTTTGATCAAAGCAAAGAGTTTCCTAGAGCAAAATCTCTCAAATCGGGTGCTAATGCTTTCAAGGTGATCAATGACAATGTCAAAAAGCTTGATATTGAGGTACGCTATTCCAATGCCGTGCAAAGACTGATTATTGATAACAATGGAGTAGTTACCGGATTATTAGTTGAAGCTAATAATCAAATTCGACGAATCGGAACGCGATATGGAGTAGTTCTAGCTTGCGGAGGATTTGAAGCTGGCATTGAAATGCAGCGTCAGTACTGGCAACTCTATCCCGTGTTACCTGCTGCAACTCTTGGTAATACTGGAGATGGCATCAAAATGGCTCAAGCTTTAGGTGCGGATATTGGTCATATGTGGCATTTTCATGGCAGCTATGGATTTCGTCATACTGACCCCAAGTACCCCTTTGGCATCAGAAGCAAAAAATTACCAGACTGGACCAGAGGCGTAACAACCACAGATGTTCGCATGTCTTGGATTCTGATTAATCAAGATGGCAAACGCTTCATGAACGAATATGAGCCATATGGACACGATACAGGTCATCGCTATATGGATCAATATGAAGCTAGTAAAAATCGATTTCCGAATTTACCCGCGTTTATGCTTTTTGATGAGGATGGACGAAAGCTGTATCCAGTTGCAAAAGCCTTTATTAATGACCCCGATATTGATGTCTACGAATGGAGCTCTGATAATCTTAAGGAAGTTGATTTAGGCATTTTGAAGAAAGCCGACTCACTTGAAGAGCTATCAACTTTAATGAATGTGCCAATTGATACTCTGCAAAATACGATTCGAGAATGGAATACTCTATGCAGCTCAAATGCAATCGACGAGTTAGGTAGGCCCGCACAAACGAGAATACCCATCCACACTGCCCCTTACTATTTTGGAGCGGTCTGGCCAGTGGTATCAAATACTCAGGGTGCTCTCGTACACAACACAAAACAAGAGGTTTTAAATACATTTAATGAAGTTATCCCTAGGCTCTATGTTGCAGGTGAAATAGGTTCAATATGGGGATTCTTATATCTTTCAGGTGGTAATTTGGCTGAATGCCTCATTAGCGGCCAAATTGCTGGAAATGAAGTTTCTAAACTAGAGGCGTTGCAACTAACTTAAATTATTAGGAGGAAATAACATGAAAAAAGTTCTTTTAGCTAGTTTGGTGATACTCACTTCTTGGAATATCACATCCAGTTTTGCACAATCTACTTACCCTAATCGGCCCATCAAAATCATTGTGCCTTATGGCTCAGGTGGAAGCACCGATGTTATAACGAGGATGATTGCCCAAAAATTGACAGAAAAAATGGGGGCCACAATAGTAGTAGAAAATAAGCCGGGTGCTAATGCCATGATTGGTACTGAGTTTGTCGCAAACTCACCAAATGATGGATACACCCTCTTAGCTGCTAGTAGTGGTAATGCTGCAAACCCTGCCTTAATAGGCGCCAAAGCCCAAATTTTTCCTAGGGACTTTATTCCCATAGTTGGATTGGCCTCCACTCCAAATGCAATCTCAGTCAACCCACAAACCCCTTATAAGTCGCTTCAAGATATTGTGACGGCATCGAAAAGCAATCCCGACTCATTAAGCTATGCTCACGCTGGGATTGGCTCCCTACAACATATTGCCGGTGAGCAATTTAAATTTACAGCTAACATCAAAATGGTTGATGTTCCCTATAAAGGTGGTGGCCCTGCTGCTGCTGATGTTTTGGGAGGGCAAGTACCGGTTTTAGTCTCGGGACTGACTGCATCTATTGGCTTCATTAATGCTGGGCGCCTTCGCCCATTAGCAGTAACTAGTGAAAAACGCTCCCCAAATCTGCCAAGCGTTCCCACAGTTTCTGAGAGTGGTTTCCCAGGATTTAATAGCGTCTTTTGGGTAGCGCTATATGCACCCGCAGGCACTCCAGCCGCAATCATTCAGTCAATCAATTCGGACGTTAATGAAATATTAAAGCGTCCTGAAGTAGTTCAACAACTATTTGTACAGGCTGCCGAGCCTTTTGGTGGGACTTCGCAATCACTAGATACCTACGTTAGAAATGATATCCAAAATTTTGCAAAGGTAATTAAGGCTACGAATATCAAGGCTGACTAAACCTATTGACCACGAATAAGGATTTTACAAATGCAAAAAAATCAACTTGTTTCGCGTCGTGAGTTCATACAACGATCCATAGTTGCATCTGCCGTCGTTGGATCTACTCTTGCCGCGGGGAATGCGGGCGCAAGCCCACCAAAAAATGGGAATTTTTTATCTATCGATCCATGGCCAAACTGAGCTACGCCAATGTAATCAAAACTTGAGGTAGGTGACTCCAACGCTACTCAAGTTCGATCATGATTGATCCAATAGATCTCAATTGACTGAGGTAATAATTATTATTTTTGAGTTTTTTGCCTACCCAGCACGATTCGAACGTGCGGCCTACAGCACCTCTTTAAGCATCAATTAAGTTAGCGACACCGGTGAGGTTTGATATTTCGTGGGTAGGCGGGAAAGCGGGATCGAGGATTAGATCACCATGACGGTTTGACCAGATGCATTGAATTCCCGCCGCGATTGCTCCAAGGACATCATTAGGGCTGCCGGCAATATGGACAGTGTTTTCTTTGGAAATGCCAAGAATACTCACTGGCAAATTGTATATAGAGGGGTGTGGTTTGTAGTAACCAGCCGTTTCGGATGAAAGAATGTGATCAAACGATTGTGTTGAAAAGTTGAGGGCGACGGCTTCGAGCATGCGCTGATCACCGTTGGAAAGGATCGCCGTCTGGCAACCCATTGCCTTGACAGCAGCGATGGCAGCATCGGCGTCAGGCCATGGTTTTATTTTATCCCAGGCGAAGAGTAGATTGCTGTGCGTATCCGCTCCTATTGTAATGTTGTAGCGACCAAGGCAGTAGTCGAGAGCCATGGCCGTACATTCGCCAAAGGATGTACGGCTCCTCTCAAGTGAATTGCTGATGGCGGCTCGCTCCATTTGCTTGGTCCGCCAAAGACGCACGAATGCTGAGGCAATATCGGCATCCAGGCCCAGCGTTTCCTGAACGACAGGCCGGAGACTGCCCTCGATATCGAGAAGAGCCATATAGACATCAAAGGTGACTAATTTTGTACTCAAGCAGCTACTCCCACTCAATCGTAGCGGGTGGCTTACCACTAATATCGTAGACCACACGATTGATTCCGCGCACCTCATTAATAATTCGGTTAGATACACGCCCTAATAGTTCATGAGGCAAATGCGCCCAATGTGCGGTCATAAAATCTTGAGTCTGCACTGCACGCAAAGCTACAACATATTCGTAAGTGCGACCATCGCCCATTACTCCTACTGATTTGACTGGTAGAAATACCGCAAAAGCTTGACTCGTTAAGTCGTACCATGATTTTCCGCTAACTTCATCAATCGTGTTGCGCAATTCTTCAATAAAAATGGCATCGGCATGACGCAGTAAATCAGCGTATTCAGCCTTCACGTCACCTAAGATGCGCACACCCAAACCAGGGCCTGGAAAGGGATGGCGATAGACCATTTCACGGGGTAGACCTAGCGCCACACCCAACTCGCGCACCTCATCCTTGAATAATTCACGTAAGGGTTCGAGTAATTTCAAGTGCATATCATCTGGTAAACCGCCTACATTGTGGTGACTCTTAATGGTATGAGCACCCTTTTTACCTTTGCCAGCAGACTCAATGACATCCGGATAAATAGTGCCTTGCGCTAACCACTTGGCATTTTTAATTTTGATGGATTCAGCTTGAAATACGTCAATAAATTCTTTGCCAATAATTTTACGTTTCATCTCGGGATCGCTTACGCCTGCTAGCTGCGCCATAAATTGTTCAGCTGCATCCACCCGAATAACCTTCACCCCTAAATTACGGGCAAACATTTCCATCACCATTTCACCTTCATTCAAGCGCAATAAACCATGATCGACAAATACACAAGTAAGTTGATTACCAATCGCTTGATGAATTAATGCTGCGGCAACGCTCGAGTCAACGCCTCCCGATAAACCTAAAATTACTTCATCGCTGCCAACTTGTGCGCGAATATGCGCGATGGCCTCACTAATGTAATCACCCATCACCCAATCGCCTGGGCAATGACAAATATCATGTACAAAACGCTGCAAGATGGCTTCGCCCTGCAGGGTATGGGTTACTTCTGGATGAAACTGAAAACCATAAAATTGTTTGGCTTCATCGGCCATGCCAGCAATGGGGCAAGAGGCGGTTGAGGCCATTAATTGAAAGCCAGGCGGCATAGTCGTGACCGAATCACCATGACTCATCCAGACCTTCAGAATGCCATGACCATCAGTAGTCACAAAATCTTCAATGCCTTTTAAAAGGGCAGTATGGCCATGTGCTCGAACTTCTGCGTAACCAAATTCGCGGGCTTTACCCAGCGTCTCGGCTGACGCAACCGCACCGCCCAATTGTTCAGCCATGGTTTGCATGCCATAACAAATGCCAAGTACTGGCACACCTAATTCAAAAACAATTTGTGGGGCTCTAGGACTAGCGCTGCTAGTAACTGAATTTGGACCGCCAGAAAGAATAATGCCTTTGCAGTCGTCTTGCTCTACTAAACGTCGAATCAGTTCAGGAGCGCAATCGTAAGGATGAATTTCGCAATAGACTTTTGCTTCACGGATACGGCGGGCAATGAGTTGGGTTACTTGGGAACCAAAATCAAGAATAAGAATCTTAGCGTGCACAGCGATATCGTTTAATCAATATGGTAATTAGGTGCTTCCTTTGTAATCTTGACATCATGCACATGCGATTCACGCACACCTGCTGAAGTAATTTCTACAAAATTGGCTTTGTCATGTAACTCGGCAATTGTTTTACAACCGCAATACCCCATTGAGGAACGAATACCGCCAGTCAGTTGATGCAAGATGGTGAGAACGCTACCCTTATAAGGTACTTGCCCTTCGATACCTTCGGGAACTAACTTATCGGCATTAGCAGTGGCAATATCTTCTTGGAAATACCGATCAGCAGCACCATCCGTCATCGCACCTAAAGAACCCATGCCACGATAACTTTTATATGAACGGCCCTGATATAAAAAGACTTCACCTGGCGCCTCTTCAGTACCTGCAAACATGCCGCCCATCATTACCGCATCTGCTCCAGCTGCCAGCGCTTTCGCCACATCACCTGAATAGCGCACTCCACCATCGGCGATTAATGGCACACCGGTGCCTTTGAGGGCCAGCGCAACATTGACGATGGCAGTAATTTGTGGAACACCGACGCCCGCCACAATGCGAGTAGTGCAAATGGAGCCGGGGCCTATACCCACCTTGACGCCATCGGCCCCCGCTTCCAATAATGCTTTTGCGGCATCAGCAGTGGCGATATTGCCGCCAATCACTTGCACTTGCGGATAATTTTTCTTCACCCACTTCACTCGATCAAGAACCCCTTGACTATGACCATGGGCCGTATCAACCACAATCACATCGACCCCTGCCCTCACCAGTAACTCGACGCGCTCGTCGTTATCTGAGCCCACTCCAACCGCCGCCCCAACGCGCAACTTACCTTCGCTATCTTTACACGCATTCGGATGCTCGGTAGCCTTTAAAATATCTTTAACCGTAATTAGGCCCCGTAATTCAAAAGCATCGTTGACCACCAACACGCGTTCAAGGCGATGTTTATTCATTAAGCGCTTGGCGTCTTCTAATGAAGCGCTTTCGCCCACAGTAACGAGTCGATCGCGCGGCGTCATTTTGGTTTTTACCGGCGCATCAAGCTCCTCTTCAAAGCGTAAATCGCGATTAGTGATGATGCCCACGACCGTCTTGCCCTGCAGCACAGGAAAGCCAGAAAAGCCATGTTCACGCGATAACTGAATCACCTCGCGCACGGTAACCTCAGGTCCAATGGTGATGGGGTCACGCAAGACGCCTGACTCATAACGCTTTACTTTAGCTACTTCGCGGGCTTGCTCAGCTGGTTTGAGATTTTTATGCACAATACCAATACCACCCTCGCTGGCCATTGCAATGGCTAAACGACCTTCGGTTACGGTGTCCATGGCCGCCGAAACTAAGGGGATGTTTAAGGCAATATCGCGGGTTAAACGACTAATTAAACTCGCATCACGTGGTAAGACCGCCGAATAAGCAGGCACAAGGAGCACGTCGTCGAAAGTGAGTGCTTTTTGGATGAGTCGCATACAAAACCCCTAGTCGCAAAATCAGATTATAGACTTATCGCTGCTTCGCCTTGCGACGGGCCTGACGAGCCAGGGCACTGGCCTTTAATTCACTATCCCGGTTTTGATTGGCTTTTTTACGCCGCACTGCCTTCGGATCAATCAATAAGGGGCCATATAACTCAATTCGATCACCTTCATAAATAGGGCTAAGCCAGTCTTTGCGCTTGCCAAAGACCCCAATACAACCCTTTCGACTAAAGGCTGGATCAGTGGGCCCACTAGCAATCCCGGCACGCATTAAGGCCATTCCAATGGTGGCCACCGCGCCACTTGGCAGGGGTAAATACAAAGGAGTAATGATCGGTGAGGCATCGCCCCTTTGCAAACTAGCGCTTGCGCGGGCGTCGCAAAGCCACAAATTCAAGCCTTTAGCCATATAAGCTTTCAGCTCGGGTGACAAAGCGATCGACAAACGTACCAGCAATATGGGCAAAGACGGGGCCAATAATTTTATCGAGCAAGGCATTTTTAAATTCCCAATGCAACTTAAACTCTACTTTGCACGCATCTTCGCGCAAGGCAATAAAGTTCCACTGACCTGAAAAATGCCGAAACGGTCCATCGACAAAAACCATATCAATGGTTTCGGGGCGATGATTCACATTGCGCGTATGGAAGTATTGATTAATGCCTTTAAAATGAATGTGTATTTTGGCGTCTAAAATTGTTTCAGACTGTTCAAAAATCTCTACGCCGCCACACCATGGCAGAAATTCAGGGTAACGCGCCACATCGGTCACTAAATCGAACATCCGTTCAACGGATTGGTTAATTAAAACGGTCTTGTAGACGTCTGCCATAATTAAGTCAGAAAATTACTATATAAACCATGAGTATCGTTGATAACAAAAAAGCCTTCTTTGATTATTTTATCGAGGAACGCTGCGAAGCTGGACTCGCCTTAGAGGGCTGGGAGGTGAAAGCCATTCGCGCAGGCCGGGCACAAATTAAAGAGGCGTATGTGGTAATCCGCAAGGCTGAACTATTCCTCATTGGCGCACATATTAGCCCGCTTAGCTCCACTTCGACCCATGTACTAGCTGACCCCACGCGTACCCGTAAATTACTCCTTAATGCCCTTGAAATTCGCAAACTCATTGGCAAGGTCGATCAAAAGGGGTATACCCTTGTACCCATTAACCTGCATTTCTCGAAAGGCAATGTGAAATGCGAGATTGGCTTAGCTAAAGGGAAAAAACAACATGACAAACGCGCTACCGAAAAAGAACGTGATTGGGAGCGAGAAAAAGCCCGCATTGCCCGCGGCGACCTGTCTTAAGCTAACGGCACTTTTCGCTGGAGCTGCCTTTAAAAATAAGCCGTTTTTAGCTAAAAAGTTTCTTTTAGCACCAAATTTGTGCATTAATGCACCATCGAACCTCCCCGTTCGCCCCTGAAGTACCCTAAGGTGATTTAACTTATAGCGATGAACTTGCCATACGACGAAATGCTCAACGAGGCAGGTAAAGCGCGGCCCCATTACCGCACCTTTCATCGCTGGCTAAAGCAGCAAAGCGATACCCTTATGGGTCTGAAGCGCGCTGAGGCGGAACTGATTTTTCGACGAGTGGGAATTACCTTTGCTGTTTATGGTGATGACTTGGGCGCAGAACGCACGATTCCATTCGATCAAATTCCGCGGATATTTAGCGCTCAAGAATGGGCTCAGCTTGAAGCTGGGCTGCGTCAACGGGTTCAAGCCTTAAACTGTTTTATCTCTGATATTTATCATGCAGAAGCCATTATTAAAGCGGGCATTGTGCCCGCCGAGCAAATTTTTAATAATGCCCAATACCGTCCCGAGATGCGCAATGTAGATGTGCCGCGCGACATCTACGCGCAAATTGCGGGAATTGATATTGTGCGTGCAGGTGCAGGGGAGTTTTATGTATTAGAAGATAACTTACGCGTGCCATCTGGTGTCTCATATATGGTGGAAGATCGCAAAATGATGATGCGCTTATTTCCCGACTTGTTTCAAGAGCAACGCATTGCACCCGTAGAGCATTACCCCGACCTTTTATTGGAGTGTCTGAAGTCAGTAAAACCCAGCGATGTTAAAAAACCCAATGTGGTTGTGTTAACTCCAGGGATGTACAACTCAGCTTACTTTGAACATACCTATTTAGCCTTACAAATGGGGGTTGAATTGGTTGAAGGCAAAGACTTGTATGTGAAAAATGAGCAGGTCTTCATGCGCACTACCCAAGGCCCCGAACGAGTCGATGTCATTTATCGACGCATTGATGATGACTTTTTAGACCCTCTGGCTTTTCGCTCTGATTCCACACTCGGTGTTGCTGGTCTCCTCTCGGCCTACCGAGCTGGTAATGTGACCTTGGCTAATGCTATAGGCACAGGCGTAGCTGATGATAAATCGATTTACCCCTATGTACCGGAAATGATTCAGTTCTATTTAGGTGAAAAACCCATTCTCAATAACGTCCCTACTTTTCAATGCCGTAAACCAGAAGATCTGGCTTACACCTTGGCACACTTAAGCGAGTTGGTGGTCAAAGAAACGCATGGTGCAGGCGGCTATGGCATGTTGGTAGGACCAGCCGCCAGCAAAGCTGAGATAGAAAGTTTCCGCGTCCACTTAAAAGCCAACCCAGAAAAATATATTGCACAACCTACCTTAGCCTTATCAACCTGCCCAACTTTTGTGGAATCGGGTATTGCGCCCCGCCATATTGATTTACGCCCTTTTGTGCTTTCAGGTAAAACGGTGAAGATGGTACCAGGCGGGCTTACCCGAGTGGCCCTGAAAGAAGGCTCATTAGTGGTTAATTCGTCTCAAGGTGGCGGCACAAAAGATACCTGGGTCCTAGAAAAATGAGGCAATCATGTTAAGTCGTACCGCCGATTGCCTCTATTGGATGGCACGTTATACCGAGCGCGCTGAAAATACGGCACGCATGCTCGACGTTAGTCATCAAACGTCTTTACTTCCCCAGCCAGAACAATTTCTCGAGCAAAGCTGGAAAAAACTCTTGACGATTTCGAAATTAGAAGATGATTTTGGCAGCAAATATGACGCCATCAATCGTCATAACGTGCTTGACTTCATGATTTATGAAAATACTAACCCATCTAGTATTGTTTCTTGCCTATATTCTGCCCGTGAAAATGCTCGCGTGATTCGCGGTCGCATCACCTCCGAGGTATGGGAAACACAAAATACTACTTGGCTTGAACTACAAACCATCTTAGTTAATCGCGAGCGCTCAGACCATAGTCGCTTTTTAGATTGGGTTAAGCACCGCTGTCATTTAGTGCGTGGCGTGATTCAAGGCACAATGTTAAAAAATGAAGCTTTATATTTTTTAGGTATTGGCACTTTAATCGAGCGCGCTGATAATACTGCGCGCATCTTGGAAACAAAATATGAGATTCAAGAAAATTTAAAGCAAATACCAACGAAAAAAGAATTAGAAGAAGAATCAGGCGATAGCTTCTTTGATTTTTATCATTGGGCCTCACTACTGCGCTCAGTATCTGCATTTGAAATTTATCGGCAAATTTATTCAGATCAAATCACCCCTAAAAAAGTTGCAGAACTATTAATTTTTAACCCACAAATGCCGCGTTCGCTAGTTTCTTGTGTCAATGAGTTAATCCCCTTAATGGCTGCTGTACGCAATCAAGACTCGAGGGAAATCGAACGTCTGCTTGGCAAACTAAAAGCCAGCCTTGAATTTTCCGATATCGATGAGGTCTTTAGTCAGGGTCTCGAAGAATTTATGGAAGTTTTCTTAGCGCGCATTAATCATATTGCCGATGATTTTAGTAATACCTTCCTAATACCCCTAGCTGTTGCTTAATCACCCTTTACTGCCCAATTCATGCAATTAAAAATTATTCACCGCACCGAGTACCATTATGAATTGCCAGTCCGCTACTCAATTCAAGAGTTACGCTTAACCCCCACTACAACTGCCGGGCAAGACGTTGAAAAATGGTGCATTCAGACGCCCATTAAAGCCAATCTGTCAATTGATGCCTTTCAAAATACCTGCAGTACCTTTGTGCAAGATAATCCTTATACTGCAATGATGATTGAAGCTGAAGGAATTGTTAAAACGAGTGCAGCCTATGAATTTATCGATTCAAGCAAAACGGTTTCGCCTTATTATTTATTACAACAGACCCGCCTTACCGAACCCACTGCAGACATGCTCGATTTTTTTGCCGCCGACTTACCAAAAAATAATCAGCCTGATGCTATTCTAAATTTAGCCACGGCCGTACAGCAAGCCATTGCGTATATTCCTGGCTCAACCAATTTTGCTAGTTTAGCAGCGCAATCATTCGCCTTAAAATCTGGGGTCTGTCAAGATCACAGCCATATACTCTTGGGCCTCTGTCGTGCCAGCCACATTCCAGCTCGCTATGTAAGTGGTTATTTCTTTACTGAAGACTCACCCGATTTAGCCAGCCATGCTTGGATTGATGCTTGTATTGACATTGAGCGCGGTCATTGGATTAGTGTAGATACTACCCATGCCTGTTTTACTGATGCGCGCCATATTCGCCTGGCCGTGGGGCGAGATTACTATTCAGCCGCGCCCGTAAAAGGGGTTCGCTCTGGGGGTGGCGAAGAAGAACTGACCGCGACTATTTCCATCCATCAATTATCCTAGTAACTATTTTTATGAAGAATGGATTCTTGCCATGACCTATTGCGTTGGCCTTTGCCTAAAAAATGGCTTGGTTTTTTTAGCTGATACCCGTACGAACGCGGGTGTTGATCAAATTGGCATCTTCCGCAAAATGACCTTATTTCAAAAAGATAAAGATCGTTTCTTTGCCCTGATGAGCTCTGGAAATTTAGCTATTACTCAAGCTGTAAAAGAAATTCTACTGCAAGGAAAATTACTCAGTGGGAAAAATTTATGGAACGCTGCCAATGCACATGAAGCAGCTGAAGTTGTTGGTGACGCCATTAAAAAAGTGTATGAACGTGATTTTGAAGCACTTAAAAAAGCAGGTATTGACTTTAATTGCAATCTCATTTTTGGTGGTCAAGTACGCGGTGAAAATCCACGGCTATTTAATGTTTATTCAGCGGGTAATTTTATTGAGGCTACACCTGAGAATTGTTATTTCCAAATTGGCGAATCAAAATATGGCAAACCCATATTAGATCGGGTTGTCAATTTTCAAACTCCTTTAAATCTGGCGACAAAATGCGCTTTAATTTCGATGGATTCCACTCTCAAAAGCAATATCTCGGTTGGTTTACCCCTCGATTTACTAGTTTATGAAACCAACTCGTTTCATCCCAGCAAACTGGTGACGATTGACGAAAGTAACCCTTACTACCAAATGATTCATCAGGTCTGGGGACAAAAATTACGTGCCGCTTTTATGGAAATACCGGAACCCAGTTGGAATAGTTCACGCCGAGGTACAGCCATTATGTCGAGCTCAAAAGAGCTTGGCGCGGTACCCATTGAGCATGAAAATAAAAAGAAGTCCGCTACGAAACCAAAGCGCCAGAGCCATAAAAAATAAACTTTTTAGCAAACTACTTCGCCCGCGCGCTTTAATCTCGCTTATTTCGCCAACATTTCCCAAGTTTGCACTACGCTATCGGGGTTCAAGGAAATTGAGGTAATACCCTTTTCCACTAACCACTTAGCAAAATCAGGATGGTCAGAGGGTCCTTGACCACAAATACCAACATATTTATTTTGCTGGCGACAGGCGTCTATAGCGCGCTCAATCATGAAGGTCACTGCTGGATCGCGCTCATCAAAATCAATCGCCAAGAGCTCCATTCCTGAGTCGCGGTCTAAGCCAAGCGTGAGTTGTGTCAGATCATTCGAGCCAATCGAAAAACCATCAAAATAGGTCAGAAATTCATCTGCCAAAATTGCATTCGACGGCACCTCACACATCATTATTAAGCGCAGGCCGTTTTCCCCTCGCCGTAGACCCAGCTTAGCCATCATGTCAATAACGCGCTCAGCCTGTTTGGTGGTGCGCACAAAGGGCACCATAATTTCAACATTATCTAAGCCCATGTTTTCACGAACGCGTTTCAGGGCTACACATTCCAAAGCAAAGGCCTCACCAAAATCGGCAGACACATAGCGCGAAGCACCACGAAAACCGAGCATCGGATTTTCTTCGTCAGGTTCATAACGCGATCCACCAATCAGTTTCTTATACTCATTCGATTTAAAGTCGGATAAGCGCACAATGACCGATTTAGGATAAAAAGCAGCAGCAATTGTTGCGACCCCTTCGACCAATTTATCCTCATAAAATGCCCGTGGACTGGCATAACCGCGCGCGACACTTTCTACTGCGCGCTTTAAGTCGGGGTCGATATTCGGATACTCTAAAACCGCTCGGGGATGCACGCCAATGTAATTATTAATAATAAATTCGAGCCGCGCTAAACCAACACCACTATTCGGAATTTGGCAAAAATCAAAAGCCAATTGCGGATTACCAATATTCATCGTTATTTTTACGGGTATCTCTGGCAATTCTCCGCGTGATATTTCAGTTATCTCGGTTTCAATCAGACCGTCATAAATATGCCCTTCATCACCTTCCGCACAAGAAACCGTTACCACCGCGCCTTCTTGTAATACGTCGGTCGCATCACCGCAACCCACAACGGCTGGCACACCTAACTCGCGGGCAATGATAGCGGCATGGCAAGTACGGCCACCGCGATTGGTAATAATGGCAGCCGCTCGTTTCATCACGGGCTCCCAGTTGGGGTCGGTCATATCCGCTACTAAAACATCGCCGGGTTGCACTCGATCCATTTCGTTTGCATCGCGAATAATACGTACTGGTCCAGCGCCAATTTTTTGGCCAATTGCTCGACCCTTCGCCAATATCTTTGAACTACCTTTTAACTTATAGCGCATCTCTAATTGACCAATGGCCTGACTCTTCACAGTCTCTGGACGCGCCTGCAAAATATATAACAGGCCATCTTTACCGTCTTTACCCCACTCGATATCCATCGGCCTACCATAATGTTTTTCAATAATCACGGCAAACTTGGCAAGCTCAGTAATATCGGCATCCTCCAAAGAAAAGCGATTGCGTTTTTCGGGAGCAACATCGGTGGTAATGACCCGCTCTGCAGAGCCAGCAGGGGCAAATTCCATTTGAATTAATTTAGAACCGAGCGAGCGGCGAATAATGGCGCTTTTATTCTGGGCTAAAGTAGTTTTGAAAACATAAAACTCATCCGGATTGACTGCGCCCTGCACTACTGTTTCACCCAAGCCATAACTTGAGGTAATAAACACGACATCCGGAAATCCCGATTCAGTATCTAGTGTAAACATCACTCCAGCTGCGCCTAAATCAGAGCGCACCATACGCTGGATGCCGGCCGATAAAGCAACTTCAGCATGAGCAAAGCCCTTATGTACCCGATACGAAATAGCGCGATCGTTGTACAAAGAAGCAAAAACAATGCGGATCTTCTGTAAAACATCCTCAATACCCGCCACATTCAGAAAAGTTTCTTGCTGACCCGCAAACGAGGCGTCAGGCAAATCCTCGGCTGTTGCTGATGAGCGCACCGCAAACGATCCTTGGCCTGAGGCGTCTAGCTGAGCAAACGCTCGGCGAATTTCCTGTTCAAGACGAGGCTGAAACGGCGCTTCTTCAATCCAGCGGCGAATTTCCGCCCCCGCTTGCGCTAAAGCACGTACATCGTCAATGTTTAAATTGACTAAACGCTGTTGAATACGCTCAGTTAACTGATTGTGCTGCAAGAAATCACGAAAAGCTAAAGCCGTGGTGGCAAAGCCAGTTGGAACTCGCACGCCAGCACTCGCTAGTTGCGAAATCATTTCCCCTAAAGAGGCATTTTTACCGCCAACCGATTCAACATCGGTCATTCTTAGTTGTTCAAAAGGCAATACATACGCATCGCCCGCCTGGGCTACAGTTGGTTGGTTGGACATAAATACACTCGCAAAAAATAAAGAAAGCGGTTCAGCAGCCAGCAAAAATGCGGCATACTTCATTAATCGCTATTGTAGTACCCCGCTTGCCTCGGTCAGTCTAAACTGACCTAATTGACCCTTAAACTATGACCAACTCCACTAGGCTCGTTTTTATCGTCTCAGACGGCACGGGAATTACGGCCGAAAACTTTAGCCAGTCGATTTTGGCGCAGTTTGAGCTGAGCTTTAAGCAAATCCGCATTCCTTTCGTAGATAGCCCAGAAAAGGCCTATAAAGCTCTAGAAACGATTAATCAGGCATGCCAAGACAAGGGGTTTAAGCCAATTATCTTCACTACCCTCGTCAATCCTGAAATGAACAGCATTGTGGCCAAAGCGGAAGGCCTGGTGCTCGATATGTTTCAAACCTTTGTTGCGCCGCTCGAACAATTGTTGGGCCAAAAATCGACCCATGCCATTAATCGCTTACACCACAACGCCGATACCGATGCATATAAAAATCGTATAGAAGCCATCAATTATTCACTCGCCCATGACGATGGGCAATCAAATCAAAATTTAGCCTCTGCTGATGTCATTTTGGTGGGGGTTTCCAGGGTTGGCAAGACCCCCACGAGCCTGTATCTAGCCATGCAATATGGCTTAAAAGCGGCTAACTACCCGCTCATTCCTGAAGATTTTGAGCGCGGTAAATTACCCCAAGATTTACGCACATTTCAATCAAAAATCTTTGGCTTGATGATTGATCCCGAAAGACTCGCTGAAATTCGTAATGAAAGGCGTCCAGGAAGTAATTATGCTAAGTTAGAAAACTGTCGCTATGAAATTAACGAGGCTACGGCGATGATGCGCCGCGAATCAATTCCTTGGATTGCTACTACTAGCAAGTCAATTGAAGAAATTGCCACGACGATCTTACAAGCGATTAAATCGGATAAAACTTTATGAACCAGATCGCGTTATTAGCTGCTGCGTACCCGCACAGTTTCGAATAAACACACTGCTGCGGCAGTTGCAACATTTAAGGATTCAACCCCTGCTGCTAGCGGAATTCGCACGAGTTGGCCTTGGGACCGCAGCGCAACAGAAACGCCGTGACCTTCGCTACCAAATACCCAAGCTACAGGATTTTTTAATTGCGCTTGCAAGGCATATAAGTCTGTCTTCGCTTCGGCAGCAGTGATCAGCAACGGCGCATCAAGATACTGCATGAGATTAGTTATTGTCCAATCTTCATATAAGGTGAGTTGATGGTGAGCGCCCATCCCTGCCCGCAATACTTTACTAGACCATAAATGGGCACACCCCCTTAAGGCCACAACCGTTTTTACCCCGGTTGCTGCCACAGTACGCAAAATGGCGCCGACATTTCCAGCATCTTGAATACCTTCTAGAATCACCACATCTCCGTTTAGCAGAAATTGCTTGGCGATAGGCTGAATGACAGAATCGGGAAGCTGCACTAATCCCAAAAAATGGGGGGCATTCTCTAACTCACTAATTGAGTCCCAGAGTGCAGTATCTAGCTCAACTAAGCGGGTTTGCGGACATAAAGCCAAATGGCGTTCTAGCGACTCCAGTATTTCTGGGTTTGCCAAACCAGCTGCACTCGTTAGTACGATGCTTAAACTGGGGTCACCAGCCCAGGTTTGTAATAAATGCACTCCCTCTAGCACTGCTTGGGAGTTTGCCAAACGTTGCTTCTGGCCTTTGCTGCCTAGCGCTTGTAACAAGCGAATTTGCTTGAGCAGTGCATTGTCTTTTGAGCTAATGAATTCAACTTCGGTATTACCAAATAGATTCATGGGGCTTCACCATTTAATACCCGCCGCACGGGCCCAAAACTAATACGATGCTCTGGGCAAATTCCAAACTCAGTTAAGGCGGCGTAATGGGTTGGGGTTGGATAACCCATATGCTGATTAAAACCGTATTGAGGAAAGCGCGCATGGAGTTCATCCATTTGTCGATCGCGACTTACCTTAGCCAAAATTGAAGCGGCTGAAATCGCCTGCTCTTTAGTGTCGCCTTTAATTATTGCCTCAGCTGCTATCGGTAAGACTGGGCAACGATTTCCATCGATCAGCGCTTTATCAGGCCAAGCGCCTAAAGCGACAACTAAATTTTCAATCGCCCGTTGCATCGCCAGCATCGTCGCCTGCAAAATATTGAATTGATCAATCTCTTGTGGGCTCGCTTCACCCACTCCCCAGGCTTTAGCTTTGAGCATAATTTCAGCGTATAAAAATTCACGCCTCGCTGGCGTTAATTTTTTTGAATCTTTTAATCCTAGAATCGGCTGCAAGGGATTTAAGAGTACGGCCCCAGCTAAGACCGCACCAACCAATGGTCCTCTCCCGGCCTCATCTACGCCACAAATCCATACCCCCTCTTCAATCGCCGAGTAGAGAGAAATCGCCCGCGCATTCATTTTGCGGCACTCAACGCTGTGATAACTTTTCAGCCAACACTTGCGCAACTAAGAGCGCAGTCGGTTGACGCAATTCATGATGCAGCACACTAAAACGTTGGCGTAAGGCAGCAACTTGGTCGGGGTTGAGCAGCCAATTGAGCAGGGCTTTAGCCAATTTCTGTGGTTTGGCCTGAGATTGCAACAACTCGGGCACCACGAATTCCCCACACAAAATATTAGGTAAACCAACATAGGGCAAGTAAGCCTGACGCTTCATTACTTGCGCAGTAAGCCAAGGCACCCGATACGAAATAACCATTGGTTTTTTCCACAGGGCTGCTTGCAAAGTGGCAGTTCCACTTGCAATGAGTACGACATCAGCGGCCTCTAAAATAAGATCAGCTTGACCATCGAACAAATAAATTTGTAATTGTGGATGGCGAGTCAAAACCTCAAGGCGAAGCTGTTCTAAGGCTGGTCTTAAGTGGGGTGCAGCCACGGGTATAACAAAAATGGGTACCGCTTCCTCAAGCTGTTCAGCTAAAACAGGCATCGTTGCAAAAAAAATTGGCGCAATTAATTGAATTTCTGAATGACGACTACCAGGCAAAACAGCCACCACTTTAGCCGTCGTTAAATTTTGCAGACTGGGATCAAGTTCTAATAAGCGGGCTCGAGCTTCTGACACATTAGGCTCTAGAGGAATGGAACTCGCCAAAGGATGGCCGACATAAGTGGCTTGAATACCCGCAGCTTCATAAATCGCTTTTTCAAAGGGGAAAATGCACAGCATATGATCTACTGCTCGTTGAATTTTTTTAATCCGACTACCGCGCCAAGCCCAAATGGATGGCGAAATGAAATGCACAGTAGGAATACCCGCCGAGCGTAATTTTTCTTCAACTCCCAAATTAAAGTCTGGCGCGTCAATCCCCAAAAAAACATCGGGGCGTTTTGCGCCTAGTAAATCAGTAATCAGCGCTTTTCGTACACGCAGAATGGTGGGCAGTTGCCGTAAAGCCTCAACATAGCCCCGCACACTCAAAACTTCCATTGGCCATAAAGATTGTAGGCCTTGAGCCTGCATGAAGGGGCCGCCAATGCCATACATCTCTAGCCCCGCCTGCGCCGGAATTTGCTTTAATGCCTGCAAGCTCGAGGCTGCCAATAAATCGCCCGAGGGTTCACCTGCGACACATGCCAAAGTTGGCAAAGTAAGCCTAACGAATAATGCCGCGCGTTGAGGCGGCAATAAAATCATGAAATTCTGTCAACTTGCCGCTGGTGGCAGCATCTAAACCGGGGCTTACCGACAGTGCATGAATAGCTAATTTAGCGTCTTCAAAACTAAGACTATCTTTATATAACAATTTATAGGCTTGACGTAAGGCAGTAATCGTTTCAGTCGAAAAATCACGCCGTTTCAAGCCTTCAGTGTTAATCCCATGCGGCGCAGCTTTATCTCCAGCAGCAATGACAAAGGGCGGAATATCTTGCACTAAAGCCGATGCTCCACCTAACATGGCATGTTGTCCGATACGAACAAACTGATGCACACCTGTCATACCACCCAAAATCGCCCAATCGCCTACCTCCACATGACCAGCAATTTGTGCATTGCTAGCAAAAATAGTGTGATTGCCAATTTGGCAATCGTGGGCAATGTGTACGTAAGCCATAATCCAATTGTCATTGCCAATACGTGTGACTCCAGTATCTTGTGCAGTGCCAATATGGATGGTCGTGAATTCGCGAATCGTATTGCGATCGCCAATGGTCAATTGTGTAGCCTCACCTCGATATTTCATATCTTGGGGTGCGCCGCCCAGAGCGACAAAATGCCCGATCACGTTATCAATACCTAAAGTGGTCCGCCCCTCAATGACCGTATGCGAACCAATTTTGCTGCCTGCGCCAATCACTACTGCAGGCCCAATTACCGCATAAGGACCAATTTCAACGGTATCGCCAATTTTTGCTTGCGGGTCAATAATCGCCGTTGCATGAATGCGCGCCATTAAACACCTTTTTTGCGCACTGCGCAGGTAATATTAGCCTCGGCAACCAATTTATCATCAACAGTTGCGCTAACTTGAAATTTATAGATGCCAGCACGTTCACGTTCATACAGAGCGGTCATGATCAGTTGATCGCCAGGAACTACCGGTTTTTTAAAGCGGGCGCCATCAATGCCAGCAAAGTAATACAGTGAGTCTTCTTGCTGAGATTCAGAAAATGTCAGCAACGCTGCAGTTTGTGCAAGCGCTTCAATAATGAGCACCCCAGGCATGACCGGCAACCCAGGAAAATGTCCTTGAAAAAAAGGCTCATTCATGGTGACGTTTTTTAATGCCCGAATACTGACACGAGGCACTAAATCTAAAACCCGATCGACCAATAAAAAAGGATAGCGATGCGGGAGTAATTGCAAAATCTGATTGATATCGATCAAGATGGGCTGGGTCATAAAGCTGCTTTGTTCATATAAAAATGCCAGTGAGGAAAGAATTAAGTATCAGTCGAAGATTTGCCACGCTCTAAAAAACGCAATCGTTGGCGTATTTTATCGAGTCCACGCAAGATCGCCGCGTTTTTCTCCCAAGCCGCATGTAACATCGATGGAAACACGCCAGTAAAGTGCTGTCCTGGCTCAATAATAGAGCGAATAATCGACGTACCACCTGAAACCGTCGTGCGATCGGCAATTGTCAAATGCCCGGCAAAATTAGCATAGCCTCCGATCATGCAATAACTACCAATCGTTGTACTGCCGGAAATACCTACACAGCCAGCCACAACAGTATGAGCGCCAATATGGACGTTATGACCAATTTGCACTTGATTATCAATTTTGCAACCTGCCCCAATGCGAGTTTCATTCATTGCGCCACGGTCGATAGTAGTCGAGGCGCCAATTTCTACATCATCTTCTAGCACTACCTTACCAGTTTGCGGAATTTTGACCCACTCGCCACCCGTCGCCGAAAAATCGGGTGCAAAGCCAAAGCCATCAGCGCCAATTACAGTGCTGCTATGAATAATGCAACGTGTCCCAATTTCGCAGCCGTGATAAATCGTTGTCAGCGGGTGTAGCACGCTATCACTGCCAATTCGTACATTTCTACCAATTGAGCTATTCCCCAATATGGTTACCCGCTCACCCAAGACTACACCAGCAGCAATTTGCACAAAAGGACCAATATGGCATGAGGGTGGGACTATGGCCGATGCATCCACAGCAGCCTGCGCATGAATACCGGGCGCATACTTCGTATTCACGTTTCCCTCAAATAGTTGCGCAATGCGCGCAAAAGTTGCATACGGATTTTTTGCCACAATAAAACTACGCAGTTTCGTACTCGCAGCTTGAATAAATTCGCAATCAGCCGCACTAACAATTAGGACGCCAGCAGCGCTATCGAGCGCTTGTTGACGATAAAGGGGGTTGGATAGAAACGCAATTTGATCGGCTTGGGCCAATTCTAGTGGGGCTAAACCCCTTAACGGCGCAGAGCCCTCGCCCACCAACTCCGCTTGAAACTGTTTAGCCAGCTCGATGGCGGTGGGCATGAAACTTACTTTAGATTATTTAAAGCCTTGATGACATCATCAGTGATATCAATCTTCGGGCTTACGTAAGCAGCATCTTGAATAATGACATCAATTTTCCGTTGCTCTGCAATTTGGCGCAAAATTACATTGGCCTTCTCGGCAATCTTGGCGCGCTCTTCAAAATTACGTTGATTTAAATCTTCGGTATATTCTCGTTGCTTGCGCTGCAGTTCACGGTCTTGATCAGCCAACTCACGCTGTTTACGAATTCGATCTGCCTCTGGCATCACGGCGGCGTCGCGATCTAATTTTTCAGCTGCAGTTTTAATTTTTTGCATTGAATCGCGTAATTCATTTTGCCGCTTAGCAAATTCAAGTTCCAATTTTTTTTGCGTTGCCTTGGCCATGTTCGATTCGCCAAACACTTTTTCCACGCTCACGACTGCCAATCGCGTTGGCGGCATCTCCTGGGCAAAAACTGAAGAACCAAACGCAAGCCCAAACAATGTTGAGATTGTGTATAAGCCAACAGAAAAACCTCTCGGTAGATAAGGTTGCTTCATAAGTCTTCCTTAAAACAATTAAAGATGGTTAAAACGCGGTACCAATTTGGAACTGTAAACGTTGAATATTATCATTTGGCTGCGATTTTATCGGAATGCCATAGCTAAACTTTAACGGTCCCAGCGGTGATATCCATTCTAAACCTAAGCCATAAGAATACCTTAGAACGAGGTTGATATTGGTGCCAAAGGCATTTCCGCCATCAGTAAAGACGAAAGCCCGTAAGGTTTTGTCGTTGCCAGACCCAGGGAATGGCACGGTATATTCAAGGTTAGCCACAATTTTAGACTGCCCGCCGGTAGGCTGATAGGTGCCAGTAGAGGTATTAAAGTACTGTGGGCCGATAGATCCAGGGGAGTAGCCCCGAACCGACCCAATACCACCCACATAGTAGTTTTTGGTAATTGGAAAGGGGTACTTGCCATAAGCCTCGCTGTAGCCCGTCTCAAAATTAAAGGACAAAATATGGGCCTTTGAGAAAGAGTGATATTGCTGATATTTGCCATAAATACGGTAGTACTGCATATTGGCTACCGGGGTTCCAACTTCACTTAAAAGGCTGATTAAAGAGCCGGTTGAGGGGACTAAAGCGCTATCGCGTCCGTCACGGGTCCATGAAGCGGTAAGGGGTACGTTAAAGGTGGTTAAGGTACCCGGAATGGTTACCCCATAATCCTGCACATAAGTTTGATAAGGTACCGGCGTATTCGACGTGGCATTAATTTGGTAGGCCTCAACCGCAGTACCATAAAACACCCGATCCACTTCAGAGTAAGGCACCCCAAAACGCAAAGTTCCGCCAGCACTCTTAATTTGGTAGGCGGGATCACCGGTGTAATACAGCGGTTTTGAAGAGCGATAGAATAAATCGGTATAGCGGCTGATACCATCATCAGTAAAGAAAGGGTCGTATTGGGATAGGACCAGGTTTTGATTAATTTTTCCCAATGAGGCATTTAAGCCAATTGCCGTACCCGAACCAAAGGCATTTTCTTGATTAATACCCGCAGTTAAGATAATTTTTTCAGTTGATGAGTAACCAGCACCAAGGCTAATAGAGCCAGTCGGTTTTTCGGCTACCTTCACGTCAACGTCAACCTGATCGGGCGCGCCTGGCACATCTTTAGTCATGATGTCAGCTTCAGTAAAGTAGCCTAAGCGATTAATCCGCTCTTTTGACAATTGAATTTTGTCGCCATCAAACCAAGAGCTTTCAAACTGGCGCAGTTCACGACGAATGACCGTATCACGCGTTCGGGAATTACCGGTAATATTTACTTGACGCACGTAAACTCGGCGCCCAGGATCAATGACTAGGGTTAAATCGACTTCACTTAAATCTTGCCGTACGTCGGGCTGGGGGTTTACTGTCGCAAAAGCGTAGCCATAAGAGCCTAATAAGCCGGCAATCAATTTTGTACTCTCGGCTAACTTTGCCGAAGAGTACACATCCCCCGCTTTAAGCTGTAGTAGTTTGCTGAGTTCCGCTTCTTTGCCAAGTAATTCGCCAGCGAGCTTAATGTCTTTAACTTTAAAGCGCTGGCCTTCTTTCAAGCCAATAGTCAGGTAAATACCTTTTTTATCCGGAGTAATTGACACCTGCGTTGACTCAATTAAAAATTCTAAGTAACCCCGATTTAAATAATAGGAACGAATCGTTTCCAAATCGGCTGTGAGTTTTTGCTTTGAATATAAATCATCGTTAGTGTAAAAAGACAGCCAGCCTTTTGCTTTGAGTTGCATTTCATCGCGCAAAGTGCCTTCACTAAATACTTTATTACCAATAAAATTAATTTCTTGAATCTTTGCAACGGGGCCCTCATCGACATTGAAATACACTGAAACTTGATTGCGCTCCATTGGAGTAACGGTTGCGACAACCTCGGCGGCAAATAAGCCCTTGCTCACATATTGGCGCTTTAATTCTTGTTCAGCTTTATCAATCAATGCTTTGTCATAAAAACGCGCTTCCGCAAGGCCTACTACCTTTAGCGATTTCCGGACAATGTCTTGATCAAATTCTTTCATGCCCGTAAATTCAATGCGATTAATCGTAGGCCGCTCCTCCACACTCACAATTAAGACATCGCCCTGTTCTTGAATTTGTACGTCACGAAAAAAGCCAGTGCCATAAAGTGCGCGAATTGCTTCCGCGCCTTTTTCTGGCGTAAATTTATCGCCAACCTGCAAAGGCAGGTAACTAAATACCGTGCCTGGTTCAACCCGCTGCAAGCCCTCTAAGCGAATATCTTTTATGACAAACCCGCCTGAATCTGTTGCGCTTGCTGGAAGATCGCCTGGCGCACTAGTTTTGCTTGCGGAATTTTTTGGCGGAGTACTTGGCGCTGGGGCAGCCGCAGGTCCGGGTGCATTGTCGGGTAAAGCCTCAGTAACCAAATTACTATTGGTCTCGGCAGCTGAAACGGCAAAACCAAAAAAAGCTAAAGCAATAGAGGTGCCATAAAGGCATGAGCTTAGACGAATTTTAAGACTCATATTCTGGTGGACTCAAGGCGAAAGATAGCGTTGAAAATCATTAAACAAAGCCAACAGCATTAGAAACGTTAACAAGATAAAACTACTTTTTTGTAAAACCGCTTGCAAGGCTTCTGGTAGGCGTCGACCCGACAGCAGTTCCCATGCATCATACAGTAGCTGACCGCCATCAAGCATAGGTATTGGAATCAAATTAAGCAAGCCGATACTGATACTTAGAAGCGCCAAAAATGCTAAATAGGGTTGCCAACCCACTTGAGCAGACTTGCCCGCCATATCGGCAATACTCAGTGGGCCGCCAATTTGCGCTAAAGAAGTACTGCCTGTCACTAAACCCAGCATCATGCGGCTTGATACTTTTGTAATTAACCATACTCGCTCTGCGGCATAAGCCATGGCAGGTAACGGCGCTAATTGCAATTCAAACCATTGCGGAGAATTGGCAACCAGTGGAAAAAGTCCGAGCTCACGAAATACATCCGTCTTTGGTTTGACTTCAGGTAATTGCTCACTTAAAAATCGTACGGTTGATTTTCCGCCGCGGGCATTTTCAATTTGCAACGCAAAACCAGTGTGTGCCGTAATGCTATCCAATAAATACCACCGCAAAGCATTCCAGCTCACTACTGAAGTAAAGGCATTCGCTGGGTCATCGACATTTTCTTCATTTCCCAAGCTGCGCCAGCCAATAACCCGATCGCCAGCACTTAAACCGGCTTTAGCCGCTAAAGATACGGCGGGTGGGGTTTGCAGTTGGGCAGGCAATTGCGGTACCCCGCTAACATAAATCACACTCAATAATAGTAAAGCTAAGACAAAATTCGCGAGGGGGCCCGCCGCTACAATCAGTGAGCGTTGCCATAATGGCTTCCGCTCAAAGTCACTGGCTTGATCAGCTATCGAGATAGTTTGTTCCGCATCGCGTCCGTTTAATAACTTGACATAGCCACCTAAAGGGAGCAGCGCAATAACCCATTCCGTTTGATGGCGATCATGAAAAATGAAGAGTGGCTTACCAAAACCGAGCGCAAAGCGCAGTACTTTTACCCCGCAACACCGAGCGGCAAAATAATGGCCAAACTCGTGAAAACTCACCAGTATTCCTAGCGCCACTAAAAAAGCCAATAAAGTGCTCAGTGCTTGCATCGGTGCTGGCCTCGCTTAATGACTGCGCAAACGCGCCAAACATTGCATAGCAACGCGCCGAGCTGTTTGATCAGCGTCTAATACTTCGGCAAGAGTTTGAGCTTGAGCGGCCGCTACTTGCTCAAGCACTTGCTCAACTAAAGTAGGAATCTGTAAATACGGTAATTCACTAGCCAAAAAGGCACCCACAGCCACTTCATTAGCCGCGTTCAAAATTGCTGGGGCAGTACCGCCGCTGTGTGCAGCGGCAAAAGCTAAAGCTAAACAAGGGAATTGCTTTAAGTCAGGCTGAATAAAATGTAAAGCACTCATCTGGGTTAAATCAAGCGGCTCAACCCCCGCCGCAATTCGCTGCGGCCAAGCTAAGCCGTAGGCAATGGGAGTGCGCATATCAGGCTGACCCAGTTGGGCAATGACCGAGCCGTCGCGATAACGCACCATTGAATGCACTACGCTTTGAGGATGAATGAGGACCCGAATTTGCGCTAGTGGTACGCCAAACAACCACCGTGCCTCAATCACCTCTAACCCTTTATTCATCATGGTCGCTGAATCAACTGAAATCTTGCGCCCCATCACCCAATTAGGGTGAGCGCAAGCTTGATCAGGAGTGATATCTGCCAACTCAACTAAAGGCGTGGTACGAAATGGGCCCCCAGAGGCAGTGAGCCATAATTCTTCAACCCCACACTCTGCCCTTGCAACGTCGCTATGCAGAGCATTAAAACCCGCTGGTAAACACTGAAATATCGCATTATGTTCACTATCGATAGGAATTAATTCAGCGCCACTATCACGTACCGCTTGCATCAATAAATCCCCAGACATGACGAGCGCTTCTTTATTCGCTAACAAAATACGTTTACCTGCGCGAGCCGCAGCCAAGGTTGGCAACAAGCCAGCAGCGCCTACAATAGCCGCCATCACAGTATCGCAATCCGATTCGCTTACTGCGCTAACCAATGCTTCAGCCCCATATAAAACAGTAGTCGGAATTTTTTCCTGAAGCACGGCTGCAGCCAATTTTTTTGCACTCTGCGCATCACCTACAACTGCAATACGAGGTTTAAACTCACGACACTGCGCGAGTAAGCGGTCTACTTGTTGATGCGCAGTTAAGGCGGCTACCTGATAGCGCTCAGGATGCGAGCGGATCACATCTAAGGTATTCACTCCAATCGAGCCAGTTGAGCCCAAAATCGTGATGCGCCGTAATAAACTCATAACATCAAGCCAACTAAAAGCGCTGCTAGCGGCATAGTAGGCAATAAGGCATCAATCCGATCTAATACTCCGCCATGGCCTGGCAATAAGCCGCTACTATCTTTTGCGCCCGCCAAACGTTTTACCTGTGATTCAAATAAGTCACCTATGATGCTAAACATCGTTAAGCCGATAACCAAGACCAGCATCGAGGGAAAACCCAATCGCATCACGACAAAGCCAAATAAAGTAAGATTAAAAGGTAAATACCAAGCGCAGATACTGGCATAAATACAAGTCAAGATTAGGCCCCCAACTGCTCCCTCAAGCGTTTTACCAGGGCTAATTTGCGGGGCTAAGCGACGGCGACCAAGCGCTTTACCAACGAAATAGGCGCCAATGTCGGCAACCCAAACTAAGGCCATAGTAGAAAGTAAAAATATCACGCCAAACTGACGCAATAAAATGAGCGCAAACCAGGCTGCAATAAAAATAAGTAGGCCTAACAATGCGAATGACAGTGGCCACTTTGTTATCGGTAAACGCAGTCCTCGCCACAACAAAATAGGGGCGCCAACGAGCCAAAAACAACTCGCCGCTAATAAGATACTAAATTCAATAACGGGAATTTGTGTATACAACAAGGCGGCAATAACGCAAATCAAAAGCAACGCATAGAACCAAGCTAAGCGCCCTTTTTGTGGCGCAATTAAACGGCTCCACTCCCATGCTGCTAATGCCAAGATTAATAAAAAGATGCCACTCAAATAAAGCGGATTAAGCAAAAATAAACTAGGCAATAGCACTGCAAGCAAAAGTAACGCGGTAATGATACGGGTCTTTAGCATCGCAGAGTGTTTAGACGCAACTGCGCTTAAACAGTGCCCTGAGCAGAAACTTTAGAGACTTTGGTGGCGAGTTGTGCACTAGTTCGGCCAAAGCGTCGCTCACGCTGACTAAACCAATCAAATGCTTGCTGTAATTGCGCAGCATCAAAATCGGGCCATAATATATCGGTGAAATACAGCTCTGTATATGCTAGTTGCCATAATAAAAAATTACTCACGCGTTGTTCACCGCCCGTACGGATAAATAAATCGGGCTCTGGTGCATACGCCATCGATAAATTTTCTTGCAGTAATTCCTCCGTTATTTGATCGGCCTGCAAGGTAGGATTAAGCAACAAACATTTGCGCATCGCCTGCAAAATGTCCCATCGTCCGCCATAGTTAGCGGCTACAGTTAAGGTTAAACCTTTGCAATGGGCGGTTTTCTCTTCCGAAAAACGCACCATATCTTGAATTGCGGTATCAAAGCGGCTTAAATCGCCAATTAACTTAAAGCGGATATCGTTATCACTTAAGCGACTGACCTCACGGCGCAACGATTTTAAAAATAACTTCATTAAAAACCCTACCTCTTCAGGTGGGCGGCGCCAATTTTCCGAACTAAAAGCAAAAATAGTCAGGTATTCAACACCAGAACGGCGACATTCTTCCACCACTTTGCGCACCGACTCTAGACCCTCTGAATGCCCTGTCACTCGCGGCATTAAACGCTTTCCAGCCCAACGTCCATTACCATCCATGATGATTGCAACATGACGAGGTACTTCACTTACCTCGGGAATGACTAAGGTAGAGCTACTATGTTTAGACATAAAAAGTGAATAAGTAGAAATACATATTTTTTAGATCAAACGGGTCTAGACCGTCATAATCTCTTTTTCTTTTTCAGCAACAATTTTATCGATATCCGTTACGGCCCGATCGGTCATTTTCTGAACTTCATCTTGGGCACGGCGCTCTTCATCTTCTGAGATTACTTTGTCTTTACTCAATCGCTTTAAATGTTCGTTAGCATCGCGCCGTAAATTACGAATAGCAATTTTGCTTTCTTCGCCTTCACTCTTCACTAATTTAGTCAGCTCGCGCCGACGTTCCTCGGTAAGTGGCGGCATTGGTACGCGAATGACAGTACCTTGCGAAACGGGGTTTAGACCTAAATCAGAATCACGAATGGCCTTTTCAATTACCGCAACCATGGTTTTTTCGAAAGGCTGCACATTAATCGTCCGCGCATCGGCAAGACCTAAATTAGCCACTTGACTTAAGGGCGTTGGGTTACCGTAATAGTCAACCGTAATATGCTCAAGAATGCCAGCATTCGCGCGGCCTGAACGAATTTTTGCTAAATTACTTTTTAATGATTCCAGCGACCGATGCATCTTTTGCTCGGCACTCGTTTTGATTTCAGCAGCAGACATCACAGCACTCCTTTTAAACGTGTACTAAAGTACCTTCCGACTCACCTAACACCACACGCATTAAAGCGCCTGGCTTCAAAATAGAAAATACCCGAATTGGTAGCTTGCGATCACGACATAAAGCAAACGCCGTTGCATCCATCACTTGTAAATTTTTAATTAATGCTTCATCAAAGGTAATCGACTGATACAAGGTCGCGGTAGGATCGAGTTTGGGATCACTACTATAAATACCATCCACTTTAGTGGCCTTGAGCATCACCTCAACACCCATTTCAGCACCACGCAAAGCAGCTGCAGTATCGGTGGTAAAAAATGGGTTGCCAGTACCAGCGGCAAAAATGACTACTTTACCCTCGCTCATAGCACGAATAGCACGCGGCCGTATATAAGGCTCAACTACTTGATCCATACGTAAAGCTGATTGCACGCGAGCTTCGACGCCTTTTTGCCGCAAGGCGTCTTGTAATGCGAGGGAGTTCATCATTGTGGCTAGCATACCCATGTAATCGGCAGTTGCACGATCCATGCCGGCAGCACCTCCCGCGACGCCGCGGAAAATATTACCGCCGCCAATGACAATGGCTAACTCGATGCCAATTCCAACTACTTCAGCAATTTCTGCCACCATCGCATCAATCGTGATGGGGTTGATCCCAAAAGCATCATCCCCCATCAAGGCTTCTCCCGATAGTTTGAGGAGGACACGCTTATAAGCAGGCATAGTGAAAGACCTTATTAAAGTGATTAATCTTAAGCGCTTACCTTTGCAGCAGCTACTTGCGCAGCAACTTCCGCGGCAAAATCGTCTTGGCGCTTCTCGATGCCCTCACCCACGACATACAAAGTAAATGACTTAATCGTAGTATTCATGGCCTTGAGCATTTGCTCAACCGTTTGCTTATCGTTTTTAACAAAGGTTTGATCAAGCAAAGAAACTTCCTTAAGATACTTTTGCACCGTACCCTCAACCATTTTTGCCACGATGTCAGGAGGTTTGCCCGACTCGGCCGCTTTCTGCTGCGCAATATTCCGTTCGGCAGCAATGTTGGCTGCAGGAACATCAGCTGCAGATAAGGCGACCGGCTTCATTGCTGCAATGTGCATCGCAACATCTTTAGCGGCTGTTTCATCGCCTTCAAATTCCACCATAACGCCAATGCGAGTGCCATGTAGATAAGATACTAATTTACCGGTACTCGCAAAACGTTGAAAACGACGCGGCGTCATATTTTCACCAATGCGTCCAATTAATTCACTACGCACAGCATCGACCGTTTTGCCATCCATTGCTAAGGCTAATAAAGCAGTGGTATCAGCCGGATTCTGCTTAGCAACCAACTGTGCACAAGCATTACTAAAGGCTAGAAAATCATCGTTTTTTGAAACGAAATCGGTTTCGCAGTTCACTTCAATTAAAGCGCCAGAGCCATCATCGATGTAACTCGCAACGACGCCTTCAGCAGTCACACGTGAAGCAGCTTTGCTGGCTTTGCTACCTAATTTCACCCGCAGAATTTCTTCTGCTTTCGCCATATCGCCAAATGCTTCAGTTAATGCTTTTTTGCACTCCATCATTGGAGCATCGGTTTTGGCACGTAATTCGCCAACCATTGCAGCAGTAATAGCCGTCATTACTCTACCTTCCCTTCTTCAATAAACTCTTCTTCGCCTTCTTTAACAGCGTCTAAGACTTCCTGCACTGAATTCGCTTTGCCTTCTAGAATCGCATCGGCAATGCCGCGTACGTAAAGAAGTACTGCCTTGCTAGAATCATCATTACCAGGAATGATGTAATCAATACCTTCAGGGGAATGGTTGGTGTCAACTACGGCGATAACGGGAATGCCAAGTTTTTTCGCTTCGGTAATAGCTATCTTGTGATACCCAACGTCAACCACAAAAATTGCATCGGGTACGCCATTCAGATCTTGAATTCCGCCTAGGGCTTTTTGTAATTTGTCGAGATCACGATCGTTGGTTAATGCTTCTTTCTTTGAGAGCTTATCCCAATCACCCGCTTCTTTAGCAACAGCCATGTCTTTTAAGCGCTTCAAAGAGCCTTTGACAGTCTTAAAATTAGTTAAGGTGCCGCCTAACCAGCGGCTATCGATATAAGGCATGCCAGCACGTGCAGCTTCTTCTGCAATCACTTCGCGTGATTGACGCTTCGTACCAACAAATAAAATCGTGCCACGATTTGCAGCAATTTGCTTTGCAAATTTCAGGGCATCCTGAAACATGGGCAAAGTCTTTTCCAAATTAATAATGTGGATTTTATTGCGATGGCCAAAAATATAAGGGGCCATCTTGGGGGACCAAAAGCGCGTTTGGTGGCCAAAGTGGCAACCGGCTTCTAGCATTTCACGCATGGTTACTGACATAACATTCTCCTAAGGGTTTGGACTAAGGCTAAGTCCTGACTGCGCTAAAAAACGCTACCCTGGAAGGCTTAGCCTGCTATTTCGAATTGCTTCGATGGGCAAATTATAGCTTATATATCAATCATCTAGGCGCAAAAGAGCCAAAAAACCTCAAGTCGTTGATAATCAAGGCATGAATAGTGTTTTTACCCTTGAAAAAGACCTCCAAGGCATGCGTGAGGCGGGTCGACTCGCCAGCGAAGTACTCGACCACGTGGCCCCAGCGATTCGTCCGGGCGTTAGTACTGGCGAACTCGATCAAATTTGCCACACCTTTATGCGTGATGTTCAAAATACTATTCCAGCCCCATTAAATTATCAGCCCCCCGGCTACCCCCCTTTTCCAGCAGCGATCTGTACCTCGGTCAATGATGTCATCTGCCACGGTATTCCAGGAGATAAGGTATTAAAGGGCGGTGACGTGGTCAATCTCGATATCACCGTGATTACCCCAGATGGCTACTATGGCGATACCAGCCGCATGTTTATGGTGGGTGAAGTTTCAGTGTTAGCCGAGCGCTTAACGCAAATTACCTTTGAATGTATGTGGCTGGGAATTGCCCAAGTAAAGCCCGGGGCTTATTTAGGCGATATTGGTCATGTAATTCAAACGCATGCTGAACAAGCGGGTTATTCGGTCGTTCGGGAATACTGTGGTCATGGTATTGGCAAAGTCTTTCATCAAGACCCGCAAATTTTGCATTATGGTCGGCCCAATACGGGAGAACAATTGCAAGCAGGAATGACCTTTACGATAGAGCCCATGATTAATGCTGGGCGCCGCGAAATTCGTACCATGCCCGATCAATGGACAGTAAAAACCAAAGACCGCAGCCTATCAGCACAATGGGAACACACCTTGCTTGTTACGTCACAAGGTGTGGAAGTTTTAACTTGGTCGGCAGGCAGTAACGCGCCGCCAAATTGCGTTAAGGGCTTAGTATTTCGACCTCAACTAATTACGGCCTAAGTACCACCCCAAATTAGTCCTTCTGCGACCATGAATTCAGTGACTGCACTCGCACCGCATCAGGCCATTGCTCATCTACGTAGCTCATGCGCTGCTGAATACGAACTATTTCTAGCAGATCAAAATGTCGCGCGACTAACAAAAAAACTCACCGAATTAAATGATCTGGCCTTAAAACAGTTATGGCAAGACTGCGCTATGGGAGCTCATTTGGCGCTGATTGCAGTCGGTGGTTTTGGGCGCGCAGAGCTTTTTCCCTATTCTGATATTGATATTTTAGTATTACTACCCAACGAATCGAAGCTGGATACAAAAGCTGAGAGTGAAAAGGTGGCACGTTTTATTACGCAATGCTGGGACTCGGGACTAGAAATTGGCTCGGCAGTGCGCACATTAGCAGAATGCTTAAGTGAAGCGGAACAAGATATAACCGTGCGTACTTCACTGTTAGAGGCTCGGCTCATCTGCGGTTCGCGGTATCTATTTCAATCATTTGCAACCGCATTTACTGCGACACTTGATCCCAAGGCCTTCTTCCAAGCTAAATTGCTAGAGCAAACCCAACGTCACCAAAAGTATCAGGGTACGCCCTATGCGCTTGAGCCCAATTGCAAAGAAAGTCCCGGCGGGCTCCGCGACTTACAAGTAATCCTCTGGGTAAGTAAGGCCGCTCAACTGGGCAATAGCTTTAATGATTTGTTCCAAAAAAATCTCATTACCGAGCGCGAGCTTACTGAATTAAAACGCAATAAGCGCTTTCTAGCAACGCTTCGCGCTAATTTACATTTACTTGCTAAACGCCATCAAGATGTTTTAGCGTTTGACTTGCAAGCGGGTTTAGCGAAGTCCATGGGTATTGAAGAAAGCTCAGCCCGTCAAGCCAGTGAAGCCATCATGCGGCGCTACTACTGGGTAGCCAAGGCGGTTACCCAACTCAATACTATTTTGTTACAAAATATTGAAGCTTTATTATTTCCCCAAGAATCACGCACCATTCATCCTATTGCGGGTGCAGAGAACAGTGATTTTATTGAGCGCCAAGGCCTCTTAGATATTCAAGATCCCAATTTATATCAAAAACACCCTGAGCAAATTTTGCGGACCTTCTTAGTATTAACCCAAACCCCAGCAGTCAATGGCTTATCAGCTACGATTTTGCGTGCACTGTATAACGCGCGTAAAAAAATGAATAGTCAATGGCGTAAGGCCCCAATAAATCGCCAACTCTTTATGGAAATTTTAAAGCAAGCCGATGGTGTCAGTAATGCCTTTAGACTCATGAATCAAACCAGTGTACTGGGTCGCTACCTACCTCCCTTTCGGCGCATCGTCGGGCAAATGCAACATGATTTATTCCACGTCTACACGGTCGATCAACATATTTTGATGGTCCTTAGAAATGTGCGCCGCTTTATGTTGGTCGAACATGCTCACGAGTTCCCTTTATGTAGTCGTTTAATTGCGCACTTTGAAAAGCCTTGGCTACTAGTTATTGCGGCTTTATTTCACGATATCGCTAAAGGGCGTGGGGGCGATCATTCAATACTAGGTAAACGCGATGTCCGTGAATTCGCCAAAGACCATGGGCTTGATAAAAAAGATACCGAATTATTAGTTTGGCTAGTAGCTGAGCACTTAAATATGAGTCAGGTTGCGCAAAAACAAGACATTAGCAACCCAAATGTGATTATGGCTTTTGCAAAAAAAATTGGCGATGAACGTCATCTCACAGCGCTTTACTTACTAACTGTTGCCGATGTACGTGGCACTAGCCCTAAAGTTTGGAATGGCTGGAAAGCCAAGTTACTGGAAGATTTATATCGCGCTACCCTAAGGGTTTTAGGCGGTGCAAAGCCTGATGCCTCATCGGAATTAGCTCAGCATCAAGAAGAGGCGCGACGTAACTTGCGTTTACATGGCTTTCAAGACTCAGCGTATGAAGACTTCTGGCAAAAACTCGATGTGGCTTTTTTCTTGCGCCAAGAGGCAGGTGATATTGCTTGGCTATCGCGCCATTTAATGGATCAAGTTGAAACTACCAAACCGATTGTGCTTGCACGGCTATCACCGGCAGGAGAAGGTTTACAAGTTGCTATTTATATGCCTGACCAAGCAGACCTTTTCTCGCGCATTTGTGGCTACTTTGAACGTAACGGTTTTTCAATTTTAGATGCGCGCATTCATACTACTCGCCACGGATACGCCTTAGACACCTTTGAAGTCGCTAGTAGCGAACTCGATGATGAGCCTCATAGTTACCGCAATCAAATTCAATTAGTTGAATATGCCCTTACTGAAGCATTACAAAAAGCCACTCCTCTACCTACGCCAGCGATGGGTCGTTTATCGCGTCAGTCACGCAGCTTCCCCATTCAACCCAGGGTCCATATGCAGCCCGATGAACGAGGTCAATACTATGCTCTCTCATTCACCGCCAGCGACCGCGCAGGCTTGCTCTATGCTATATCAAGAGTATTGGCTAAACACCACGTTTCACTGCATACTGCGCGCATCAATACGCTAGGCGAGCGAGTTGAAGACGTCTTACTTTTAAATGCTAGTGAACTCAGTAAAAATCCGCGCTTACAAATTCAATTAGAAACTGAATTACTGGAAGTACTGGGAAGTTAATAGAGCAAAGTTGCGTATCGCGAAATAATGTAATTATTTAGCGCAATAAAGCCAGCATTTCTGCTTCGTCAATTACGGCAAGACCAAGCTCTTTTGCTTTGGCTAGTTTGCTACCAGCATCTGCGCCGGCGACAACATAATTGGTCTTCGCTGAAACCGAGCCAGCGACCTTTGCGCCGGCTTTTTCCAGCATCGCTTTAGCATCCTCACGTGAAAGGGATGGCAAGGTACCAGTCAAAACAAAGGTTTTACCTGCTACCGCTGCATTCAAGGTCTTTTCAGTCACACTCAACTGCATACCAGAGGCTAGCAATTGTTCAATGACTTCGCGATTATGTGCTTCAGCCATAAAGCTTGCAATTGAGTCGGCTACAACTGGGCCAACTTCATGAATGGTTAATAGTTCCTCGGCAGACGCTGCCATCAAGGCACTCATACTGCCGTAGTGGGCAGCTAAGTCCTTAGCCGTAGTTTCGCCGACATGGCGAATGCCTAAGGCAAAAATAAAGCGCGCCAAACTCGTTTTTCGGGATTGCTCAATTGCTTGAATTAAATTGTCCGCCGACTTTTCACCCATCCGCTCTAAATTAGCTAGAGCATTAAACCCGAGGCGATAAAGATCTGCTGGGGTGCGTACGATATTCAAATCGACCAATTGATCAACAATTTTTTCTCCCAATCCCTCAATATCCATTGCCCGACGTTGGGCAAAATGCAATAAAGCTTGCTTACGTTGCGCACCACAAAATAAGCCACCGCTACAGCGCGCAATTGCTTCATCAGCCAAACGTTCAATATGGGAGTCGCACACCGGACAACGCTTGGGCATTACAAATTGTGCGGTCTTCTTGGGACGTCGCTCGGGTAGCACCGCTACTACCTCGGGTATTACGTCGCCTGCTCGACGCACAACTACGGTATCGCCAATGCGCACATCTTTACGGCGTACTTCATCTTCGTTATGTAAAGTCGCATTGGTAACGGTAACCCCCCCAACCTCAACTGGCGCTAAGCGTGCCACCGGAGTTATCGCGCCAGTGCGGCCCACTTGCACATCAATTCCTAAGACCGTAGTCAACGCCTCTTGTGCAGGATATTTATGTGCTAAAGCAAAACGGGGTGCCCTAGAAACAAAACCCAATTGATTTTGCTCGGCAAAGGAATTGACTTTATAAACTACGCCATCAATGTCATAGGGCAAATTAGCGCGTTTCGTACCCACCTCATCGTAAAAAGCCAGCATCTCTTTTACTGAGTTTAATAAACGACGCTCAGGACAAACCGGTAAACCCAATTCAATATAACGATCCAATAATTCTCGATGGGTTGCAGGTAACCAAGAATTTGGAATTAATTCGCCTAATCCATAAGCAAAAAAAGAAAGTGGGCGACGTGCGGTAATTTTCGAATCTAACTGCCGCAAACTACCGGCAGCTGCGTTACGGGGGTTGGCAAATTCCTTTTCACCCAGTTCAGCCGCTAATTGATTCATCCGCTCAAAGTCGCGCAAATACATGAACACCTCACCACGTACCTCGAGCACAGTAGGTATTGATTTTCCCAATAAATGCAAAGGAATAGCGCGAATGGTACGAATATTAGCAGTAACATCTTCACCGTTAGCGCCATCACCACGCGTCGCAGCCCGAACGAGTACGCCATTTTCATAGCGTAAGGAAATGGCCAAACCATCAAACTTTAATTCGCCGGCAAATTCAACTTGCTGCAGATGTAGACCTTCACGACAGCGCCGCTCAAAAGCTTCTAATTCCTTTAATTCAAATGCATTATTTAAGGAAAGCATGGGTACCGCATGTTGCACTGATTTAAAATCACTTAAAGCAACACCGCCAACCCGCTGGGAGAGTGAGTCGGGCCTAACCCATTGAGGGTGCATGAGCTCAATATCGAGCATCTCGCGATACAGTCGATCGTATTCACTATCAGGCACTAAAGGCGCATCAAGTACATAATAAGCATGCTCTAGACGAGCTAGCTCTAACTGAAGCCACCGATATCGCTCGGCTAATTTTGCCGGATCCTTCTGCGACAAAATCACAACCTAACTAAATAACCGTTGAGCAGTGGCAGAACCAGCAACAATGCCGCCCCGCTCTAATTCGGCATAAAGACCATCGATATGATGATGAATGCTACTAACTGCCATCGCCGTTAAATTAATGCCATTATCATCAACCAAGCGACCCTGCTTTGTCTCAGCAATTGCCGCACCTTCCGCTAACATTTTCTCAAAGGGCCGCTCTTCAACTGCTACCAGTGGCAGCTCAAGTAAAAAAGTAAGTTGGCTAACTGGCTCAGCAGGGTTTAATTCGCTACTGAAGAACAGTAATTGCTGCTGATTAAAAAATTCAAAGGAGCGACCATTCGCGCTAAGACGAAAGCCCCTTGCTTGCAGCAAAGCCCCTAAATCATTCCAGCTTAAGGGGGTGCTATCAAAAAGTATATTAATACTCAGCTGTATATCGGTTTGGGCTGCCAAGGCATCTAATTCTTTAGCGCTATCTAGCATCGCGTTAACCCCAGGCATGTCAATTTGTGCGCCTAAAGCTTCTGCTAAATTTTGGCAATGAGTGAAAAAATCGGATAAGTCAAAAACCTCAATTGGCCCTTGTCGATTGGCGAGTTGCATTGCCAACTGTAATTCACTATAAGCAGAGCCCGCTTGAATTTTTTCCCAAGTATCGCCATCAATCCAATTTGCCTTTAAGCCTTCAGCCCCCCAATTAAATTGAAAACGAGGCCAGGTGGCAATTTCTGCCAAGATCTCCGTTGCCTGAATCGGCTCAGTAAAACGCAAGGTCACGACACAATCAATGCGAGGATCAATAGTCATCTTGCTGCTATTTGTTGCTGAATCAGCGAGCAATGAAGAACTCATTGCAGGATCGCTTTCACCAAGAGAAGGTTCATGTCGTTGCTGCGATCCCAGCTCAGGATCAAATTTTCCGGTGCTCCTCATTTCATTCAATTTGCGGCGAGCGCGCCCATGCCTAAAATTGACAATCACCACTAACAGTAATAAAAAAATCCCAATGACAACTAAAGCCAATTGCAGGTCTGACAGTCCTAATTTGCCAATCATTTCATTTATTGGCATTTAAGCCGGCTCCACCATCGATACCGCCGAAGAAATATCGACTGCCACTATGCGCGATACACCTTGCTCCTGCATGGTCACGCCAATGAGTTGATGAGCAATTTCCATGGTAATTTTGTTATGCGAAATAAAAACAAATTGAGTCTTAGCTGACATTCTGGCAACCATTTCGGCATAGCGTAAGGTATTTGCATCATCTAAGGGCGCATCCACCTCATCTAATAAACAGAACGGCGCAGGATTTAATAAGAAAAGTGAAAAGACCAAGGCAATTGCAGTTAAGGCTTTTTCTCCACCCGATAAAAGGTGAATTGAACTATTTTTCTTGCCAGGCGGTTGCGCCATGACCAGCACACCGGAATCTAAAATCTCCTCGCCTGTCATCACTAATTCGGCATGACCACCACCAAAGAGCTCAGGGAACAAACGACCAAAGTGTGCATTAACTTGATCAAAAGTGCCTTGTAATAAATCACGAGTTTCAGCATCAATCTTGGCAATTGCATCGGTTAAGGTTTGCATGGCCTCGTGCAAATCAGCCGATTGGGCATCAAGGAATGATTTACGCTCACGCGAGCTCACCAACTCATCTAGCGCAGTCATGTTGACAGGGCCCAATGATTGAATTTCATTATTCAAGCGGGTAACCTCGCTTTGTAAACTACTGACTTTTAAATCAGTGCTAAAGCGAACCTCAAGACTATCAAGATCAGCTTCAGCATCTGATAATAAAGTGGCAAATTGCTCATAATTGAGACGTGCAGCCTGTTCCCGTAATTGCAAGTCAGTCGCTTTATCACGCAATGGTTGTAGGGTACGCTCTACCAACATCCGTGCTTCATCTGCTTCACGCAACTCATGTAGTAATGCATCCTGTTCTGTACGCGCATTCGCTAAGGCAGTTTCACGATCAGTACGAGTCACCAGTAAAGTTTGTAACTTATCCTGAGCATCTTCATCACTTAAACCTGCTAACTCAGTTTCAGCGGCGGCAAATTTATCTTGAATTTCCATAATTTGGGTACGCGCCGTAGTTTGGTCGCGCTGCAAATCGGTAATTCGTTGCTGTAAAGAGCGGGCTGCAAAAGCTGCTTCCTGCGCCGCCATTTCAGCAGTTCGTAAGGCCTCACGTAGTTGGTCACGAGCCTGCGTAGCTAACTCATATTGCTGGTGAGCAGCTGTCAATTCTGTCTGCGTACTCGCTTGGGTTTGCTCGGATTGATTAAAGTCAGCTCTGGCTTGTTCTACCTGTAAATTACTTTGCTCAATTTGCTGACTTAATTCAGTTAGTTCCGTGTTAATTTGGGTAGCCCGCAAGGTATATTGCTCTTCGGCCTGACTTAACTGCATTTGCTCAACTTCAAAACCATGGGCTGTTTGCACAGCCCCCTCGGCATTGAGTCGAGCACGCTCAGCGGCTTGTAAGGCAGCTTGATAGTTTGCAGTACATTGATCTAAGGCACCTTGTAACTCGCTTTGCATGAGGCGTTGCGCGCGTAATTGTTTTTCCAGCCCCTCCATCTCTTGCGCACGAGCTAACATCCCAGCCTGCTCCGAATCAGCCGCATACAGTTGCACACCTACGCGAGTTACTAGATGACCTTGTGCGGTGACAAAGGCTGCACCAAGGGGTAATTTTTCGCGCCGCTGCAAAGCATCATCTAAGCTATCGGCGATAAAAATAGCATTTAGCCACTCTTGCAGTACTAGCTGAATACTCGATCCTGCCACACATTGCACCCGCGTCATTAAAGGGGTAAAACCCGTCGGCACATTCAGCGTCACCGTTTTTAAACCATCGGTTAATAAAATCGCCAAACGACTTGGAGGGGCGTCTTTAGCTAATGTCAGCGCAGCTTTAACATCCTTGCCAGTTAAGGCGGCAAGCCGTTCGCGTAACACCGATTCCAATGCTGGCTCCCAACCCTTTTCAACCTTAATGTCTTGCCATAGGCGCTTGCTCTCTTTTAAGCCTTTACTGTCTAGCCATGGGCCAATTTTTCCTTGGGCTTGCACACTCGCTTGCAGCGCTGTTAAGGCAGTTAATTTGGCTTCGGTTTGCGCTAGATCTTGATTTGCCGTTTGAATTTCTTCCATAGCCGCTTGACGAGCAGCATCTGTAGCGGGTACGCGCGCCTGGGTTTCTGCTGCCTGGACTTTGCTCTCTTCAACCTTGCGCGCCGCAACTGCATAGCGATCGAGGGCCATTTTTAAGGCTTCTGCATCAGGTTGTCGCAAGCCTTGCAATTCTGCTGTTAAACGCGCCTCGCGACCTTTTGCATCTTCCATTTGCTCAGCTACCGCCTTGATGCGCTCTCCTAAACTCGCTAAGCGCTGATCGACATTAGCTAAAGCAATTCGTAAGTCATCAACACTTTTTGTGGCATCTTGAAACGCAGTTTCTTTAATGGGTGCATCGGCCTGCAAATCAGCAAGCTCAGTTGACATCACTTGCTCATGGTCAGAAGCGGCACTTAATTCATGCTCGGTACTACGTTGGGCTTGCGCGGCATCGGTTTCTTGCGTGGTCCAACGCTGTAGTTGGGCTTGTAGGTCTTGGGTTTGTTGCTGTAAACGCAAGCGAGATTCCTGCACATATTTAATTTGTGACTCAACTTGACTTACATCTGAGTTGGTTTGATATAAATCCCCTTGGGCTAAAGAGACTTTATCTTGTAAGGCGTACTGCCGAGTACGCATCGTTTCTAGTTCGGTTTCGGCGTGCCGTAACTTCGCTGTTTGCTCTTCCAATTGCACTTGTGAGTCACGAATTGCATTGGCATAACGTTCTTGCTCTTTGCCTGCCTCGGTTTGGCGTACAAACCATAATAATTGCTGCTGCGCTTTCATTTCGGTTTGCAACTGGTTATGGCGCTCAGCAACTGTCGCTTGACTTTCTAAGCGCGCTAATTGCAATTCCAGCTCGCGCAAAATATCTTGTACGCGCACTAAATTTTCTTGGGTATCTTCTAGCCTTGCGGCAGTTTCTTTGCGCCGCTCTTTGTATTTTGAAACGCCCGCAGCCTCTTCAAGAAAAACCCGCAACTCTTCTGGTTTAGATTCTAAAATTCGAGAAATCGTGCCCTGACCAATAATGGCATAACCACGTGGCCCCATGCCAGTGCCTAAAAAGATATCTTGTACATCTTTACGGCGTACTACTTGATTATTAATATAGTAACTAGAATTGCCATCACGAGTTAACACCCGCTTTACCGAGAGTTCGCCAAAACTACTCCACTGCCCTTGCGCGCGTCCATCAGCATTATCAAAAATTAATTCCACACTGGCGCGGCCCGATGGTTTACGCAAACCAGAGCCATTAAAAATCACGTCTTGCATTGATTCGCCACGCAACTCACTGGCACGTGACTCACCCAAAACCCAGCGAACCGCATCAATAATGTTTGACTTACCGCAACCATTGGGCCCCACTACACCAATCAATTGACCAGGTAATTCAAAATGAGTGGGATCAACAAAAGATTTAAAGCCTGAGAGTTTGATTGATTTAAGTTGCACGGCGTACTTTGTAAAGAAAGGGATTAAAAAGGCAATTTAATGACAAATGGCACTGTGGAAGATGATAGCAAGTTAGGGGCATCAACACCCATTTTTGACCCACCGATATAATGATAATTCGTCCTCCTAGAACAAAACCCCTTAACAATCTGATAGTTAACTAAAAAGTATGAGCCAATCACCACAAAGCATCATTGAACAAGCATGGGAAAACCGTGCCAACCTTTCTATTCAAGACGTTTCCGCCGATATCCGCAAGGCTGTAATTGCAGTTCTTGAGGGTCTTAATTCGGGCCATATTCGGGTTGCTGAAAAAAAGGGCAGAGGCCAGTGGGAGGTCAATCAGTGGGTTAAAAAGGCTGTTTTACTCTCGTTTCGCCTGGAAGATAACAAGCCCATGGGAGCTGGAGGGTATACCCAGTTTTACGACAAAGTTCCCAGCAAGTTCGAAAACTTTACGGCCGCCGATTTTGCTGCTGGCGGCTATCGCGTTGTCCCGCCTGCAATGGCTAGACGAGGCTGCTTTATTGGCAAAAATGTGGTTCTGATGCCCTCTTATGTCAACATTGGTGCCTATGTAGATGAAGGCACGATGGTCGATACCTGGGCCACCGTTGGCTCATGCGCCCAAATTGGTAAAAATGTCCATCTTTCCGGTGGTGTCGGCATTGGTGGGGTACTCGAACCCATTCAAGCTGGACCCGTCATTATTGAAGATAACTGCTTTATTGGCGCTCGCTCAGAAATCGTTGAGGGTGTCATTATCGAAGAAAATAGCGTTCTTTCCATGGGCGTATACCTTGGCCAAAGTACCAAAATTTATGATCGCGACACTGGCGAAGTCCATTATGGTCGCGTACCAGCAGGCTCAGTTGTGGTGCCTGGCTCACTACCCTCAAGCGATGGCAAATATAGCCTTTACGCGGCTATTATTGTTAAAAAAGTCGATGCACAAACGCGGGCCAAAACCGCTATTAATGAGTTATTACGCGACTAAGCATGCCTTTAGCCACCCATTCGGCTACCGCCGATTTAACTGCAGAGCTCATCGCTTGCCACTCGATTACGCCAGCCGATGGTGGTTGCCAGCAGGTCATCGCTGGACGTTTAAAAGCGCTCGGTTTTGAGATTGAAACGGTGATCAGTGGTCCGGCAGATTTTTCTGTAACGAATTTATGGGCCATTAAATTAGGCAAGCTAGGCAAAGCTGGAAAAGTCTTTGTCTTTGCGGGCCATACCGACGTCGTGCCCACGGGTCCATTAGACAAATGGGATAGCAACCCCTTTACCCCAAGTGAGCGTGATGGCTACCTCTTTGGACGTGGTGCAGCAGATATGAAAACCTCATTAGCGGCTTTTGTCGTGGCCACTGAAGAATACGTACGAAGTAACCCCAATCATGCGGACACCATTGCTTTTCTCCTCACTAGTGACGAAGAAGGCCCTGCACACGATGGCACGGTAGTGATGTGTGAACGCCTCAAAAAACGCGGTCAAGCCTTAGATTACTGTGTCATTGGCGAGCCCACCTCAGTCAATCGCTTAGGGGACATGATTAAGAATGGTCGGCGCGGGTCTTTATCTGGGAAGCTCAGTGTCAAAGGCATTCAAGCCCATATTGCTTACCCTCACCTCGGTGCCAACCCCATTCATTTAGCGGCTGGGGCGATTGCTACCTTAGCCAGCACCGAATGGGATCAGGGTAACGACTATTTCCAGCCAACCACATTTCAAATCTCTAATATTCATGCTGGCACTGGTGCAAATAACATTATTCCCGGGGAAATGACCGTCGAATTTAATTTTCGCTTTTCATCTGCCAGTACCCCAGAAGCGTTACGCGCAAAGGTTAGTGCAATTTTGGATGAAGCTAAACTTGACTATGCAATCGATTGGAAGCTAGGTGCTAGCCCTTTTCTGACGCCAAAAGGGGCCTTAGCGCTTGCACTCCAAGAGGCGATTCAAACTGAAACTCAGGTAGTTACTGAGCTTTCTACCACCGGTGGCACTAGCGATGGTCGCTTCATCTCGCAAATCTGTAAAGAGGTAGTCGAATTTGGTCCAATAAATTCTACTAGCCATAAGCTCAATGAGTGTGTTTCAATAAACGATATTGAACCTCTCAAAAATATCTATCGACGCGTTTTAGAAAATCTGCTGGCTTAATCGTTATCCCTCTAAGCTGGCACTAGAATCCCTTCCGCAAAATATTCCCTTCATGGACCCTGAGCCTCTAGCGCCACAGCAGCCTTCTGCTGCTAACCCGATTTCAATTGAAGCATGCTGCCAACAGCTAGCTACGCAGCTGGCTATGGCTAACTTGCATTTTGGTCATGGTGCTATCGATGCCCAAAGCGAAGCACTCTGGATTGTCAGTAAAGAGTTGGGTTTAAGTCCCAGTGCAGCACTTGAGCAAATGCATACTGAATTAACTAGCGCACAACAAGCGCATGCCTTAGCCATTGCTACTGAACGCATTCGTAGCCGTAAGCCACTTGCATACTTACTGGAAGAGGCGTGGTTAATGGGGGTGCCATTTGATTGCAATGAGCAAAGCATTGTGCCCCGCTCGTTTATTGCCGAACTGATTACATCAGGCGATCTCGAGCCTTGGCTGCCAGCTGATGGTAAGGTACTCGACCTTTGTACTGGCAATGGCTCGCTAGCTATTTTGGCTGCCCTAGCTTGCCCCGATATTCGCGTTACAGCCTGTGATATTAGTATGCCCGCCCTAGCTTTAGCCGCGCGGAATTTAAAGCGCCATGGGTTTAGCGAACAAATAGAGCTTTTGCATGGTGATTTATTTGACGCTTTACCCGATCCGAATGAAGAAGAACGTTTTGATTTAATTATCTGTAACCCACCGTATGTCAACGACGCATCAATGCAAGCCTTACCAGCAGAGTATCAAGCTGAGCCAGCAATTGCTTTAGCGGGTGGCAGCGATGGGATGAATTTGATCCGGCGCATTATTGATGCTGCGCCAGACTATCTAAATGAGCGCGGCGCACTCTTAATTGAAATTGGTAATGAGGCCGAGCACTTTCATTTGGCTTTTCCCCAGATACCCGTTATTTGGATGGAGGTATCAGCTGGCAATCAGCAAGTGGTCCTCATTCAGGCTGAAGACTTACGCTAACTCTAAATCATTAGCCGCAGCAATCGCCTCATCAATGCGCTCAACGCTAATAATGCGTAGACCAGCAATTTTAGTTTTGGGCATATTCGCTTTAGGAATAATGGCAACAGTAAAGCCCAATTTAGCAGCCTCCTTCAAACGCTCTTGACCCCGTGGACACGGCCGGATTTCGCCAGCCAAACCGACTTCACCAAAAACAATTAATTCACGCGGTAAAGCGCGGTTACGAATCGAGGATTGAATCGCTAGCAACACCGCTAAGTCAGCCGCGGGCTCAGAAATCTTGACTCCACCAACTGCGTTCAAAAAAACATCTTGGTCAAAGCAAGCAATCCCAGCGTGGCGATGCAAGACCGCCAAGAGCATGGCTAAACGGTGCTGCTCTAAACCTACTGCCAAGCGACGCGGGTTGGGAATATGCGCGGTATCAACTAAGGCTTGAATCTCCACTAATAAGGGGCGACTACCTTCTTGCGTTACTAATACACAAGCACCTGGCACCATTTCAGCATGCTGCGAAAGAAATATGGCTGAAGGGTTTGATACCCCCCGTAAACCCTTTTCCGTCATAGCAAAAACACCAAGTTCATTCACTGCACCAAAACGGTTTTTAATCGCGCGTACTAAACGAAAACTCGAGTGGGTATCACCCTCAAAATACAAAACGGTATCGACAATGTGCTCAAGCACCCGTGGGCCAGCTAAATGACCGTCCTTAGTCACATGACCGACCAATAAAACACAAATGCCCGTGGACTTTGCAAAACGGGTTAACTGGGCTGCGCACTCGCGCACCTGCGCAACTGATCCTGGTGCAGAGCTAAAGGCTTCGGAATAAATCGTTTGAATCGAATCAACCACGACTACTTGCGGGCGCACCGTATCCATGATCATTAACAATTTTTCTAACTGAATTTCGGCCAATACTTCAAGCTGAGGGGCTTTTAAATCAATCCGTTTAGCACGCAGTGCAATTTGAGCAGCCGATTCTTCGCCACTGCTATATAACGCTGAAACTCCAGCCGCGCTCATTTGCGCTAAGGCCTGCAGTAGTAAAGTTGATTTACCAATACCAGGGTCTCCGCCAAGTAACACCACTCCGCCAGGCACTAAACCGCCACCCAGAACCCGATCAAACTCTTCAATGCCAGTAGGAAGGCGCGGCAAATCTTCCGCTTGAATGGTGGCTAATTTTTGCCGTGGAATCGCTTGTGCTAAACCCTGAAAGCGAGGTGCACTGGGTGTTTCAGCAATGCTTTCCTCCAGCGTATTCCATGCTTGACAAGTTGGGCATTGGCCCTGCCATTTAGCAGAAGTGCCGCCACAAGCTTGGCACACGTATATTGTTTTTACTTTTGCCATAGGAAATTAATCGAGTTGAGTACCCGCTTTATTTTCTTGCGCACGCCGTGGCGCATCTTTACGGCGTTTTTCTAAATCAGCGGCACGTTCAGCTTCGTCTTTTTGTTTTTGTTCAAACGCTTTTTTATTATCAGCACGTTGCACTGCTTTTGCGGGATCAGCGCGCTCAGCAGCCCGCTTGGCATCATTGGCATCTTTAATTTTGTCGCGCACAATCCGCTGGCTTTCATGTAAAGCCACTTCTTGCGCACGAATGGGATCAATTTCTTCGCGATAATCAGCGCGCGTGCCTTTTAAGCAATAGGTTACGAAGAAATCTTTGTAACATGCTGCAGAGGCTTTTTTCCAACGGTAATCAATCCACTGACGCTGTAATAGTAATTGCGCTTCAATTTTATTCAGCTCTGCTAACTCATCTTCCTCAGGAGTATTAGCCCATACTGAATTAGCGCAACACAAAATGGCAAATACCATAGTAAGCGCAGCAAATACGGCTTTCAAATCTCAACCTTTGCGCCTAATTCAACTAAGCGATTTGCCGGAATTTTGAAAAAGTCAGATTGACGGCTCGCGTTTTGATACATCCAGGCAAATATGGCTTCACGCCAAAGAGCCATGCCTTTCATATCAGTAGGCACAATGGTGTCACGCGATAAGAAAAATGAGGTACTCATCAAGTCGAATTTCAAGTTCGCTTTAGTCTCAATCAAATGCATGATTTGACTCATATCAGGGGTTTCATTAAAGCCATACACCGCCCGCACAATAAAAATATTCGGCTCAATTTCACTTAGAGTAATACGGTCTTCATTTCGCACTCGGGGTATATCCCAAATACTCACTTTCAAGAAGAAAACCCGTTCATGCAAGACATGATTGTGCTTTAAGTTATGCAAGAAAGACACCGGCAAGTAATCAACATGCGCAGTAAGAAAAACCGCGGTGCCCTCTACGCGATGGGGAGGATGCTTTAATAAGGAGCTCATGAAAGAATCGAGCTTAATGCCATTATTTACTGCCCTCTCACGCATCATTTGTCGGCCCTGATACCAGGTTAAGAGCAGCATGAAACAAATGGCACCAAGCAGTAAGGGGAACCAGCCCCCCTCTAATACTTTTAATAAGTTAGCGGTAAAGAAGGCGGCGTCGACAAATAAAAAAGCGGAAATCACAAGGGTAACTAAATAGGCATTCCAGCGCCATAAAACCCGCATCACAATTGCAGCTAAAACCGTATCAATAATCATGGTTGTTGTAACTGCAATGCCATAAGCAGCGGCTAAATTTTCAGACTTTTTAAATGCCAACACAATCACAATCACAAAGATAAATAAAATCCAATTGACTAAAGGAATATAAATTTGTCCGATCGACTTATCCGACGTATGTTGAATCTTCATGCGTGGCAAGAAACCCAACAAAATAGCTTGGCTAGTAATGGAAAATGCCCCAGAAATAACAGCTTGCGAAGCAATGACTGTCGCTAGCGTTGCCAAAATAATTAAGGGAAATACAAATATATCGGGCACCATGGAATAGAAGGGATTTTTTGCTGTCTCAGGGTTGAGTAGCAGCATGGCTCCCTGACCAAAGTAATTTAATAATAAACAGGGCATCACTAAAAAGAACCAACCCACCCGAATCGACTTAATACCAAAGTGCCCCATATCGGCATACAAAGCCTCAGCACCTGTTAGCACCAGAAATACTGCACCGAGCACAATAAAGCCCTGCAACGCATGGTTGAGCATGAAATCAATTGCGTATAGGGGATTAAAGGCGAGCAAGATAATGGGATTACTAATAATTTGGTAAATACCCATCACACCCAAAACCACAAACCAAGTAACCATGATGGGGCCAAATAATTTACCCACTAATGCCGAGCCTTTTTTCTGAATTAAAAATAATCCAGTCAAAATTGCTAAAGTCACAGGAATAACGTAAGTAGTTAAGTTTGGCGAAAGAACTTCAAGCCCCTCAACAGCAGATAAAACCGAAATTGCTGGCGTAATAATGGCGTCACCATAAAACATGCAAGTGCCAAACACGCCCATCATCATTAAGGTCATCGCACGGCGAGAGCCAACCGGTGCCGAGCGTAATGCCAAAGCCATTAAAGCTAAAGTGCCGCCCTCGCCCTGATTATTAGCACGCATAATGAAGAGCACATACTTTAATGAAACGACGATGGTAAATGCCCAAAACACCATCGAGATCACACCATAGACTGCTTCTGCTGAAAATGGAATGCCGTGGGCAACACTAAAACATTCTTTTAAAGCATACAGTGGGCTAGTACCAATATCGCCAAAGACCACACCAATAGCTGCAACGACTAGACCAGGTAAGGCACCGCGATGTTCGTGATGGGCACCATGAGAAATTTCGATAGGACGTAGTAACGTCGATTCTGAATATTCGGGATTGCTAACCGACATTACTTAACCTCAAATTGATATTGCAAGGCAATATATTACTCCTTTGAGCCCTTATTTTTCCCGATTAATTGACACAATATACCCTTAAAAGCCTGTAAGGCTCGACAAAATAGGCTTAAAAATGCTAGAATCAAAGGCTCAGACGCGGGGTGGAGCAGTCTGGCAGCTCGTCGGGCTCATAACCCGAAGGTCGTAGGTTCAAATCCTGCCCCCGCAACCAGTTTTTATAAGGCTTTAAAGGCGATTATGTCTTTAAAGCCTTTTTGGTTTTTAGTGCCTTTTAGCGTGCCTTGATCGCGATCTTAATAAACTGATCGATAAAGCCGCCCATAAACTGGTTACCAGCATGGAACATATTACCAATTAAGCGGGGATCAATGGCTTCAATATCCTCAAGATCAACTGCTGAGTAATAACGCAAGAATTTATCTTCATTGGCTAATTGAAACTGACCAACAAAACAGTTCAAGTTGCTTTGCAAAATTAAATCTTTTGCTTTACTTAAATTCTTTGCAGGAATCTCATGATCAAGATAATAAATCGACATCGTAATTAAGCCGCTTTCTTCAAAGGTATTAAAGAAGCACTGATACTCAATTTTAGAATTACTCGATTCAACGGTTAATTCCCACTGCGCGCCATTACCATCGGGATCGATTTCAATCGAATCTTGAAAGCCTAAGCTTTTAGCCCAACGCATTAAAGCGTAAGTAATGGGTTGTAACTGCGATAGCGTTTCAAGTGGCTGATCAAAAGTTTCAATTTGCACTTTTTTCACTGCAGTAGAAGGGGTCGCTTTAGCATTCGATCTAGCGGCTGACTTCTTTGCTGCTGGCTTTTTCGCTGCAGGTTTTTTTGCTACTGGCTTAGCTGCGGCCTTAGCAGTTGGCTTTTTTACTGCTGGCTTTTTAGTGGCAACGCGCTTAACACCTTTTTTAACTGCTTTTTTAGAGGCCATTTTTTTACTTGGGGATTTCTTGGTGGCCATGGTCTTACTTTCTACTGTTGGTGGATAAAATGAATCACGCTATTTTGCACTATTTTTGGTCTTTACTTAGTCTAATTTAAGGCCGATATTTTTAACAACTTTGCCATACCGCTCTACTTCAGCACGTATCATGCTGCCAAATTGATCGGGCGAATTACTGATGGGTTCTGCACCATTCTTCTCCATCAGCACTTTAAAATCAGGCGTAGCCACAATACTGACCAACTCTTTGTTTAATCGCTCAATAATTGGCTTAGGGGTGCCAGCCGGAGCTAAAACTCCCAACCAAAGTGCCGCCTCAAAGCCGGGGTACCCGCTTTCAGCAACCGTAGGTACATTTGGTAAGGCAACTGAGCGCTTAGCACTACCTACTGCCAAAGGCCTGACTTTATCTGCTTTAGCATTTTGTAATAAAGCGGGCATTGAACCAAACAATACCTGAACTTCATTCGACAGAATTGCTAAATCGGCTTGGGCATTTCCTTTATAAGGAACATGCACCACTTTAATGCCCGCCACATCATTTAACATTTCCATCGCTAAATGGGTGGTTGAGCCATTGCCGGCTGAAGCATAATTGAGTTTGCCAGGTTGGCTTTTGGCTAAAGCTACTAACTCTGCCAAATTATTTGCGGGCACTTTGGGATTCACTACTAATAAATAGGGTGTTACCGCTACCAAAGAAATGGGCATAAAACCCTTAACAGGGTCATACGGTAACTTCGAATAAGCCCCTGCAGCAACGGCATGAGTGCTGGTAGTGCCGATCGTTAGGGTATACCCGTCAGGCGCTGCTTTGGCAGCCAACTCTGCACCAATCGTGCCGCCTGCTCCAGCCCGATTTTCAACAACTATCGTCTGGCCAAGGCGCTCACCTAACTTCTGCGCAACGATTCGACCGACAATATCAGTAGAGCCCCCTGGCGGAAAGCCAATAATGAGCCGAATCGGTTTATTGGGGTAATCAGCTTGAGCGTGCACCGAAAACGGCATAAAAATAGTGCCCACCAGAAATGCTAAGCAAGCAACCAAGTTCGGCAAGTATCCCATCAAGCATATCTCCTATTAATTCATGTTTTTTCTAATAATTGATTTTGATTCTAGCATTGAAGTATGGCCTTGTAACTGATGCTATAGTAACTAGCAATTTCCATTTTATCCCCCTCAAAGGACCATCATGAGTACCGAATTTGTTATCGCCGCCCCAAAAGTCAACTCCATTCCAATTGAGGGTGATAGCCGTCGCTTTCCTGTTAACCGCATCTATTGTGTAGGTCGTAATTACGCTGACCATGCCCGTGAAATGGGCCATGATCCCGACCGTGAACCGCCCTTCTTTTTTATGAAGCCAGCCACTTCAATTGTGACCGATGGTAAAGACATGCAATACCCCTCTTTAACGCAAGATCTGCATCATGAAATTGAAATGGTCGTAGCTATTGGTATTGGTGGCTCTAACATTGCACCCGCTGATGCACTTAATCATGTGTGGGGTTATGGCGTGGGTCTTGATATGACGCGCCGCGATTTACAAGGTGAGGCAAAAAAAATGGGGCGCCCTTGGGATACCGGTAAAGCCTTTGATGAATCAGCACCCTGCGCAAGCCTTGTTCCAGTCAGTCAATGCGGCCATCTGGCCAAAGGACTCATTAATCTCAAAGTCAATGGCGTGATTAAACAAGAAGGTGATCTTGCCATGATGATTTGGATTGTGCCTGACACGATTGCCTATCTATCTACCTTATTTGCACTAGAACCAGGTGATTTAATCTTTTCTGGCACCCCTGCCGGTGTAGCTGCAGTAAAAAAAGGGGATGTGCTTGAAGGTTATGTCGCTGGCTTGCCAATCCTTAAAACCAAGATTGCTTAGTTAGCAATACACTAGTAAGGACCTCTCGCAATTCATCCTTAATCTAAAATCATTAAGTGCTTGATTTACTTTAGAAAAGTGCCATTTCGTTTTTTCAAAATGGCACTTTTTTCGTATATCAAACTACTTTTTCATCAACCACATTTGCACTTTCCTCTTCCGCCTTGCTCTCAGAATCGGGTTCAGGCTCATCCATTGCAAGAATCGGTAGCTGGGCTTTTTCTATAACCTGCTGCACATCCCTTGCTTCAATCTGATTAAAGTAACTTAAAGCTTGGTAAGCCTTAAAGATACGATTTTGTAAACTCGTAGCTATCCGGTTATTGCGCTCTAAATCCATCACCTCATACATTTGCTCAGCGCGGATACCATTAATAATGAGTTGATAGCGCGCCGGATCCTGTGCCCAGGTTAGGTGATCGCCAAACTTTGAGGTTAGAGAATTCATGAGCTCAGTTAGGTTTAATGTGACAGCTGATTTTTGGTAGCGCTGGCCAAGCACCATCAAAAATGAAGCATTTGCGGGTTGATTTTGCATGATGTAGTGATACAGATCAGGAAAGTATTCCTTAATCTGTGGCACGATGCGATCACTAAACTTTACACGTAGTTCTTCTGCTTGCTGCCACACCAAATCGAGGTAGATGGCATACTTTTTTTGTCCGCCATCATTCTCCATAAAATACCAAGCCGGAAGCGAATTGCCAAGCATCGCACTTAAGCCTGCACGTATAGTAAATTTTTGTACAATATCGAGGGACTGCATCGCTGCTTCAATTTTGATTTTTTCAACAGCCATCATGCGCTCAAGGCCTAAGCTTGCTTGCTCAATGGTTCGTAATACCAACTGCCTACTGGGATCATAGGCCTTCCACTGATCGCACATCGCTTCAAACTCAACTTGCTTTTGTGTGACATCTTCACTGGGTAAATAGCCCTTAGTAAAGATATTCCCTTTGCGCGCATTTTTTGCTACTATCTTTTTGCCGGCAATAGATTTAGGACCGGTTTGCTTCTGAATGGTTTTAGCCATTTTAAATCTCCTAATAATAGGTTAATGACTTTCTCACAGCGAGAAAATCTTCTATTATTTTCTAGGCACTTTTTTGGTAAATACCCCCCGGAAACAAACCCAAAATCTAAAAATTATTCTTTTATTTGCAAATTTTTTCTAAAGGCTTTTACTTGCAGGCGTTCTGCTTTCCACTCTTCATAGGTTTGATTTTTTTTGAGTAAGGCTTGGCGGTAAGACTCATAGTCCTCTAAGTGTGTCAATACCTTACCAATTTGCGCTAATTTAAAAAAAGGCATGGCAAATTCAACAAATGGAGTTTGCTCATCACCCTTATTATTGATAGTTGGCTTTATTTCTGTGCCCTCATTCCAGCTGGACCAAATTGCGCTAATAAACTGAAAGCGCAATAACTCTTCATCGTTTCTACCTTCCTTACGAACACCTCCAAATGAGATGCGGGTAACTTTTTTACCTTTGTAACTGTTGTAGGGTGCTGCGCGGTGCTCTTCGCAATTGAGAATCGCTTGGGTAATGCGAATGGATGATCTTAAGGTCGCGCGCTTAAATCTGGCTTTTTCTAAAAGTTTGCGAATTTTTTCTTGAAGCGCTTGTTCATGGGTAGGCGGATCCCCTGAAATATCAATATAACGCCCCTTACTAACCTCAACGCCGCGTCCCATAGCTATTTATTTGCAAAGCTAGATTTCCACTTCACCCCAGCGCCCTCTTCTGGCGTGCCGATGAATTCGATGCCGGCATCTTCTATTGCACGCTGTACTGCGTCCAAAGTTTTTACCTGACCTGACGGAATACCTTCGGAGGACTCAAGTCGAACAATGGTAGTAAACGCCACACCAGATAGTTCTGCAAGTTTGGTAGCAGTAATGCCCAAAAGAGCGCGCGCGGCTTTTATTTGACTACTTGTAATCACAATAATAATTAGCTATAATAGGATAAAATATTCTAGTAGTTCAATATTTTATTGTTTATAAAGGATAAAAAATGCTTATTAATCAAGATTTTACACAGGATCGCACTAAATATATAGGGGGGTCTGACATTGGCGCCATTTTGGGCTTATCCAAATTTCGCAGTGCCCTTGATGTCTGGATGGAAAAAACAGGTAAGGAGGTGAAAGCCTTGGATTCCCTGCCGCTACGCTTTGGGTCCTTTGCCGAGGAGTTTGTTGCTAGCGAATACGCGCGTTATACAGGGCTTGAGCTTATTCATGATGAATCCATTTACCTACATTCCCAGTACTCCTATATGAGCGCGCACATCGATCGCTTTGTTCATGGTGATGGTATTGCTATGGCACCAACGAAGATTTTGGAATGCAAAACAGCAAACCCATTTACCCAAAGTGATTGGGGTGATATCGGATCCGATCAGGTACCCATGAGTTATTTGTGTCAGTGCGCTTGGTACCAAGCAATTACAGGGATTGATGAAGCAGATCTGGCAGTCCTTTTTGGTAATAGTGACTTTCGGATCTACCAAATTCTGCGTGACAAAGAACTAGAAGACCTCCTATTAGAAAAGGCCTCTAGCTTTTGGCAGGACTATGTACTAAAGGATCTTCCCCCACCCCCACAAAGTGAAGCTGATTACCAGGCTCTCTTTAAGCGCGGCAATGCAGAGCAATCGATTGAAGCCAATTTAGAAACCGTGAAGCAAATTACCCGCTTACATTTACTCAACGCAGAAATCAGTACTAAAGAAGAAGAGATCTCAGTAATTAAGCAGCATGTAATGGGGCAGCTAGAGAATGCTGAGTTACTTACCTATCAAAATCAAACGCTAGCAACCTGGAAAGCGCCCAAGCCCAGCTTTCGCTTAGATACCAAGCGGTTAGAGCTTGATCATCCAGATCTATGCGCTAAGTACAAAAGCCCAGTACAGAATTCACGGCGCTTATTAATTAAAGAGTTCAAAACCAATTAGGAGAAAGCCATGAAAAGAAAAACTGCAAATAGTCCTAAGGAGCTACACACAATTGTAGATTTGCGAGAGGATCTACTTGAACCAATCGCTCATGAAGCTTCTCAGATATCTCAGATAAGGCAAATAAGGGGTGCGGCCCACAATCAGCCCATAGATTTAATTGAGCAGCTCATTGCAAAAGAAGTTACTAAAACCGCCAGCATCCTTGGCTTAGAGCACGAGGAGCTAAAAGCCTGGCTTGACTTAAACCCATTGGCACCCGCCAAAGTAATTCTTTCTTTACTGCGTACCGCAAGTGAACACCGGCTTGACCCAATCAAAGATGAAGTAAGCCTCACTCAATATGAAGATGGATCTTGGCAAGTCTTTATTACTGTAGATGGTTGGTCTAAATTAATGAATCAACACCCCGCCTTTTGCGGGATTGAGTTTACTGAATCACCGGAAAGCATTAATAATGTTCCCACTTGGATTAGCTGCTCTATTTACCGTACTGACCGAGCTATTCCAACGACGGTACGCGAATACTTGCTTGAAGTCCAAAACGATCACGCTATCTGGCAAAAAATGCCTAGAAGGATGCTGCGCCACCGAGTTATGCAGCAGTGCGCCAGAATTGCTTTTGGTATTGGTATGTCTGAAGCAACACCTAAAACTATTCAGGCTATTGCGCAAAAGAGTGCGCCAGGGCAACCCCTACAAGCTAAAACTGATCTCAATGGGAAGGGGCCGAGTCGAGCAACTACATTAAAAGCATTCTTATCAAAGCAAGATGAAGTAAGTTGTAATTATAAAAATACTAGTTAGTTAATTTGGCCCTCTAGGACTTGAGTCTGGGCCTAGGAAATTAGATTAATTAACTCTACAAGCGTTACTGAAAGTAATGATCAATAAAATATAAATCCTAGCCTTAATCTAGCTCAAGCTTAATTTACGTATTGAAAAGTTGTATAACCATAACTATGAATTCTTTTAAATACCACGTTTCCGATAACGAAATCACCGACCTTAGGTCGCGGCTTGCACTAACACGTTGGCCGGATCAGGCGCCAGATGCTCCCTGGGCCTTCGGTACTGATGTTGGTTATTTACACAATCTAGTAAGATATTGGCTCAGTGACTTTGACTGGCGTGCCCAAGAAGCTGACCTCAATGCCTTTGTCCAGCATATGGTTCCTATCTCTGGAATAAACATCCATACGCTTCATGTTCAGGGAAAGGGGCCAAATCCGATGCCCCTACTTTTATTACACGGTTGGCCAGGTTCAGTATTCGAGTTCCTTGACATCATTCCACGTTTAACAGATCCGGCTGCTTTTGGGGGTGACCCAGCCGATGCCTTTACGGTAGTGGCGCCCTCCTTACCCGGCTTCGGTCTTTCATTCCAGCAGGGACAAAAACGCTTTGGAGTAAAGCAGATGGCTGATATCGTTGCCGAGTTAATGTCAGCACTTGGTTATGATCAATTTGGCGTTCAAGGTGGTGATTGGGGCTCTACGATTTCGACTAGTCTGAGCCTGCATCACGCTGATCGACTTAAAGGCATTCACCTTAACTTTCTTGGCGCGATAAAGCGCGATCCAGCACTTTATCAGGATCAATCGCCTGAAGTTCAGAACTTTGTTGCCCAACTAAAACACTTCAATGCCGAAGAAACTGGTTACCAGTGGATCCAGGGAACGAAGCCCCAGACTCTATCCTTCGCTCTAATCGATTCCCCAGTAGGACTTGCAGCTTGGATGGTTGAAAAGTTCCGTAGTTGGACAGATTGTGGCGGCAATCCCGATAGCGCCATCAACCGTGACAAGATGCTAGCAAATATCAGTTTTTATTGGTTCACCGGTTGTATTGGTGCTTCGTTTTGGCCATATTACGACCGGCTACATAGCCCCTCAATAGTGCCTGAAGGAAAAACTATCGATGTGCCGATAGGCTATGCGCAGTTCCCATTTGAAATCCTGCGTCCTCCACGGATAATTGCAGAAATGGTCTTCAGCAATATACGGCGATGGAGTGTGATGCCCAAGGGAGGCCATTTCGCCGCAATGGAACAACCTGCTGCATTGACATCTGAAGTTCTAGAGTTCTTCAGAGAGTTACGCTAGTTTTTTGCAATACTAGGACTTCAGTATTGTAAGTGGCTATCTTGACAGTAGTTCGGTATCCTTAATTTATCCGGGCTCCTCTTGTTGTTGATTTTGCAAGTACCCCAGATTTTTTTAGCAATCGCTAGAAGGTCCATGGTTATCTTCAACGAATTGTTCTGATATCTAGTTATTCTTAATAAAATTAAATAGTTATAGTGGATAAAAATGTTTTGGATGGTAGCTAATCCATGGTTGTGCTGCCTCAAAAGCAGAGGCAGCCCTAAAGATATCAACCTCAGAATTAATCTTAGAAACTAGTTGTATCCCTACTGGTAATCCTGCCTGGGTAAATCCAGCGGGAATTGAGGCCGCAGGCTGCCCAGTCAAATTGAATGGGTAAGTGTAATAAACCCAAGAAACTATATTTCTATCTATTAATTTTGGTGGCGTATTCAAGCCTATATCAAATGCTGCGCATGGTGAGGTTGGCGTAAGTAATAAATCAAAATCTTCGAAAAAAATCCTTACCTTTTCTCTAAATTCATATCTTTTAAAAACATTGGAGTAATACTCTTCTGAAGTTTGGCTTAGGGCATTATCTAAAACACTAGCTACGGCTTGATCTAATAATTCACGCTGGTCTCTTAACGTATTTTTTAACCGCACTCCGACACCAGCATAAAATTCAGACATCCATAATTCAATTGGGTCAGACTCAAAAAATGAATCAATCTCAATAACTTGACAGCCTAAATCTTCAAAAATTTTGACTGCCTTCTCGAGAATCGCGGTCACCTCTTTGTCAACATTAGCATACCCAAGCGTCTTACTCCAAGCAATCCGCATACCCTTAATAGGCTGATCGCATGCAGCTAAAAAATCAGGTACAGACTCAGATAAAGAAAATGGATCACGCCTATCAAAGCCACTAATAGCTTTTAGCAAAAGTGCAGCATCACGAACGGTGCGGGCTAATGGACCAACGTGCGCTAGCGTAGGAGTAGCGGATACAGGAAAAATAGGAACCCGTCCAAACTGGGCTTTAATTCCAAAAATACCTGATAGAGATGCGGGTATACGTATTGACCCACCTCCATCAGTTCCTAGACCAATAGAAGTAATGCCAGCAGCTATGCTCGCAGCCGCCCCAGCACTTGATCCACCGGGAGTTTTACTGAGATCCCATGGGTTACAAGTTATCCCAGTTAAAGGAGAATCGCCTACCGCCTTACATCCAAACTCACTGGTAGTCGTTTTACCTATTAAACACCCGCCAGATTTAAAAAGCCGCTCAACAGATGGAGCGTCATATAGGCCAATATTATTAACCAAGGCTCTTGAGCCTGAGGAAAAAGGTATATCTTTTACTGATATGAGATCTTTTACTGAGACGGGAAGTCCATGCAATAAGCCAAGAGGTGCGCCATCCATTACCGCCTGCTCCGCTAATTTTGCCTGATGCATCGCGAACTCTGGCGTATAAGTAGCGAAACAATTAAGTTTAGACTCCAAAGCCTCTGCTTGATCGAGAGTCTCCTTCATTAACTCAACTGGAGAAATTTCTTTTTCTGCAATCGCTTTTGTTAATTCAATCGCAGATCTACCATTAGCTATACCACTCATCATTAATCCTATTTTAAAAAGCGATCATAAGGGTATTCAAATTGCTCCAGATGTCATATTAAATAATGGTATTTCATGAGCTATACAAGTAGAAAATTTCCTATTGATAAACTCTCGATCCAATCCTTTCCCAATTAGAACGAGTCGGCAAATCTTGGTAGTTTACCCATAGACATCAAGAACTTTATTGTAAAAAGCTTCCAAGGTTATCTGGCAAAATATAGATGGCCTTTTATTATTAATTGAAATACAAGAGAGAACCTTAAATCTAGTCACCACTAGACGAAAGGTCAATTAGTATGTTCCCTAACTAATTAAACTGCACTTTCTGAGAGTTCGAATACTTTTTAGGTATATCTGCCACCACAACTAAAGGGTAAACATGAAAAAAGCTACTAGTATTAGGTTCTGCTTATTCATATTTCGCGTTCCTTTATAAAGGATTAATTAGTTAGAATATTGTTTTAAATTATAGAAATATTATTTTTACTAGATATGAACCTGTGCCTGAAGTCATTAAGGTAGAAAATTTGTTGTGAAGGTATTTTCTAATCCCTCTAGCTGGGTATTGATATAAGGATAAATCCAGAGCACCATTAGCTGAGTGTCCAGTTAGTCGAACTGGGTGTCCTCGATCAGGACATAGATCACATCTTGCTCCACTTTCACCGGATACGTCTTTAGGTCGATGCTGACCGGCGCATTTTTAGCTTTTCCAGTAGGAACATGAAACCGCCCCTGGTGCAACGGACATTCGATGCAGTCGTCGATCACCAGCCCGTCCGACAGACGGGCTGTCTGATGCGTGCAACGATCTGCCGTTGCGTAAAAGTTTCCTTGGATCTTATACAGGGCGACTTCATGCTCCCCTTGATCGCCAAGAAGTACTCCTAATACGTCGTCGTCCTCAATATTCGATGTCGCGGCGGCTCGATGCCATTTGCCCGGTTTCGTACCTATCATTTCAAACTCCTCCATTCCCCCTGTGCTGTGATTTTCTCACCCACCGATCATATACTTACTGCGCACGTGGGGCATGTCGCAACCGTATAAACTTACGAAATAGATCCACATGTACGCTGAAATATCCACCTGAAGACACGGTCACCTTGTCCCTAACCTGAAGATGAAATTTCGGCAGAGCGTGAAATGGTATATACGCGCATAGGTGGTGTTCTGCGTGATAAGGCATGTTCCACCAAAGGATGCGGATAAATGAATTAGTCAGCGTGGTTCGAGTATTAACCCTAGGATCTGATCCTTCGGCGCAGCCGGTATGCTCCGCAACCCGAATCCACCGCGCATATGATTCCCCTACGACTCGCGGTAAGAGCCAGTAGATAACCGGTGCCCAAGAGCCATAGGCAACTGCAACGATTCCAACCGTGGCGTAGATGAAGAGCATGATGCGCGCCTGACGTATCAGAACAGGAAATTGGTCCTCGGGCGCATACAATCTTTCTGCTGGATCTATGCGGCCAAGAGCGTGGCCGAACAGGTAAGATAGATTGCGTTTCCATACCATCAGTCCCGAAACGTAGAACAGGTATTCCTTCAGTGTGATCGGTTTCGGCAGCACCATTGCGGAATCCATGCGCCGTACCTGAGTATACGTATGGTGAAACGCATGGTGATACCTAAACCAGTGAGGCGGAAAAATATAGATCAACGAGCAAATCCACAAGACGGCCTCATTGAGCCGCAGCGTCCTGAAAGCCGTGCCGTGAGCCGTCTCGTGCATGGGCGCAAACAATGTCGCCAGCATCGCGCCGTGCACAAAAATCGCCGGGATAATCCACATCGTCCCGAGACTGACGTAAACGAGCCATCCGGTGCATGCAATTACCCCGAAGTGAAATGCAAAGAAAAGCAGTCCAGCATAGTTATTACGCTTCGCAAGCCGCTTCAGATTTGCGCGCGGAATTATCTGCTCCCGCACACTTACTAGTTCGTCAAGCTCTTTCATTTCGATTCACTCATAGTCATGTCGATCGTAGCTCGCCTTACTTACTGTTTAAGTGCAAATTTACGTAACTTCAGTCTATCTTTCAATAAATCAATAATTGCAATAACTCCGACAATCACAACAAAAGATGCTGTAAAAAAAGCGGCTATATACAGATACTGAGGTGAACAAATAAAGGTTAAGAAATAAATAAAAAGGCTAAAACACCCTAGAGCTTAAGCCACCCTGAATAGACGATTATTTCTAGAAATTAATATCATTTAATAATCTTGCCCCCTTGCTTCTATAAAGTCTAAAAATTATAATTAATATACTCCCATTATATTTATTTAAAAAATTGACGTATAGAGGATTACAGTTTAGTCGCCTAGCAATTGAGCTGTACCTTGGGTCTAAGAGATTTGTTGATGAGACGGTCATCATCTCAAAGTAAGGGTATGCCAGCAGAACTTAGTACGTAAATGATCATATTTAACTAGTAAATTTTTGGCCTCTTGCAACTAAGAGGCTGGGGCTTTAATCTACTTTCGCACCGGACGCCTTCACGACACCCCCCCATTTATCGATCTCGCTGTGAAAGAACTTCTTCGCTTCGGCGGTGGTCATGGCCACCGGTTCCGCACCCAGTTCGGCCAAGCGCGCGCGCGTCTGCGGATCGGCGAAGATACGAGTGACTTCAGCATTGATTTTGTTGGTGATCGTATCCGGCGTCTTCGCAGGTACAAGGATGCCGAACCACGAGCTCAAGTCGTAGCCGCGCACGCCGCCTTCGCTGATCGTCGGCACATCCGGTAGCGCGCTCGCTCGCTGCGCAGTGGTGACCGCGATTGCCTTGAATGTTCCAGCTTTCACCTGCGGCACGATCGAGGGCAGATTCGCAAATACGATGTCGATCTGCCCACCCATGAGATCAGTGAGGCTGGGGCCGGTGCCCTTGTACGGGATGTGCACGATGTCGATGCCGGCCATGGTCTTCAACATCTCACCGGATAGATGTAGCACGCTACCGGTGCCCGACGACCCATAGTTGATCTTGCCGGGCTTGGCACGGGCGAGATCAATCAACTCCTTGATGTTGTTGGCGGCAAACTTGGGGTTGGCCAAAAGAATGTTGGCTGTTACCGCCACTGGTGTGACGAGCGCAAGGTCGCGCTTTGCATCATAGGGCATGCGCGTATACAGACTGGGGTTGACTGCGTTCGATCCCGAGGTGCCGAGCAGCAGAGTGTAGCCGTCAGGTTCAGCCTTGGCAACGATATCCGAGCCGATGTTGCCGTTCGCGCCTCCGTGGTTTTCAACAATTACCTGCTGCTTCCAGGCGGCGGAGAGTTTCTGCCCGATGATGCGCGCGAGAATGTCGGTTGTGCCACCTGCGGCGTAGGGCACGATCAGCCTGATTGTGCGCTCGGGGTATTCGGCGAGCGCTGACGCCTGGATGAGCAGAAGAAGCAGGCCAATACAGAGTGTACGCATAGTGATGAACATTAAAAAATTCTCCTCGAAGACGGTGCGCGGTCTTGAATTTTCTAGACCCGTTTAACTGCATTGACAGCTTGCCGCAGAATAGTTAAGCTAATCCTAATACTATAATTGTTATAATAATTGAAAACAATTTTTTCAACAAACGCCCCGTTCCAACGGGGTGCTAAGTTCGTGGAGGCGTAAGCATGCAGATTCGGCCAATATCCCCGCTATTTGGGGCCGAGATTGTCGAGGTGGACTTGTCCGGCAAGCTCGACGACGCAACTTTTTCTGCCATCGAAGCGGCCTACAGCAAGTATTCCGTGCTGCTGTTCCGTGACCAGAAGATGACGGACGAGCAGCACGTCGATTTCAGCCGCCGCCTTGGAGAGCTCGAGGTGCACGTACTCAGGGAATTCTCCAAGCCAGAGCACCCAGAGGTATATGTGCTCTCCAACATCGTCGAGAACGGCAAGCCCATCGGTATTAAGGACGCCGGCAGTTACTGGCACACCGACTTGTCCTATACCAAGTCGCCAAGCCGCGGTTCTATCCTTTATGCGATCGAAGTACCGCACGCCGCGGACGGCACGCCGCTTGGCGACACCGAGTTTGCCAGTACTGCCGCCGCCTATGACAGCTTGTTGGAGGAAATGAAGACAAAGCTTCAGAGCCTCAAAGCAGTGCACCGTTTCTGGGATCGTTATATCAGCTCGCGCAAGGCGGCGGGCAGCGAAGTAGTGATCAGCGACGAGCGCAGGGCCGGACTTCCCGACGTAATCCAGCCGGTGATTCGCACCCATTCGGTGACCGGGCGCAAAAGCATCTACGTTAACGAAGGTTTCACCGTCAGCATCGTCGGTATGTCAGACAGCGAGTCGCGTGCGCTACTGGAAGAGCTGTATGCGCATTGCACGCAAGCCAAATTTCGCTACCGCCACAAATGGCGAGTCGGCGATGTCGTGATGTGGGACAACTGTACGACCGTTCACCGGCTAAACGTCGACTTCGCGCTGCCGCAACGCCGACTGATGCAGCGGACCACGCTAGTGGGGAGCGAAGTCCAGTAGCCAGCAGCGCTCCTCTAGGCGATAGTCTCACTCGAAATGCAATAGTAATACTTAAAAATGATGCTTTTTCAGTCTCAGAATAGCCGCAGGGCCTCTTTAAAATTGTTGCTGAGAAATGCTGGCGCCACCACAAACAAAAATCGTTTGGCCAGTTGTATATGAAGCGCTCTTTGATAAAAAGTAAATCACTGCAGAAGCTATCTCGCGCGGATCTCCAAGTCGATTCATAGGAATGGAATCCATTATTGAGTTTCTTCCAGGAGATCCTATTGGATTATTTCGATTAAACATCTCTGTTTCAGTCGACCCTGGAGCAACACAATTTACTGTGATAGATGAGGGGGCAAGTTCAATAGCCCAAGATTTCGTGAAACCCACTAGGCCTGCTTTAGCTGCAGCATAAACACTGCTATTTTTTTTACCAAGCATTGATCTACTGGAAATATTGACTATTCTGCCCTGACCTAGGGCTAGCATCGAGGGTAATACTGCCTGAGTCAATTCCAAAGCTACGGTTAAATTAAGATCAATTATCTTTTGATAATTTTGCGCAGAAATTTCGGGCAATCCCTGCAACTGATTGAACCCAATGTTATTCACTAAACGGTCAATCGGAAAAGAAGTGGTAATTTCTTTGTAAATTTGATTTCTAGATGAAATATCCGAAAGATCAGCTAAAAATAATTGCCCCTTAAAGGTGGGGTCTGGATTTCGAGCAATCCCTATGACTGATTGACCTTGCTCAATTAGTAAATCAGAAATTGCCCTACCGATTCCACTAGTTGCCCCCGTAATCAAGGCGAATGACTGATGCCCCATTATTGAAGTTTTGGGCTGATAATAGTGATTTTATTCATGGACGGTGGATGATCTTAGTGATCATTGTAAATATAATACATGATGCAGCGATTAACCCAAAAATCAATTAATCCTTTTTTCTAGTGCAGGCGCCCAGCGCGGCAATGCTTCAGCAGCATTTTGCCAAACCGCTTGAGCAAATTCGGCGGGCTCTAAATTACGTAGCTCTGCTAGTTCCTTGGCAATACGCGGCAAAAAAGCCGGTTCGTTATCATGAATCCCCTCTTCTCTTAACCATGCTGGTGGTATATCTGGGGCATCGGTTTCAATCACTATCGTACTAATAGGTAAATCACTCACTAAGCGTCGAATTTGCAATGCGCGTGGATAAGTCGCTGCACCACCAAAGCCTAACTTAAAGCCTAGCTCTAAAAACTGTTCAGCTTGTTGAAAGCTGCCATTAAAAGCATGGGCAATACCACCAGTAATTTTTCTTTGACGTAGTGCTTTCAAAATAGCATCTTGCGAGCGGCGCACATGCATGATCACAGGCAAATTCATTTGCTGCGCTAAATCGAGTTGCGCCTCAAAGAAAAAAGCTTGGCGCTTGGGATCAAGACCTTCGACAAAATAATCTAGGCCAATTTCCCCAATCCCCACAAAGCGAGGATCATCCAGCGCTTTTTCTACAGCAGTTGCCAATACTTTGAGATCGGTATCTTTCGCACGCCCTATATATAAAGGGTGGATTCCTAAGGTATAGACGAGTCCAGGAATAACTTCTGCGTACTGATGCGCTAACTCACGCACCTGCGCAAAATCAGCTACCTCTACTGCAGGAACAAGAATGGCACTTACTGAATTTTTTGCTGCCGCCTCAACTACTAAAGGCAGACGCGCTGCAAACTCAGGTGCGTCTAAATGACAATGACTATCGAGCCACATAGGGCTGCAAGATACCGTGATCTAAACGCAAAATACGATCGCACCGTTTAGCGCGCAGTGGATCATGGGTAACGATAACAAAAGCAGTATTTTGCTCGCGCGCAACATCAAGCATTAAATCAAACACAGCATCGGCTGTTTCGGTATCTAAATTCCCAGTCGGTTCATCAGCTAAAACACAAGCGGGGTTACCAACTAAAGCGCGAGCAACCGCAACGCGTTGGCGCTCACCGCCAGATAATTCACCTGGGGTATGGCGCTCGCGGGCCTTTAAACCGACTGCTTGTAAGAGTGCGCGGGCCCGATCAAGCGACTCTTCTTTAGAAAGGCCACGAATCCGTAATGGCAAAGCAACATTTTCAAGGGCGGTAAATTCATCCAGCAGATGATGAAATTGATAAATAAATCCTAAGCTTTGATTTCGCAAGCGATCGATTTTTTCAACTGAAAGCTGTTTTATATTCTCGCCCACTAACATTACTTCGCCAGCACTTGGGTTGTCTAAGCCACCCAATAAATGCAACAAGGTACTTTTACCCGAACCAGAAGAACCCACAATTGCCACTTTCTCAGCGGCATTCACCGCTAAATCAACATTCTTTAACACCTCAACTGCAGTTGGTCCCTTGCCATAGGTTTTAGCTAGGCCATGTGCAGTAATGATCTTATTCATAGCGTAAAGCCTCGGCGGGTTGCACTTTAGCAGCGCGTCTACTGGGGTAAAGGGTCGCCAAAATCGATAAGCCAAATGACATTAAGCCGACGGTTAAGACATCACTTAAGCGCACATCAGAAGGAAGTTCGCTAATAAAATACACATCACGCGGTAAGAAACGCACCCGAAAGATGGCTTCAATGGTTGGGACGATGACATCAATATTGAGAGCAATTAATAAGCCTAAGCCCACTCCTGCCAAAGAACCCATTAATCCAATCGCTAAACCTTGAATTAGAAAAATGCGCTGAATTAAACCAGGACTTGCACCCATGGTGCGCAAAATTGCAATATCAGCTTGCTTTTGATTCACTGTCATCACTAATGTAGAAACTAAATTAAAGGTTGCTACGGCAATTATCAAAGTGAGAATAATGAACATCATTTTCTTTTCGGTTTGTACTGCGGCAAACCAATTGCGATTCGAGCGAGACCAGTCGGTGACCCATAAAGCCTGAGGTAATAGTGCCGAGAGTTGCTGGGCAATTTCCGGCGCCCGTTGCATGTCATCGACCTTCACGCGCAGGCCCGATGGGTTATTTAAACGCAGTAAAGCTGCGGCATCTTGCCAATGCAAGATCGCTAAGGAACTATCGTATTCATAATGGCCACTATCAACAATACCAACCACTTGCAAGGAACGCATGCGCGGCATGACTCCAGCAGGGGTTAAATCGCCCTCGGGCACAATTAAATTCACTCGGTCACCCATACGAGCACCGAGCATATTAGCCAGCTCAGCACCAAGCACCACACCAAAAGATCCTGCTTGTAAGTTATCAATACTGCCGGCAACAAATTGCTTCGGTATATCGCTTACTTGACCTTCTTCAGAAGGTAATACGCCGCGTAAGGCTACGCCGCGCATCGTGCCGCCCCGACTGAGTAAACCTTGGGACGTCACCATCGGCGCTACTCCAACCACATGGGCTTGGGTCGCGACTTTCTTTGCCAAGGACTGCCAGTCGCCCATGCTATCCGCAGTGGTAATTTCAATATGGGATAAGACCGAAAGCATGCGATCACGCACATCTTTTTGAAAACCATTCATCACTGATAAAACCACGATAAGTGAAGCAACCCCTAAAGCAATGCCCGCGGTTGAAATGGCGGAAATAAACGATAAAAATCCATCTTGCTTACCCACGGCCTTGCGGCGCTTCGACCGGGTATAGCGTAAGCCAATTTCTAACTCAATGGGAAGTGTCTTCATACCATCAGTTTAGTGAATTCAGCACAACACTATGCAGGAATTACTAAATGCCCCATAAAATCAAGGGAATGACTCGTTCCTTGGAAACCCCCTTGCGCCGCTTTACCCTGATGCTAGCAGGCGAAGATGCCCTTGCTGACACAGCCATAGAGCCGCCTGTGGGCTTACCACACGAACGTTTTTTGCTGGCTTACGCTCATCCTAAGCAAGCTTTGCCACTAGCCCCCATTCTGATGCTGGGTCTTGGTCTACCCCAAGAGCAAGTAAAAAATCGGGTCTTTGCTTGCCTACAAGCCATTCATTTGCATGCGACCCGCGATCATTTGATCCTTACGAACCCAGCCCTCTTAGCGCTTAGCCCAGCTGATGGATCAGCTTTATTTACTGCCGCCAAACCCTTGTTAGCTGAAGATTTTGGCACTACGCCAATTAACCCTCACCATGCGTATTGGTTCGTAGAACTTGGCTTAGCAGTGACCGAGTTTGCTACCCTCAATACCCATAGTACGGATCAGGCCCATGGCCGCAATATCGACTGGTGGTCACCACGCGATACTTCCTTAGACGGGGTAGCTAAGCGCTGGCGCAAACTCCAAAATGAAATTCAAATGCTCTGGCATATTGATTCCACAAACGATGCGCGCGAAGAACAAGGTTTACCTCGGGTCAATTCTATTTGGCTCAGTGGCATTGGCGCCTTAGCTGATATTTACGCACCACCCGAGATTGAAGGGGCAACTACACTCATTGGTGATCATCTCTTACTCGCAGGTTTGGCGCAGTATTTAAATAAACCGTATATGCATGAGATTGATGGCTTAGCGCGTGATTTTGCAAAGCCCAATAATCCACTTGTTGGGGCGTTTGCCTGGCTTAATAAACCCGCTGAGATTTGGCCTCAGTTATGTGCAGCTTTACTTGCCGGACACTTAGACGAGATCACCATTATCGATTTTCCAACTGCCGCGCCACGCGAGCGCCTCTATACCCGTAGTAATTTACTTTCCAATAAAGGACTTCTGTCAATATTACAGCCCCTTTTATTTTGGCGATCGCCTGCCCTACCAAGCTGGGAAGACTTTATGGAGAAAAACCCCTAATGCGTTTTATTCCCCGCCCTTTTTCTGAGCGCTCTGTAAATTGGTTAGCGCAAAGTGGTGTGCATCCGCTAATCGCAAAACTCTATGCAGCGCGCGGTATTGAAAATCCCAATCTACTGTCGCTCAATTTAAAAGAACTGATTGCGCCTAAAGAGCTAAAAAATTGTCTCAGTACTGCTTCAATATTGGCCGATATCCTGTTACAAAAACGCCCTATTCTAGTTGTTGCCGATTACGATTGCGATGGCGCTACGGCTTGTGCTGTTGCTCTACGCGGTTTGAAAATGTTAAGTCCTGCATCACCAGTAAGTTTTTTAGTGCCTAATCGCTTTACGATGGGTTATGGGCTAACGCCAGAAGTGGTTGAGCTCGCTGCCCAACAAATTCCGCGTCCCGAGTTTTTAATTACAGTCGATAACGGTATCGCTAGTGAAGCTGGGGTCAACCGTGCGCGTGAGCTAGGAATGGAAGTCATCATTACCGATCACCATTTGCCAGCTGCACAAGTGCCTAAAGCATTGGCAATTGTGAATCCAAATCAAACTGGCTGCCCTTTCCCCAGTAAGGCTCTTGCCGGGGTAGGTGTGATGTTTTATCTTTTAATTGCCCTGCGTGCAGAGCTACGTGCACGTGATCACTTTACCCAAGCTAACCAACCTAAAATTGAGAACCTCCTCGATTTGGTTGCCCTAGGCACAGTAGCGGATGTCGCTCAACTCGATCGCAATAACCGCATCTTAGTAGCCAATGGTTTACGCCGGATGCAAAATGGCAATTGCCAACTGGGTATTACTGCTCTTTTTAATGCCGCGGCGCGCGATCCCATGAAAGCCAGTGCTTTTGATTTAGGCTTTGCCCTTGGTCCCAGACTGAATGCTGCTGGCCGCTTAGCCGATATGACGCTAGGAATTCGTCTCTTACTCACTGATGATTCCGTAGAAGCGCAAACGATTGCCAATGAATTAGACCACATTAACCGCGAGCGCCGCGTGATCGAAAGCGGCATGCAAGAAACCGCTCTCGCCCATTTAGCTGAGCAAGAATTACAACACGACTTTGCTGCACGTTCGAGTATTTGTTTATGGAATTCTGCTTGGCATCAGGGTGTCGTGGGTATTGTTGCTTCACGCCTTAAAGAACGTTTTAATCGGCCGGCAATTGTATTTGCGCCTGCTGAAAACGACGAATTACGCGGCTCAGGAAGATCACTAAGCGGTTTTCATTTGCGCGATGCCCTCGATTTAGTTTCCAAGCGAGAGCCTGGCTTAATTCTAAAATTTGGTGGCCATGCCATGGCTGCTGGCCTTACGATTAAAAGTACGGATTTTGCGCTCTTTGACCAAACGTTTCAAACAGTCGCCGGTGAATTACTCTCTGCAGATTTGCTAGAAAAGCGTTGTATGCATGATGGCGCGCTTTTAAGCGCTGAATTAACGCCCGAAATTGGTGATTTATTAGCCAGTGAAATTTGGGGACAAGGCTTTCCTCAGCCGATCTTTTATGGCGAGTTTGAGGTATTACAACAAAGCCTCATGAAAGAAAAGCATCTGCGCTTACAGTTACGCACTATCGAAAGTGGATCGGGTACGCAAACTAGCAAACCCGTTACTGGAGTTTGGTTTAATCAAACCCAAACCCTACCCGCTAAGGTTAAGCTAGCTTATCGACTAGTAACGGATCGGTATCAAGGGCAAGCCCGAGTACAGCTCATGATCGAGGCTTACGACCTCAGCTCATAAACACCTCAGCTCCTTTTGCCGCTGCCCTTATAATCAAGTCATGGAAGCTGAACAACTTAATCTGATTAGTAATACCCTCAACGATTTGCTGGCTCGCGAGCAAGCGCTTCGGGGGTATCTTTGACTTCGACGTCAAATCACGTCGCCTAACTGAAGTTAATCAAATTCTTGAAGATCCCAAAATTTGGGACGATCAAAAGCAAGCCCAAGCACTGGGTAAAGAAAAGAAAATGCTCGAAGGGGTAGTACTCACCCTAACGCAACTCAATCACAATATTATTGGCGCGCAAGAATTATTTGAATTGGCCCGCGATGAAAATGAAGATGAAACCTTAATTGCGCTTGAGCAGGATATTAAAGCCTACGGCACGATCATTGCTGATCTTGAATTTCGCCGGATGTTTCATAATGAAATGGATCCGTGCAGCTGCTTTATTGATATTCAAGCTGGTGCAGGTGGTACTGAAGCCTGCGATTGGGCCAGCATGCTCTACCGTCAATACTTAAAATATTGCGAACGCAAAGGCTATAAAACTGAAATTCTAGAAGAGTCTGATGGTGATGTCGCTGGTATTAAAAGTGCCACTATTAAAGTTGATGGTGAATACGCCTATGGGCACTTACGTTCTGAAACCGGCGTGCATCGTTTAGTGCGCAAATCCCCTTTTGATTCATCCAATGGTCGCCATACCTCTTTCGCTAGTATTTATGTGTATCCCGAAATTGATGACTCAATTGAAATTGATATCAACCCTGCAGATATTCGTACCGATACCTATCGGGCTTCGGGAGCTGGTGGTCAGCATATTAATAAAACCGATTCAGCTGTACGTCTCACGCACATGCCAACAGGAATCGTGGTGCAATGCCAAAATGACCGCAGCCAACACCGCAACCGGGCTGAGGCCATGAGCATGCTCAAATCCAGGCTGTACGAACATGAAATGCAAAAACGTCGGGTCGAGCAAGATAAACTAGAGGCTACCAAAACCGATGTGGGCTGGGGTCATCAAATACGCTCTTATGTACTAGACCAAAGCCGCATTAAAGACCTACGTACTAATGTTGAAATTTCCAATACACAAAAGGTATTAGATGGCGATCTCGATGCCTTTATTGAAGCCAGCCTCAAGCAAGGTGTTTAACTAAATTACTGTGCTCTTATGAACGATAAAGACCTCAAAATTAACTCGGCCCCAGCCTCCCCTGAAGTGCTAGATGAAAATCACATCATTGCCGAGCGTCGAGAAAAACTCAGTAAGCTACGCGAATCTGGCGTTGCCTTTCCCAATGATTTTGTACCAAGCCACTTATCTGCTGACTTGCATCAACATTATGATGCCATCAGCAAAGAAGATTTAGCTTCCCAAGCAATTTCTGTCAAAGTCGCTGGCCGTATGGTGTTAAAGCGCGTCATGGGTAAAGCCAGTTTTGCCACCATTCAAGATCGTAGCGGGCAGATTCAGTTTTATATTACCGATGATCACCTTGGGGCGGATAAACACAACGCCTTTAAACACTGGGATTTAGGCGACTTTATCGCTGCTGAAGGCATTCTCTTTAAAACCAATAAAGGCGAGCTTTCAGTCGAGTGTAAAAATTTGCGGCTCCTCACTAAATCTCTGCGCCCCCTACCCGATAAATTTCATGGGCTCGCAGATCAAGAACTGAAATACCGTCAACGTTATGTCGACTTAATTGTGACCCCTGAAAGTCGAAATACTTTTTTAGCGCGCAGCAAAGTTATTTCTTCAATTCGCCAGCAGATGATTGATGCGAGTTTTATGGAAGTAGAAACTCCCATGTTGCACTCCATTCCTGGTGGCGCCACGGCAAAACCATTTATAACGCATCACAATGCGCTTGATATGCAAATGTTTTTACGTATTGCGCCTGAACTCTACTTAAAGCGCTTAGTGGTGGGTGGCTTTGAACGGGTTTTCGAAATTAATCGTAATTTTCGTAATGAAGGAGTAAGCCCGCGTCATAACCCTGAATTTACGATGATGGAATTCTACGCTGCGTATACCGACTATCTGTGGCTCATGGATTTCACTGAAAACCTGATTCGAGTTGCTGCGATCCACGCACAGGGTACTGCAGTGCTTAGCCACCAAGGCCGTGAACTCGATTTAAGTAAGCCATTTCAACGCCTCAGTATTACTGCGGCAATCTTAAAATACGCCCCCTTAGCGAATAAAAATTATGCTGCTAATCAGCTAGAAGACGCTGATTTTATTCGTGCTGAATTGAAAAAAGGCGGTATCGATCCAAACGGTCCTGCCTTAAAAAATGCTGGTCTAGGTGGCTTGCAATTAGCCTTATTTGAGCTCGTAGCAGAAGAGCATCTCTGGGAGCCCACCTACATCATCGACTACCCAATTGAGGTGAGCCCACTCGCCAGAGAATCGGATACCCGCCCAGGCATTACCGAACGCTTTGAGTTATTTATTACAGGCCGTGAAATTGCCAATGGTTTCTCAGAGCTAAATGATGCTGAAGATCAAGCTGAGCGTTTTCGTAAACAAGTTGCAGAAAAAGAAGCTGGCAATGAAGAGGCCATGTACTTTGACCACGACTTCATTCGCGCCCTTGAATATGGTATGCCCCCCACCGGTGGATGCGGTATTGGGATCGATCGTCTAGTGATGCTACTGACTGATTCTCCGAATATTCGTGACGTGATCCTCTTTCCCCACTTACGAAGAGAAGAAGAAAATTAACCGCTCCTAAAGCTTAAGCAGCAGCCAAGCCTTTTTCATCGAATACGCCCTCAAATAAAGCTGAGCTTAAATAACGCTCGGCTGTATCGGGCAATACCACCACAATCGTTTTGCCCGCATACTCTGGCAGCTTTGCTAAACGCACAGCTGCAGCCGCCGCCGCTCCACAAGAAATGCCAACTAGAATTCCTTCTTCTTTAGCTATGCGGCGCGCCATGGCAATAGCTTCTTCATTAGTTACTTGCTCTACACGATCGACCAGCGATAAATCTAAATTTTCAGGAATAAAGCCCGCGCCAATTCCTTGAATTTTATGGGGGCCTGGCTTTATTTCCTCGCCATTCAGTTTCTGGGTAATGACTGGGCTAGCAGTTGGCTCTACTGCTACGGTCTCGATTGCTTTGCCTTGGGTTTTTTTAATGTAGCGGCTGACCCCAGTTAAGGTACCGCCTGTGCCAACACCAGAGACAAAAACATCAATCTTGCCATTGGTATCAGCCCAAATTTCTGGGCCAGTTGTAGCCTCATGAATAGCAGGATTGGATGGATTACTAAATTGCTGCAATAAAACATATTTATTGGGGTCAGACGCCACAATTTCGCTGGCCTTTGCTATAGCGCCATTCATCCCTTTAGCGCCTTCAGTTAATACCAATTTGGCGCCTAGGGCAGTTAATAGTTTTCTCCGCTCAAGACTCATCGTCTCGGGCATCGTTAAGGTGAGTGGAATGCCTCGTGCAGCCGCAACAAACGCTAATGCAATACCAGTATTACCGCTAGTAGGCTCAACTAATTCTTTGCCAGGTCCTAAGATGCCACGCTTCTCAGCGTCATTAATCATCGCTACCCCAATGCGGCACTTCACTGAATAGGCAGGATTACGCCCCTCAATCTTTGCAAGTACAGTCGCTTTGGCGCCATCAGTAACCCGATTTAAGCGTACCAAGGGGGTGCCACCAATGGTTTCTGAGTTATCCGCAAAATAGGTCATTGAAATTCCTTAACATTCTTAAAATAAGAGGAATCATGATTGTATTCACATTCAGGCCTTAAAACTACCTTAGGCTAAGATGAAGTTGCTATTAGCTAAGTACTAAAAGTTAGAAGTAAGTTGTAGTTTATTTCTTTTTGAACAGGGTGATTAAGAGCACGCTGGTTAAAATGACAAACCAAATTAAAGACCAAACCGGTACTGCTAACCCAAAGATCAAGGGCAATTGCGCTGTGCAAAATCCATCGGCCTTAAAAAGCCAAGGCAAGCCATTGACGATCTGAAATTGATTAATCCAGGTTTCTAGCGGATCAATCCCGCAGGACACCTCAGGGTGATACAAAATCCATACGTGCCGACTTGCAACACCTAGACCAAAAATACTTGAGAGCAAAGCGAGGGCCTGAAACCAACGCGCAAAATAGGCAAAGCTAGCGGCCATAAAGCACATAATTGCAATCCCCAAAAAGCCAACTCGCTGCAAAATACATAAGGGGCACGGTGCATAGAAAACGCCTTGATAGCCCACTTGCTGCAAAAAGATTGCGACAATGATCAGCAAAAAAGAGACGATGGAAATATAAAGGTACTGATTAGGCTTCATAAACTAATTTTAAAGCAAACTACATTACGAGGGATTGCACCATTCCTCAAAATGGTGCTAATCAGTTGAAATACCCCATTATTTCGATGTAGTTGGAGTGTTGCATATATCCTCTAACAGCAGCAGCATCGCCGTACAGTCTTGCTGTGCTCTACCCCACGGTTTTGCTAAGGAAAATAGCTCGCGAGAAACGCCGCCCAAAAAGAGCGGCACCCCTGCAGACTTGGCAAGCTCAATTGCCAAACTAATGTCTTTCAAACCAAGCGCTAATGGGAAGTCTGGCGTAATATCACCTGCTAAAACTTTTTTCGGAAAATTCACATTAATTTGGCCCCTACCAGCAACCGTATTTTGCAAAACCTTAACTGTCGTATCGCGATCGAGGCCCAACTTGCCAGCAAACATGAGTGTTTCAGCAGTGAGCACCATACTCACCATACTCATATAGTTATTAATCAGCTTTAATTTAATCGCATTACCAACTGGGCCGATATGCATAATATCTTTGCCAAAATTTTCTAATAAAGGTCTAACCTCATTCAAGATTGCTTCATCTGCTCCAACCAAAACCAATAAGTCACCTTGAGCAGCGTCTGTCGGAGTACGCCCCATTGGCGCGTCAATGGCTCTTAATCCCAGCGCCTCAAGCCGTTCGACTGTTTTCATAAAACGGGTCGCATTACCAGTGCTCATTTCGATTAAGAGCGCATTTTTAGGCATACTTGTCGCAGCTCCATTCGCACCGAATAGCGCCTCATCAATAAAATCAGAGTCGGGTAGCATCGTAAATACATAACTCACATTCTGCGCAGCATCCGCCGGAGAATTGGCCATTCGGCAATTTTTATAGGCCTTAAATTCAGCCATTGCCTGAGGATTAATGTCGTAAACTGCTAATTCATGGCCAGCCTTAGCAAGTCGCAAAGCCATTGGGCGCCCCATCACTCCCAGACCAATAAAGGCAATTTTTTTAATTTCCATTACAGCCTCAAAGAAAATTACACATCATAAAGTTCATAACCACTCATGGTGTCTCATGAATGTGTTGCTTTATTAGTCTGGCTTAGCCCCAGAATCCTTAATTAATTTGCTGTATTTTTGCGCCTCAGCATTCACAAATACTGCAAACTCTTTGGGAATTAGTGGTGCAGGAACTGCGCCTTGCGCTGATAAGAGATCATAAAAATTTTTCTCTGCCGCAATTACACCAATATCAGCAGCAATCTTTTCGACAATCTGACTATTTGTTCCCTTAGGAACAAAAATGCCCTGCCAATTTTCAATATTAAAACCTGGAAAGCCTGATTCTGAAATAGTCGGCACTTGTGGTAACAATGGTGATCGCTTAAGGGTCGTGACCGCTAATGGTCGCAATTTTCCAGCAATGATATGCGGTAATGCTGGTGGAATACCGGCAAAAAATAAGTCGACCTGACCACCTAACAAATCGGTAATTGCTGGAGCTCCACCTTTATAGGGAATATGCGTCATCGATATGCCGGCCATTAATTGAAAAAGTTCACCCGCTAGATGTTGTGGTCCGCCACTTCCAGAAGAGGCGTAATTGACTTTACTGCCTTGGGTTTTAATCATTTGAAGTAATTCAGGCATATTTTTTACTGCTGACTTGCTATTCACCACTAAAACTAAAGGTGATGAGGCAACGCGAGCTACCGGAATAAAATCTCGACTGGGATCAAACGGCATCTGGGCATATAAATACGGGTTGATGGTGATTTCAGCAGGCGAAGCTAGGAGCAAGGTATAGCCATCAGCTGGAGCTTTAGCGACTAAGTCTGCGCCAATATTTCCACCTGCTCCAGGCTTGTTTTCTACAATCACTTGTTGCTTCCATAGTTGACTAAGCCTTACCGCTAGGGCTCTACCAACAACATCGGTTGCGCCGCCAGGCGGAAACGGCACAATAATCTTAACGGATTTATCTGGATAAGAGGTCTGAGCAGGAGCAGCAGTTCCATAGCTAGCAACTAAAATCAAAAGTGGCAATAAAAATTTGAATTTAATCCGCATATTATTTTCGCACTTCTTTAGATGTTAAAAAATGTCAGGCTATTAAGAATAACTTCACTTAATTATCTGCCCCATTAATCACTTCAAGCATTTTTTTGCTGGGGTCAACCCGTAAAATTTGTCCGCTCTGTAAGGCCTGAGTAATGTCTTCAGTAAAACCGCTCAGCATGCTGATATCGCCCTGCGCTGCGCCCTGCACTAAGATTGGATTTACAGAATTAAAAATAATGGCCAATGGGGCAATATTGCGTGACTTCATTTCATACAACATCCAAGCACTTGCAACACCGCCTTTAGCAGTATCGAGCACTAAAATTTTATCCTTATACGATTTACCAAATAGCTTATGACTGGGTCTAGAGAAGGTGCCATTAATTCGGTCTAGATCGTAGCGCGCCGAGAAACCATCGCTGGCACATAAACACTCGCCCTCAACAATATTGCCTAAGGCATGCTTGGCATAATAAATTGCACTCATGATAATTTTCCTGTCTCAGCTGCTCTTACACACTCTTCCATTGAAGCCAACATCGGAATGTATCCATACCCACCTAATATATTGACCATTTTTGCGCTATTGGTAGCAAGCCGCTTCCAGCCATTAGCGGTGGCAATTTCTCTGGCATACGATTGATAAAAGCACATCCCAGAAAATACGGTGCCACCAGCATCTTCAATGGTTTTAGTAAGCCCCATGCGGTCTGAATCTGCTTTGACCTGCGGGCTAGTCACTGCAAGTAAAGGAATTTTAAATTGCTTGCCTGCACATAAATCAGCTATCGAACGCATTTCAATTAAGCTTAACTGTGGCGCTGAAAAAACGACTACGTCCACGTCATCAGTTACTCGATACGAGCTTTGCAAAGCCATCACATCTGAGTAAGCAATCTTGTTTGGCGATAGTTGATCAATTCCTAAATCTTGTGGTCTCAGTGCTTCAGGGGTAATCTCAGCAATATGAAATAGTGCTGTAGAACCAAAACTGGCCATCGCCGCCCCAAAGTGCTTGAGGCTATCTGAAGTGGGTACTGCACTCACCCCTTCCAAAATGGGTACAGCCCAGTAATTGCCTGTTTGCTTACCAATATAAGCGCCTAAAGCACCCCATTCGTTTAATGAGCTTGGCATCCAATCAATAGAAAAGCGTTGTGATGGCCGACGATAGGAATCCAGGTGATAGCCATAGCGCGGCGTTCGACCCGTTAAGCCCGCTGATAATGCCGATGGACCACCCTCAAAATTGGAGCGTGCACCACAAATTGAATTTGAATAAATGACAACACCCGTATCACCAAAAGCCACATGCTCACCATAAATCGGCGCCATGATGGTTTGATAATTAATACAGGTATCGGTCATCGATACGCCCATCTTGACAAAGGCAGCGATAGCACGCCGCTCGAGATCAAGCATTTTCTCGGTTTGGCCTAATTGCTGGGCTTTAGTAAAGTCTGTACCCCGTGGGTCGGTAATCGTCGGAATGCTAACCACCCGATCTTTAGAAGAGTTCTTCGCTAAGCCCTCAAGCCAAACTACCCCAGCCTCGCCAAGACTTTCTGTGTCGGCCATAATGTGCGCCTGCGCTACCTCAACAAAATCTTCAGCCTCAAAAAAATCACCGACTTTAATTTGATGCTGTATTGCCATTTGCTTTACTGGCCCAAATTCACCAGCTAGCATGGCTTGTTCTTTTTGGTTTAATTTCATTATTGTTATAGCCTTAAAAGAATAATTACAAACACTAGAAGCGCTTTTAACCCCGCAAGGTATATACCCTTAATTTATAACAGTATAAATTAATCTTTAAGGGGATCGAAGTAATTTGCCAAAGCCAGGGCTAAACAAAAAACTGAATGAAATCAAAGAGATTAACGCTTTAAGAATAGCGCTAGTAGAACTACTGCAACGATTTGAGCAGCAATAAAGCCTAAGGTATCGGCTGGAGCGATCCCGACAAAGGTGTTGGTTAGGCTTCTTGCTACTGTTACCGCTGGGTTAGCAAAGAAAGTGGAGGAAGTAAACCAATAGCCTGCAGTAACTGTTAGAGCAACTAACATGGGAATGCGGTCCTTCGCACTTCGATCGCCAAGATAAATAACGCTAAGTAAAACTAGGGTTGAAAAAAATTCACTAGCCCACATACCTAGGCCGGTTCTGACTTTGCTGGATTCTTGCAAAATAGGTAAGCTAAAGATGAAATGGGTAAACCAAATTCCGGCAATCGCACCAGTAAATTGGCAAACCCAATAGGCAAGCATTTTGCTTCTGTTGATATGACCTAATTTCCAGAACATTAAACTCACAACCGGATTAAAGTGCGCTCCTGATATTGGTCCAAGCAAGGTAATTAAGACATATAAGCCTGCTCCTGTGGCAATGCTATTACCTAGTAAAGCCACGGCATCATTACCACCACCCAAAGCTTCACCCATAATTCCAGAGCCGGCAATGATGGCTAATAGTAAAGCTGTGCCAATAAATTCGCTTGCGTAAGTTTTCATGCTTGAGTGTGAATTGCCTTCAAACTGATCGAATCAAGTTTCTCTAAAGGCATAGCAGCCATTATGTCTAAGCGCCTTTTAAGGCCATTCTTCACGTCATTAAATGCTTTACGCTTTTCTAGATCTGTACCCTGCACTTGAGATGGATCAGGAAAGCCCCAGTGCGCAGTAGCTGGCTGCCCTGGCCAAAATGGGCAAACCTCACCAGCAGCGTTATCGCAAACGGTAATCACAAAATCCATCTTGGGGGCATCAGGCCCACCGTAGACATCCCAACTTTTCGATTTCAATAAAGTCCGATCCATTCCCAATTCTTCAGCAATGTCTGCAGCGATTGGGTTTACGCTGGTACCCGGTGTAGAGCCTGCAGAAAACCCTCTAAATTTCCCACTGGGATGCGTAGACGCTAATGCCTCTCCAATTATCGAGCGGGCTGAATTATGGGTACATAAAAAAAGGATGTTGTATGGCTTCATTTACAGGCTACTTTTTTATTTACTCTTTTAATAGCGCACGTCTTGCCACTGCAGCAATTTTCCAAAAGAAATTCACTTAGATCCGTTACTAAGGCGACATTAGGTCGATAAATTAAATTGCGACTTTGACGCTCAACCACTAATAGACTTGCCTGCACCAATTCCTTTAAGTGAAAACTTAAAGTTGCATTAGGAATGCCCAATTTTTCAATCATTTGCGTGGGCGTTAAGCCAATATCACCCCTTTGCACAATTAGGCGAAAGATATTGAGACGACTTTCTTGCCCTAGGGCGACAAATGCTTCTACGGCTTCACTATTTTTCATATTTCCATAATAATGGAAATTTATGACAAACTGATGACAAGCTCATGACAAGCTCATGACAAGCTCATGACAAGCTCTATTTCTAGCTTACTCAGGCTTAATACCGGAATCTTTAATCGTTTTAGCCCATTTCAGCGCTTCATTCTTTTGAAAAGCACCAAAAGCTTCAGGGGTCATTGGCTTAAATTTAGCGCCCTCAGTTTCTAAACGCTTTTGCACTGCAGGCTGTTGCATGATTTTAATAATCTCCGCATTGAGCTTATTAATAATGGGTTTTGGTGTACCTGCTGGGGCAAAAATGCCAATCCAGTTACTGACATCAAACCCAGGTAATGTTTCAGCCACTGTGGGCACCTCGGGTAGTGAGCTGGCTCTGCTACTACCGATCACTGCTAAAGCCTTTAATTTATCGGTCTTAACATAAGGCAAAACTGTGGGCATCGTTGCAAACATAACTTGGGTTTGGCCGCCAATTAAATCAGTAATTGCAGGGGCATTACCTTTGTATGGAATATGCGTCATATCCACTTTTGCTAAGGACTTAAATAATTCGCCAGCCAAATGGCTTGTTGTTCCCATGCCGCCAGAGCCATAAGAAACTTGGCCTGGACGCGCTTTAACATAAGCAATTAATTCAGTGACATTTTTAACTGGAATTGTGGGATTAACAACCAATAAGCCTTCAGCATCTAAAACATAAGCAACGGGCTCAAAATCTTTTAGCGGGTCATAGGGCATATTTTTTATGAGGTATGGGTTTACCGCATGACTACCGATATTACCCATTACCAAGGTATATCCATCGGCTGGTGCTTTTGCCACAAAGTCTGCACCAATATTGCCGCCGCCGCCTGTTTTATTTTCAACCACGACCGGTTGTCCCAAAGACTCGCTTAATCCCTGGCCCACTACACGAGAAAAAGTATCAGCAATTCCACCGGTCGCAAATGGCGAAATAATCTTAATGGGTTTATTGGGATAAGGCTGGCTTTGAGCGCTTACATTAGCAATGAAAGCGATAAAAATAATAAATACACGGATAAATAAAAATTTCATGATTGTTAACCCTTTAATCAATTAATTTAACGCTTCTTCAAATAGCATCTCAAAATCTTTTTTATTTAGCGGACGTGGATTCGATGCGCTTGAATGATCTTTCAAGGCACCCTCCACCATTGCAGGAATTATCTCGCGCGTTACTCCCATTGCACTTAACGATTTAGGTAGATTGAGTTTTTGATTTAAATTCTCAATAAATCGATCCAGTGAAGTGCCATTAGGTACACCCATAGCTATCTTTAACTCTGCAAATTTTTCCGTGCAATACGATTCATTAAAGCGCAGTACTGCTGGCAGAATTACCGCATTTAAGGTGCCATGATGAAGCACCGGCGACTTAATACCACCCAATGGATGCGACATCGAATGAACTGCGCCAAGTCCTTTTTGAAACGTTAGGCCACCTTGTAGTGAAGCCATCATCATGTTCCATCTAGCCTCACGATTTGAACCATCTTTAGATGCTATCTCGACCCATGCGGTAGCTCGTTTAGCTCCATCAATTGCAATGGCATCAGCCGGCGGGTTAACGCGCGGAGAAAGATACGTTTCTATGCAATGAGTCAACGCGTCCATACCCGTTGCCGCAGTAAGACTGGGAGGCAATCCCAGAGTTAACTCAGGATCACAAAGCGCTATTTTAGGAATGAGATGAGGGCTGATAAAACCCAATTTACGACCGTCTCGAAGAGAGATTAACGCTGCCCGCCCTACTTCGCTACCCGTGCCGGCAGTTGTGGGCACTGCAATTACCGGTACAACTTTAGCGCTGATCTTTTCAAGGCCGCCCAAAATGACTGCATACTGCTCAATGGGTCCTGGGTGGGTAGCCAATAAGGCCACGCCCTTAGCCAGATCAATTGATGAGCCACCACCAATAGCAATGATCCCATCACATTTTTCTACTAAATAAACCTGGACGGCTTCCTCCACCGCATCTTCGGTGGGATTTTGTGGCGTCTTAGCAAATAAAATGGGATTAAATTGGCTAAGCAATTGTTCGATATCACTCACTATTGGAGTTTTGCTAAGAAATGGATCGGTGACCAATAGCGGTTTACGAATTCCCAAACTGCTTAGTAAGCTGGCAAGTGTCTTAATCGCCCCATGATCGAATTCGATACGAGTTAAATATTGAATCGTTGCCATAACTAAAAAAGTTGCCTTAGTTTTTTAATCATTGGCAGCTCAATTAATTTACCTTCGTAAACAATGGGCCTACTGGGATCTTTTGCAAACATTGCCAGTATTTTTTCTGCCCGCTCGATTTCTGCTGCGCTGGGAGAAAATGCCCGCTTAATCGTGCTTACCTGACTGCCATGCTTAGTCACCATCCCCATCAAGCCTAACGCTTTAGATCTCAAGCAATAGTTATATAGCTTTTCTTGGTCTGCAGATGCATCTACAAATGACGCAGGAGAATCAAATACTAAAATACCTCCTAAGGCAGCGGCATGTACCACCTTAGAGCGGCTATAGAGCAATGGCTCCCAATTCATCTCACAACCAATTGCCGTTGAAAGATCAAATCCGCCGAAATACAGTCCTTTTAACTTTGGATGTGCGCAAGCAATAAGTGAGGCATGCTCTAGGCCCTTTGCTGTTTCGATGATGCCAAATAAATTCAGTGGAGAATTTTTTTCCTCTAAAAAATGACCAACCTGGATTAACTCTTCTACTGATTCAAGTTTAGGAATTAATAAGGTAGAAATAAAGGCTGGTTGATTGACTAACATCGCTAAATCACTTTGCCCATCTGCTGAATCAAGTGAATTCATTCGCACGATATATTGCACTGACTTTGTCGGTTTATAGGTTTGTAAAAATTGTTTAAGTGCTAATCGGCCATCCTGTTTTCGGTCTAATGGTACCGAATCTTCTAAGTCGATACAAACAATATCAGCAGCACATTCAGCTTCATTATTTAATTCACTCAGGCGCAATCCACCCCAAAATAAAGAAGCTCGATGATTTTTCTTTAAATTATCGGGCATTGCAGGCTTATTTTTTTAACATATTGTCGTAATTGACTTTTAGATGCGCCTCTACGGGATCAGCACCCGCGCGAATTTCAGCAATGACACGATCTTCAGTAGCCTTCACTTTTTGGGCAAAAGCGAGCACTTCTGCAATGTGCTCCATGGGCACAACCACAGTTCCATTTTCATCTGCCAAGATAAAGTCACCAGGTCGTACTGGTACACCAGCTAGCATAACTGGTATGCCATAACCCGCACAAGAAGAGCGCCCACGAACAGATTGTTGTGCAATACCTTTGGCATAAACAGGCATGCCATAAATTTTGTATTCGTCAACATCACGTACTACGCCATCAGTGACACAGCCAACTAAACCATTATGTTTAGCAGTTGCCCCAGCAACACCGCCAAAGGAATTAACAAAGGGATTTTCTGATGCATCGACTACGAGAACTGAGCCTGCTCCACCTAGAACAATTGCTTTTAGCGTACCGATAACGGTTGACTCTTCTGCCTGTCCAAATGGTAAATACTTCAAAGTAGCTGCTGGACCAGCAATTTTAGCGCATGGGTATATTGGCAATATTCCTTGGGGGGCGCCATTAATGCCAAGCCGATCTAAGGCATCAGAAACATTTGAAGCTGATACATTTAAATATTGACTTATTAACTTTGAATCTACAGTAGCCACTTAAATTCCCCCTTAAAAATGATAATGATATTAATCAATCTAACGTCGCACCCGAATCACGTACGGCCCGTGCCCACTTGCTTAGCTCCTTCGCCTGAAAATCAGCAAATGGTTCACTAAAATCGGTATTTGGCACCACGCCTAAATTACCTAGCTTTTCTTTATAGGTTGCTGAAGCGGCAATCTTCTCAGTATCGGCCTTGAGCAGGGTATAAACATTCTTGGGTAATTTGGCTGGTGCAAATACACCCCACCATGCGATCGATTCAAACTGGGGATAGCCCTGCTCTGCTACTGTTGGAATGGCCGGTAGCACTGGCGAGCGTACTTTACTGGTTACCGCTAGGGCGCGCAATTTACCCGAAACAATATGGGGCAAAACTGATTGAATTGGGTCAAAAACCAAATCAATTTGACCACCTAACAAATCGGTAACGGCTGGAGCACTACCTTTATAGGGGATATGTTTTAAGTTTGCCTTCGTAGTAGATTCAAATAAAGCTGCAGTTAAATGCCCAGGGGTACCATTGCCCGCCGTGCCAAACTGCAGCGATTCTGGTTTTTGCTTGGCTTGTTTAATTAAATCATCTAAAGTTTTAATCGAATTATTGGCATTAACGGCAATCACAATCGGCGCACTAGCAACTAATGCAATCGGGGTGAAATCTTTAATAGCATCATAGGATAATTTTTTATACAAACTAGGATTAATCGCGTGGGTGCCAACTGTACCCATAAAAAGCGTGTAACCATCTGGCGCAGCACGGGCCACAAAATCTGCGCCAATCGTGCCGCCAGCACCACCTTTATTGTCGATAATCACCTGCTGCTTGAGCTCATCTCCTAGTAACTGCGCGAGCGGCCTAGCGACAATATCAGTTGGTCCGCCAGGGGGAAATGGCACAATTAAGCGCAGTGGTTTATCAGGAAAATTTTGCGCAAATACCGCGCTACTGATACTGCTAGTGAGGCCAATAATGATAAGAAATAGGCCTAATTGAATGCTCTTAGAAGAAAGATAATTTCTCAACATTTAAAACACCTCTCTAAATAGTAAACCACACCCTGATAATAATAAGATCAAACCATATATTAACTTTAATGTACTTAATTGAATACCGATATGTGCCCGAGTGCCTGCCCAAACGCCGATAGCCATAAAGGGAATTAAAAATAAGGCTAATAATGCAACATCTGCCTTTAAAAGGAGGCCCGTAATTATCATCAACAGCAAACGTAATAGAACTAGAGAAAAAATAATTGCCGTCATGGTCGCTCTTAGCTGAGCTGCTTCATGAATACGCATAGCCAAATACGAAGCATAAATGGGTCCGCCAGTGGCAAATAAGGCGGTAAAAATACCCCCACTTACCCCAAAGGGAATAGACCAAAACTGCGAAATCGTCTTATCTATGGCGGAATTTCGGCCCACCAAAATACGAATTCCATTCAAGCCAGCAAAAATTCCTAAGGTAATTAGCAAGGGGCTCTTAGGGGCATCTAATAATAAAGTAACACCAATTGCCATTCCTACTAAGGTAAAAGGAGCTAACCAATATAGCTCCTTAAAACTTGCTTGCTTAAATGACTTTTTACCCTGATAAAAAGAGGCACATAAATCTAAAACTACAATTAGCGGCACTACGGTTTGCAAAGGATATAGCTGGACTAATAATGGCACCGAGACAATTGATGAACCAAAACCAGTAATGCCAAAAATGAAATAGGCCAATGAAACGATCGCCGCAGCTGCTACTAAGGTAAGGATGATTTCCAATTTATATTAATGCACTGATAGCTAAATTAAAAATTGCATTCACAACTAAAAGATAAAGACAGATTTTTTTAATCTTCGCTTGGCTAATGAGGTGCTCCTGATCAATACGGTGGGCTATATAAAAACCTAGCAAGAATGCAGGCAGGCCCACTAAAAGTAAAGGGAGCCAAGTTAAATCGCTACCAATTAAGCTGGCAGTAATAATGGCAAATAGCGCCATACCTGAAGTCACTTGCGATAGTAGTGCGCGGGCGCGAGTGAACTCTAGCGTACTCGCATTTAAATACAGTGCAACTACCGGCCCACCAATACCGCATGACCCCAACAAGAGGCCAGCGCCCGAACCTACTAAGTTATCCTTGATCTTCGATAAGTTAACCTGCACATGGGGTTGTAATAATAAATAAAGCGCAAAGAATAGTACTGCGGAGCTAGCCCCAATCTTTAGAAGTTGCACTGAAAATTGCGTGCTCACTAAAATGCCAATCGGCAGGAAAATAGCCGCGCCTAAAAGTAAGCGATACATACGGGGGCGATCCTCCTTAGCAACTCGCCAATTTCGAGCTAACCAGACGCCGCCAAGAAGCTCGATGAACATCACCACAGGAATGAGTACTGCCAAGGGCAAAAAGCCCATTAGTAAAGGTGACATCACCATCGCGCCCCCAAAACCACTTAAGCGCCGAAATAATCCCCCTAAGGTAGCGGAAATTGCTAACAGGGCGATTGCAAACCAATCAAATGAATTCAACTAACATCACTTAAATCATGCTCATCAGAAATTAAGTCACGAATTTGCTTGCGCACTTCGAGATAGCTAGGGGTATCTTCTACCATGCGTCTGGGTTCTGGCACGCGAATAACTTTTTTAACACGGCCAGGCCTACGTGTCATGACGATAATCACGTCTGATAAATTAATTGACTCTTCAATACTATGTGTTACTAGTACAACGGTTTTACTTTCTTCAGCCAAAATGCGAATCATCTCTTGTTGCATCATCGCCCTATTTTGGGCATCTAATGCTGCAAAAGGCTCATCCATCAACAATACCGTAGGATCAACTGCTAAGGCACGAGCAATCGATACCCGTTGTCGCATACCACCTGATAACTGATGGGGGTAGCTTTCAATAAAGGCACTAAGACCCACTAGAGCGGCAAAATGCTCGACATCTTTTTTGATTGTTGCCGCATCAATGCCCTTAATGCTAAGGCCAAACGCAATATTGTCACGCACAGTAAGCCAAGGAAATAAAGCATAGTCTTGAAAAACCATCGAACGATCTGCGCCGGGCTCTTTTACTTCTTTACCTGCGCATTCGATTCGACCGGCAGTAGGCACCTCAAAACCAGCAATTAAATTCAGGAGGGTTGTTTTGCCACAGCCGCTATGACCCAAGATCGAGACGAACTCGTTTTTATTCACCTCTAATGAGACATCTTCCAAGGCCTGAACCGCTTGGCCTTGACCATTTAGTGCGGGGTAAATTTTACTAAGGTGTTCTACTTTTAAATCTGACATTAATTTAATTACTATCCATTAAGAAAACATTACGCATTTAAAGCACGTGACCATGGCATAAACTTTTTAGCGGCATAACGAATGAGCCGATCTAGTGTCAAGCCAATGAGACCAATCGCCAGCATGCCATCTAAAATATAGTCGGTACGCAACACTGTTCGCGCATCATTAATTAAAAAACCAAGGCCAGAATTAGCGCCAACTAGTTCAGCGGCAACCAAAGCCATCCAACCCACTCCAAGGCCAATACGGATACCAGTGACAATTTGCGGCAAGGCGGCACGTAATACCACCCGCGTGATTACATTCCATCCACGTGCACCCAAACACCGAGCTGCGCGGATTAAATTAGGTTCGATATTCTTCACAGCATCAATGGTATTTAATAGAATCGGGAAGAAAATACCTAAGAAAATAATGAATTGGTTTTGGGTATTGCCCACACCAAACCATAAAATACTCAACGGAATCCACGCAATGGGCGGAATGGGTCGCAAAATTTCAATAATGGGATCAACCTGTTCATTCACCCACTTAAAGCACCCCATCACAATACCTAGCGGAATGGCTACGCTGGCATAACAAAAAGCAATAAATTCACGCGCTAAGCTATCACGGATGTGTTTCCATAATTCACCAGAAAAACCCAATTCAATTGCGCCATTTAATACTCCAGTAGGCGGTGGTAAAAGTGTAGCCTGGGTTTTATCCAAGATATACCGGCTGGCAAACTCCCAGCCAGCCAGTAATATCAAGAGCAGAATTAAACGCCGTAACTGCTTAACTGAATGAAAAAAAGGCATTATTTTTTGTATACCTTGCCATCAAACGACCAGTCTTTAGTTAAATCACCCTTTTCAGGGAAAGGCTGAGGTTTTGTCGTATTGAGTGACGTCATATACGTTGGATAAGGCGTTTTATCCATTGGCGTACTCCAATTAGCTGGCAAGAAAGACGGCTGCTTGGGAATACTCCAACCTAACTTAGAAAACGTTTTATCCATAAAGCGGGTATCTACAGCGCGCGCAAAATCGACTCCCGTGAGCTTATTTTGAATTCGCTTGCTTTCATATAGCCAGTTATAAATTGGCTCATTGGCGCGACCCCAAAATAAAGGAATAGGATAAATATAGGTTGGCTTATATAAGAGGTTATAAGCAGAAACTTGTTGCCGCAAAATTTCTGTGGAGTAATTCTTCAGATTAGGATCTTCTTGCATTGCCGTTACTGCAGCATCCGGATTTTTGCGAATCCATAAAGTAGCCTCAGCAATCGCATCGGTAAAAGCCTGTACCACGTCTGGTGCGTTATCAATCATTTCTTGACGCGCATAGAAGGTGCCCTCATAAATATTGTAAGGGAAGCTATCACTGACGATGCGGGCATTTTTACGCTCCTGTACCATAATCGTTGGCGTTGGGTCCCAAGGAACTACGGCATCGATACCCTTAGGCATTGCCATTTGTTCGCCGGGAGGCATATTTTTCAAAATAATATCTTTACCCACTTCAAGGCCATTGGCCTTAGCGGCTGCCTGAATATAAAATTCAGCTGAGGATCCAGTCACGATGCCAATAGTTGCAGGCGGATTAGAGCCTTTAAAGTCTTTAATCGTTTTGATTTTTGAATCAGTTGGAACTAACATGGCGTGCAACAAATTCACATTAATTACGGCAATCGTTTTAACGGGAATATTTTTATCTACTAAAGTGGTGAAGGGAAAATTACCGCCATTACCAAATTGAAAACGACCTGAAATAATCACTTCATTAATCGCTGGGCCTGAAGGGAAAGATTGCCACTTCGCCTCTACCCCACGCTTGGCTAATAAGCCTTTTTTATCCATGACTAAGTTAATCGTATTTTGACCAGACCAAGGCGGCTGAAACGCGACCTGAATTGGCCACCAGCCTTTTTCTTTAAGCCAGGCAATCGATTTAGGGGAGATTTTTTCATCCGTCCCTTCTGGCCAGCCATAATCATTAAATTGGGTGGTTTGTGCGGCAGCTGGCAAAGCTAAGCCGGCTACCATGGCAATGGCTAAAGCACTAAATACTCTACGAGAAATCGTTAAAGCTGTCATAGCTGTCTCCTGTCGTCATTTTTATAAAATACTGCTTTTGATAATAAAGTCTACCCTTATTCTATCAACTTTAGAGGCTATATTCCATTAAGACTCCCTTCCCTCAAACTCGATCCCAATTTAGCAGACTGCATAGTTCGTCATATATTTTTAGCTAAAAATTCTCATTTTTTAGGGCTCTAGCAATGACTAATCGCTGAATTTCACTAGTTCCTTCATAAATCTGGGTAATGCGAGCATCCCTATAAAATCGCTCTACAGGGTAATCCTGGAGGTATCCATATCCTCCATAAATTTGTATTGCCTTAGAGCAAACAAATTCCGCCATTTCTGAGGCAAATAATTTAGCCTGAGAAGCCTCAGATAAGCAAACTTTGCCAGCCTCTTTCATACTGGCGGCTTTTAATATTAATAGTCGAGCGGCATTAATTTGTGTTTGCATATCAGCTAAATAATTACCAATAGTTTGGAGCTCAATAATTGGAGCGCCAAATTGAATGCGCTCTTTAGAATATTTCAGGGCAGATTCAAATGCAGCACGCGCTATACCTAGCGCCTGTGCAGCAATTCCAATTCGACCACCCTCTAGATTTGATAAAGCAATTGCAAGACCTTTACCGCGCGGCCCTAGTAAATTACTCTCTGGAATTATGCAGTCATCTAAAGTAATTGAACAAGTATCCGATCCTCTAATTCCCAGTTTATTTTCAATTCTATTAACAATGAATCCAGGTGAAACAGTAGGAACAAGAAAAGCTGAAAGTCCTTTTTTTCCAAGCTCTTGGTCAGTAACAGCAAATATGATTGCTAACTTTGCACGCTTACCGTTGCTTACAAACTGCTTATGGCCATTAAGTACCCAATGACCATTCTTTAAAACTGCTGTGGTTTTTAAATTATGTGCTTCTGATCCTGCCTGAGGTTCCGTTAAACAAAAACAAGCAATTACTCTTCCAGTTGAAAGCTCAGTTAACCATTCTTGTTTTTGAGAAAAAGTACCAAACTGCATTAACGGCCCACAACCAACTGAATTATGAATACTCATTATCCCGCCAACTGAACCATCCCCAAATGAAATTTCTTCAATTGCTAGGGCGTAAGAAATAAAATCTAAGTTTGCCCCACCCCACTCCTCTGGGACCAAAACACCCATCAATCCAAGTTTTCCCATTTGCATTAATACTGATTCATCAACCCATCCCTCATGATCCCATCGAGCACTATGAGGCATTAATTCATTACGAGCAAAATTACGCGCCATATCTCGCACCATAATTTGCTCAGGAGAAAACTCTAAAAATCCCAAAAAATATCCTTAAAAAATCGACGGTAAAAGGGCTTGAAGGCGTGTACTTGTTAACTCATCAATTCGATACTTCCATTGTGGAGAGTTATCCTTATGAATAATTAACGCTCTGATACCCTCAAGAAGGTCGCCCACATCAATCCATCGCTCTACAAGGGCGATTTCCATCGCAAAACACTCATGAAGCGATAGGCCTCTTCCTAAGTGAATAGTCTGTAAAGCGCCCACTAAGGATAATGGTGAACGTTTACTCATTATATTAAGCGTATCTTCAGCCCATTTTTTATAGTCAGCATTCTTCGTCATTTTGAGCGAATGAGCGATGTCCTGAACAGTTGACAATGAAAAAATTGAGTCAATCAAATGTCTCTGTTTTGAGAGTGATGGTGAAATGGCCTTTTTTCTTCCGCCAAGCTGGGTAAGTAACTGGCTAATTGTCTTTTCATCAAATGTGTCAGAGGTAAGCAAACCCAGTCCTTGAAGAAAAATATTGAGTTGGTTTGATGGAAGATACCAATCGGCTAACTTAGCATATAAAGCATCTTCTGCCTTAATAGTGATCCCTGTTACACCAAGATAGCTGCCAATAAAACCAGGGCAACGTGATAAGAAATAGCTTGCGCCAACATCTGGAAAGTAACCAATCGATGTTTCAGGCATCGCAAGATTTGATCGCTCAGTCACAATCCTAAAATCTGCGCCCTGAACAATCCCCATTCCTCCTCCAATGACATAGCCATCCATTATTGCAATATAAGGCTTTGGGAATTGGTAAATATACTCATCAAGAAGAAATTCTTCTTTAAAAAATTTCATATGCTGATTAAAACCATTACTGATACTTTCATGTAAACATAGAATATCGCCTCCTGCACAGAACGCTTTTTCACCGGCCCCCTTTATAACTACAGCGAAAATAGTATCGTCATGCTCCCAAAGATCTAAGGTTTTGTGCATGCACCTAACCATATCTAAATTTAAGCTATTTAAGGCAGCTGGGCGATTAAGTGTAATTAAGCCAAGGTGATTTATTTTCTCAATAATTAAATCTTTAATCATTTTTTTTAAAAAGATTAATAATTGCGGAAAAATCAAAACTGCCGTTGCCCTGAGTGTTAAATGCCTGGTAAAGTTGCTGCGCTAAACCTCCCATAGGAACAGGTAGTTTTACTAACTTTGCAGCCTCAGTAGCCAAACTCAAATCCTTAAGCATTAGATCTGCGCCAAAGCCGCCACTATAACCTCTTGAAGCGGGGGTATTTTCCAACACACCAGGATATGGGTTATAGGTATCAGAACTCCAACATCTTCCACTTGAAGAATTAATAATCCCAGCTAAAACTTGAGGATCCATGCCCAAAGAAACCCCTAAGTTCATTGCTTCAGCTGTGCCAATCATAGAAATTGCAAGTAACATATTATTGGCAACTTTAGCAACCTGACCGTTGCCAGAATCGCCACAGTAAACGATATTTTTCCCCATAGCTTGAAAGAGGTATGACATCTGATTAAAAAGACTCAGTTCCCCGCCCACCATAAATGTAAGGGAGCCAGCTTCTGCACCCCCTGTTCCTCCAGAAACTGGTGCGTCTAACATTAGCGCACCTTTATCTGTTGCTCTTTTAGAAACTTCACGCGAACTCATAGGGTCAATCGTGGAAGAATCAATCAATATCAATCCATTTACATCCTGTGACAAAACTCCACTTTCATCAAGATATACCGACTTAACTTCTTTGGAAGTAGGAAGCATAGTGATAATAATTTCAACCTTTGAAGAGATCAAAGAAAATAATGAAGTGGCAATCGTAACCTTATCCTTATTGGCTTGAGCTAATTTATTCATATTAGCCTCAACCACGTCATACACCACCAAATCATGTCCCGCTTTGACTAAATTACGCGCCATAGGTGCACCCATATTACCAAGTCCGATAAATCCAATTTTCATAAAATTGCTAACTTTTAAAGTTGAACTAATAATTTATTGAATATTTTTAAAAAAATATTTTAGGCGCAAACTGATCCAGTATTTTTAACCTTCAATCAAAACTAGCGATCCTCAGCAAGGGAAAATTACCGCGAGTGAGAACTACAGCAGATTACTCACGTAAGCCTAACTAGTTGCTTACCCAAATTTGCACCTTGAAGCATGCCAATAAAAGCCTCGGGAGCGCTATCTAAGCCATTTGCGACAGTTTCATAATATTTTAATTTATCTGCAAAGAGTAATTGAGATAATTCACTAACTGCATTATCCCAGTCTGCCATATGATCAAAAACAATAAAGCCCTGCAGCCTTACTCGATTAACTAAAATATTTCTGATATTTAAGTATCTATATGCCTCAATAGCACTAGACTGAGCTACTAATCCACACAGTGCAATGCGCGCAAATGGGTTAACCAAGCTTAATACCTCATCAAATATTTGCGCTCCAACATTTTCAAAACAAACATCTATGCCATTTGGACAGGCTATTTCGAGATCTTCATGTAGATTATTGGCCTTGTAGTCAACACATGCATCAAAACCCAGCTCCTCAACTACGTGCAGACATTTTTTTTTGCCTCCTGCAATACCAACAACTCGACAACCAATCAGTTTTGCAATTTGACCAACAGTACTTCCAACCGCCCCGGCTGCTGCAGATACGATTAAAGTTTCTCCAGGCTTAGGAAAACATATTTTATTGACCCCAATCCAAGCAGTAACCCCAGGCATTCCCAAAACTCCTAAATAAGCTGAAAGAGATATTTGAGAGTCAGGAATTTTACGTAATGCATCGCCCTTCGAGGTTGCATAAAGTTGCCACCCGAGCGTACCTACAACTTTATCACCGACTTTAAAATCAGGGTGTAATGATTCAACCACTTCTCCTACCGTTGCTCCAACCATTACTTCACCAATTTCTACAGGATTTACATAAGATTTTGCATTTGATATTCTGCCTCGCATATAGGGATCTAAAGAGAGCCAAAGATTGCGGACTAATACTTCCCCCGCGTTAGGGTTGGTGACTTTCGCTGCAAATAATTCGAAATCACTAGGCTTTGGAATTCCTACTGGCCTATTCTTTAAGAGAATTTGTAGATTTTTCATTTTAGTTATAAATTTTTTAAATAATGCTAAGTTAGTTTAAAAGTTGAACTAAGCCATAGTAAAGTTTCTGCCATTACGGAATCAAATGCTGGACCTGAATAAACATCATAGTGATCCTTGCCCTCTAAAATAATCAGCTTCTTAGGCTCAAGTGCAGCATCATATAAAGCCTGCATTTCGTAGGGCGGAGCTACCTGGTCATTAGAGCAAGAGATTAAAAGTAATGGCCTAGGAGAAACCTTAGCTACAACCCACTCAGCTTTAAAAATAATGGTTTCATCCACAAACTCTAAAGGAATTTCATCGCGATTTACTCCCCCAGCTTTACGTGCTGCTTGAGACTTAGCTTGAGATGCGGCGTCAAGAAAAAGTATCCGGCCACGATCGACAAAACTTGATTTTCCAGTTCTTGCGCGTTGCAAACGATCCTCTCTAGAATCTTGCATTAGTTGCTGCCATTTATCAGCTGGCCAAACACTTTCCAACCAACGCTCCCCATCTCCAACCCCAACAACGCCAACTACTACTTTTACTCGCTGATCAATTGATGCAGTCCAAATGGCTGTTGAGCAACCAAAACTCCAGCCAAAAAGGCCAATATGAGACTGGTTAATATTTGGCTCTGCACAGAGAATGGTTAAGGCCGCCTGAACATCTGCTACACGACCATGGGGATCTAACCGGCGCACTGGCCCATCACTTTCGCCCCAACCTTTGTAATCAAAGCATAAAACTGCATAACCTGCATTGACAAGACGTTTTGCTGCATCTGGGAGATATAAATGCTTCATGCCATTGTATCCATGGCACATGACAACCCCTGGTCTCCCTTCCGGTGGTGGAGCATCAGAAGGTAAATATAAGTCGGCAGCTAAGCGAACCCCCTCACTAAAAAAATGTCGTGACTCACAAATTAAACCCATATCACATCTCCTTCGAATAAATAGTTGGGGAATTTCTTGCCAATCCGCCATATAAATCAAGGATTTTTTCTAACCAAATATAAATTGGATCAGTGGGCTCAAAAAATTGGAGTGAAGAAACAAATCTTGCCATTAGCAAGGGAGACGCAGCAATAAAATCTTGATAGTCCGGAGCATTTCCACCTAAAAATGGTTGTTCTTGCAAAATAAGTCGAATAGGTTGCAGAAGCTCTTGCAACAATAAGATACCTTGCTCAGCTGGAATTTTAATTAATTCAAGTGAATTACCAAATCGAGCCTCCCGTGACGTTCTAAAATAATCCCTATCCCCCGCATCAATACAATTAAAAATATCTAAAATTACCATTTTTAGAATCAAGGGTTGTACTGAGAGTTGTATATAGTAATTGAGAAATTTAGATTTATTTCCTAAAAGTAAATTACTTTTGGTTGGATAAAATTTATCTAAATAGCAGGCAATGTCCCAGCTATCAACAATTACTTTTTCATTGTCAACTAAAACTGGTAATAGCTTTTGCCCTGAAAATGAAATTCTATTTTTTTCTACGAACCGAATAGGTATTGATTCAAATTTTAGACCCTTAAATGCTAAAGCAAGCTTTACTCGCCAGCAAAATGGACTAAACCGCACTTCAGAATTGGCTGCAGCTAAATCATAAATTTGAATAGTCACTTTTTAAGCTAGCTTATAACTAATTTTTTAATGAAGCGTTTAAGTTACCAGCGCTTTGTACATATTTTTGAATTTGTGCTTTTAATTCAACAAATCCCGGTTCCGTATTTATGCGTTTTCTATCTAGCGTATTAGAAATTTCATTATGTATGGTACCGGGTGAACCAGCCATAATAATAATTTTATCGGCCATAGTTACAGCCTCATCAACGCTATGGGTTACAAAAAGTACTGTTTTCCGTTCTTTTTCCCAAATATTTAATAATTCTTGCTGCAAATTTTCTCTAGTGTATGCATCCAATGCACCAAAGGGTTCATCCATCAATAAAATATCTGGTTGCATTGCAAGTGCGCGAGCAATCGCTACTCGCTGTTTCATTCCTCCAGATAGTTCAGAAGGATAGCTATCAACAAATTTCTCAAGCCCGACAAGTGCTACATAATATTTTGCATGTTCATAGCGTTTTGCTCGCCCCATGCCTTTCATCTCAAGTCCAAATGAAATATTATCCAATACAGATAACCATGGGAAAAGTGCAAATTCTTGAAAAACCATGATCCTACTCGGACTTGGTCCATTAATTTTTTGACCATGAGCAATAACTTGACCGCTTGTAGGCTCTTCAAAACCGGCAATGATATTTAATAAAGTTGATTTTCCTCCGCCGCTAGGTCCCAAAATACAAACGAATTCGTTCTCATTAATAGTAAATGAGGTGTTAGAAATTGCGTGAACTTTTTTTTTATTTTTTGTAATAAAAGTCTTACTAATATTATCAACAACTAGCGCATTCATTTAATGAATCCTTTACTCGCTTGAGCCGTGATACCAGGTTAAAAAAGGGCGGGCAGCCATTCTCAAAACAAAATCCATCGCGATCCCCATAATTCCAATCATGATCATGCCCATAAAAATGATGTCAGTTCGAAGAAAATTACGCGCATCTTGAATCATGAAACCCAGTCCAGATGTTGCGGCAACCAATTCAGCTGCAACTAAAACCATCCAAGCCACCCCCAAACCTACTCTTAAGCCATTAAAAATGGCTGGCATTGCTGAACGCAGTACAACTTTAAAAAGTAATTTAGCCGGCGGTGCACCAAGGTTACGGGCAGCACGAATTAAGATTGGATCAATACCCTTTACCCCATGGATAGTGCTAAGTAAAACTGGGAAAAATGTGCCAATAATAATGATAAATAAATTTTGTGTAAGTCCAATACCAAACCAAAGAATACTAATTGGTATCCATGCTATTGGTGGTATTGGTCTAAGTAATTCAATAATTTTTTCAACATAGCGATTAAAACGGGGCCACCAACCAATTGCAACTCCCAAAGGCACTGCGGTTATCATCACAAAACCCCATGCCATCAGAACACGTTTTGAGCTAGCCAAAACGTGTTCTAACAACTCTCCGGATTGTGCTGTAGTAGCTGCTGCCAAGAGAACCTTGGATGGAGGAGAAACTAAAATCGACAGCTGAGGATTTAATTGAGGAACTAAGAATTGCGCAATTAGCTCCCATATGCCAATTAAGATTAAAATAATAATAAATCCTGCATAGCGCCTCTCTAAATCATTCCAATTAAATCCCTGCTCAGATTTATCCTCTAGCTCCATGCCGTACGCCTCCACTATTATTTTGCTAGCTTAATTGAAAATACTTATTTGACTTAACTCTCATATTTTGTTTTTAGGATGGCTTAAAATTTCGGCCATTAAAGTACCACGGACTTGTTAAATCTCCTTTATCTGGAAATAATTGAGGCTCTGTCATATTATCTTCATTGGGATAGCTTGGATATGGCAATTGTCCTACCTTACCAGTCCAATTTGCAGGGATCCATGGTGGTCTTTGCGGCACTTTCCAGCCCAGTTTTTGCATGGTCCGATCGGCAAAACGTGTATCAAAATATTCCTTGTACATATCAGCGGTTACCAATGTTTTTAACCGACCTGATTTAGCTAGCCATGCTGAAACCCTAGAATTCTCGGCAGCCCAAAAATCGGTATAAGGATAAAACCAGGTAGGTTTGTAACTGTTATTAACAACACGTGTAAGTAAAGCAATTAATTCAGGCGTAAAACTTTTATACATTGGGTCTTTTTCGGTTATGGCATTTGCATCTTTTTCATCATAACGAGAATATAGAATTCCTTCTACATAAGCATCTACAAAAGCTTGAGCTACATCTGGGGCCTTATCAATAATTTCCTTAATCATCCAAACATTACCTTGGTAAAAATTGTAAGGAAAAATAGTGTCAATTTCACGGGCATTTTTTCTAACTTTAGTTTGCGTCCAAGTATATGGAGCCCATTGAACCACTCCGGCCAACCCTTCAGGCATTAAAAGCAAGTCTGGTGGGGTTAAGCTTTTTAGAATAACGTCCTTGCCAACCTCAAGGCCATTAGTCTTTAAGGCCTCTTGAAAATAAAATTCGGCAGATGATCCAGCTACGATTCCAAATGCAAGGGGTTTGTTTGGCGCCTGTTTGATATCAGCTAGGGACTTTAAGGGAGAATTTAGGGGCACCATAGTTGAATGCTTAAGCACAGGTGCCGCAATAGCCAAACACCTTACCTGAGCATTGTTAGCTATTAAACTTGTAAAGGGTAGATTCCCCTCTATACCCCCCTGGATTCGGCCAGCTGCTGCTGCTTCATTAATGGCAGGTCCACTTAAAAAAGAAATGACCTCAACTTCTAAGCCACGGGACTTAAAAAACCCTTTAGGACCTGCAACAGGGAGAGATGTAAATCCCGGTTGACTACCAATTTTAATAGGCCACCAGCCCTTCTCTTTTAAAAAAGCAATCGAACTTGCAGAGACCATTTCATAAGGCTGAGGCATTCCCCATTCGGTAAACTTTTTTTGCTGCTGTGCTACAGCAAGCATTGGATTAATAGTTAACCCTAAACCACCAACTCCAACTGCTGCAATAAAGTTGCGTCTTTTCATTTTATCTCCAATATTTTAATTTAGTTATGTTGTTTGGTTACTCCAATTCAATACATCTCCATCATCTCGCGCGCTTCTTGAGGTGTAGCAATCTCTCTTCCCAGCTCACGCGCTATTCGAACTGCTCTCTCAACCATTTGGGCATTACTAACGGCTAATGTTCCAGGAGAGTAATAGACGTTATCTTCAAATCCAACTCGAATATTTCCACCCATTGCTAAAACCATCGTTGATAGTGGTACTTGATATTTTCCAATGCACACCACTTGCCATGTAGCGCCATCTGGGAGGTTTTCAATCATAGCCATCAAATTTTGCGGCGAAGCGGGAATACCGCCATCAATTCCCATTACTAAACTGAAATGCATTGGCCCTCTTATTACTCCTAAATCTCTTAACTTGAGCATATTTGTAATATGACTAATATCATAAACTTCCAACTCGTTATGAATTTTTCGCTCATTACATCCTTTGATAAAGATAGTGTTCCACCATTTAGAATTGTCGAATAAAAACTCCGTATTTTTATGTTGAAAATGAAACGTTCCTGCATTCACAGTCAACATATCTGGGCGCGGAACAAGATCTAATAATGCCATTCTCTGATCTTGCGTAAATCCTTCAGCTGGTCTATGTAGGCCATTAATATAGCGGACACCAATTCCATTTCCCACTTGTGTAATCATTCCCTTACAGCGAGAATTAATTCCACTAAGTACTTCTCCATAAATTGCTGGATCTGCGGAAGTGAGTCCATTTTTATCTCGCACATGTAAATGCGCTATTGAGGCACCTGCATTAAATGAGTCGTGCATGGCTTGCACGATATCCTGAGGTTGCTCTGGTAAAGCAGGATTGGACTCCCTTCCATGAAGACCGCCCGTTGTTGCAACAGTGATGATGACCTTTTTTAGATCGGTTAAATTTGGCTTCATTTTGACCCTCTTTTTGGTTATTAAAAGAAATTTAAACTGAAAAACTTAACTCTACACTACCAAACCGCGTTTTAACGCTTGAAAAATCCTTACCTTGAACCAAATACTTCATGAGCTCAGAAAAAGGCTGCAACTGCTTACCCTGCTTGAGAGCTGCTAGAGTACCATCTTGTAGGCCTAAGGCTAAATTGGGAGGATAGAAGGCACGCAGGCAAAGCTGCTCGCGCGACACCGACTTACCCCACTGCTTTCTTAAATTACTTAAAGCAGGTTTGATGAAATCACCCGGTCGCTGACTTGGGTCATACTCCACCCCAGCGCGCGCCATTACTTCCGTGCTCGCCTGACCTGCCAATTTTCCATAATGCCCGCGCAAATAGAGCTTTACTTCATCTGGAATGGTTTTATAGCGTTCACCCTGCATCACATTGAGTACAGCTTGGGTCACAATATACTGGGCAAAAGGACTGACCAAAATGGGATAGCCTAAGTCTTTTCTCACTTGCGCAGTTTCTTCTAAGATTTCTTGTTCTCGATGGGCGATGCCCAGAGTTGCTAACTGCGCCCGCAGATTAGAGATCATGCCTCCGGGAATTTGGTGCTCATATAGTGCTGGGTCATAGGCTAGCTTTTCACCCCGAGGCAAACTATCGCGCGTACAGATCCAATCGAAATACTCATCAACCTCTTGCAAGGCAGACAAATTCATCTTAGGCGCCCTACCGAGACGCACTGCACTAGCCAACACTTCAGTTACCGAGGGTAACGATGCGCCATTGGCTAAGCAATTCGTAGCAACGTAACCATAACTAAAGCCGGCTTTAATTGCTTCTTCATACACTAATGGGGCTAAGCCTGATTGACAATGGGAATGCAATTTCAAGGGAATGCCCTTGGCTACGGCCACCAGCGCCGGAAATAAAGTAGCGCCACGCTCTGGCGTCAATAATCCCGTTGGATCTTTAACAGAAATAAAATCGACTTTTAAGTCCACTAGCTCTTTGGCGCGCGCCACAAAATAAGCATCGTCATGAACCGGGCTTAATGCATAAGTGAGCATTGCATTAATCAGCATCCCCTGTTTTTTACCTGAGGCAATCGAAGAAGTAATGTTGCGGTTATCGTTGAGCGCGTCGTAAACCGTTAGCACCTTAACGCCTGATTCTGCCAATAAGGCGATATTTAAATCAACTACATCATCAGGAAATAATTCAAAGGTATAAATACTTTGTCCACGAGTTAAGGCATCGGTAGGCGTTTCTAGTTCTTGACTAAGAAATGCCATGCGTTTCCATGGATCTTCACGCAAGAAACGCACCATCACATCAAACACCGCGCCACCCAAAATATTGATATAGCCGTACCCTGCTCGATCGATATTATCTAGAGCTGGATACATTTGCGCGGTGGTCATGCGGGTTGACCACAAGCATTGATGCGCATCGCGCAGTGTGACATCAATCATTTGGAATGGGGCTGAGTGGCCCTGCGTGACGGGTTTTTTCAACATCACAACTCGATCACCATTAAGACTTGACCTGCTGTAATAGTTTCGCCATCAGCTACACAGATATCGATAATTTTTCCAGCGTGTTCAGCTGCAATCGTATTGAGTAGCTTCATCACCTCGACAATGCACACTGGAGTATCGGGTTTTACCTCCGCGCCAATCTCGACAAAAGGCGGTGCAGTAGGATTGGGCCGGCGGTAAAAAGTTCCCACCATTGGGCTTAAGACCTCGAAAAGACCCGCTTGGCTCCTTGGCTTATTAGCTACTGCAGCTTGAGGAGTTGTGGCTAGAGTCACTCCTGATGGGCTAGCAGCGGAGCTAACTTCAGACGAGCGCTTATTTCCAACTTCGATTTCTATTTCAAATTCTGGTGTTTTATAAGAAAAGATATTGAAATAACCGGCATCCTTAATGAGGCCAATCACTTCTTTCACTTGTTGCATAGAAATAGTGCCAACTGGCGTAATCGATTTCTTGGTATTAGGCTGAGTCTTGGTCTTAAGCTTAGTCTTGGTCTTAGTCTTAGGCTTCAATTTGGGGCTAGCCTTAGTAAGTGGTGATTTTTTAATTGCCATGACAGTAGTTTTTGATTGATCTTTTCTCTAATGGAATATAAAGTATCACTAGATGAAATGATTTAAGGGTAAATACCTAAAAACCCCTCTTAAGCTAAATAAACAATAAAAATGCATAAATTTAGTACGGTCTCAACCAAAACTTCAAGCAGGCTAGCTTCTGTAACGGTTCTAGAAGGCAGCAAATCCAGCATGGCGGAAAAAGTGTTGCTCATTTTGGAAGTCATTGCTAACTCAGAATTTCCACTTACCCTAGAACATATCTCTTCCAGTATTGGCTTGGCTAAACCTACCGCCTTCCGACTGTTAAATACTCTAGTAGCACAAGGTTTTGTCGAGCGCGACCCAAATGGTCGTCGCTTTCAGCCCAGCGCAAAATTTCGCCTCATGGGCCTAAGCCTCCTCTCAGCCGACTCAATTCGTTCGCAACGGGTTGCGGTTATGAAGCGCTTAGTAGAAGCGGTAGGAGAAACATGTAACTTTAATATTCTGGATGGCAATGAAGTGCTTTATCTTGATCGCATCGAAACGAGTGCGCCGATTCGCTTGCATATCGACCCAGGTATGCATGTGCCATTGCATTGCACTGCTAGCGGTAAATTATTTTTATCCTTCATGAGCGACCAACAAATTAAACGAATAGTTGGGGCAGAGCCACTGCAAAGTCACACCTCTAAAACCATGACCCACTACAACTCATTAATGGCGGAAATTGATAAAATTCGTACCCGCGCATACGCCTTAGATAACTGTGAATATTTAGAGGGGTCTATTTGTGTTGCCGTGCCAGTGCGCGACGCTAAAAATAAGGTGTTTGCTGCATTAGCGGCCCATGGCCCAACCCCGCGTTTTACCTTAAAACTCGCCGAGCAATCGGTCGCAATTTTACGTGCCGCAGCGTTGGAATTAGAAAATAGCCTCACCCAATAAATTACCTTATTCTAATTTTTTTGGAGTATTCATGAATCAACCCGTCATCATTACCGTTGCTATTACTGGCGCAGTTCCGCGCAAAAAAGATTGCGCGGGTTTGCCCGTTACTCCGCCAGAACAAATCGAAGAAACTCAGAAAGCCTATGAAGCTGGAGCCTCATTGGTACATATTCATGTGCGCAACCCCGATGAAAGCCCCAGCTCTAACCCAGACCTATATGCCGCAGTACAAGAGGGTGTAAAAAAATACTGTCCCGAGATGATCGTACAATTTTCTACTGGTGGTCGTGGTCGCGATCAAGCTGCGCGCGGGGCGATGCTCTTCCATCGACCCGATATGGCTTCCTTAGCAACCGGCTCAACGAACTTTCCAGTAGGTATTTACGAAAATCCGACTGATTTTGTTGAGGGGTTGGCGAGCGAGATGTTGAAATATGAAATTAAACCGGAAATTGAAATATTTGATTTAGCGATGCTCTACAACGCTGCGAATTTAGTTAAAAAAGGTCTGCTTAACTCACCGCCTCATGTGCAATTTGTCATGGGAGTTCCGAATGCAATGCCGGTACGGCGCTCTATTTTAGAATTTTTAATAAAAGAACTAAAAGATGTGATGCCCACTGCCACTTGGACAGCAGCGGGTATTGGTAAACATCAATTAACGGTTAATGAATGGGCGCTAGAGCTGGGAGGCCATGTACGAACGGGCTTAGAAGATAATCTACGCTACGATGAAACCCGGGTTGCTAAAGATAATGCGGAACTAGTTGCGCGGGTCGCAAAAATGGCACGCGATCGCGGTCGCCCTGTAGCAAGCGGCAAGCAAGCGCGTGAAATGTTAGGCTTAAGGCCTATCGCCGTATGACTGAAGCTACTTCCTTAACGAACCAACAGTTTGATTACATCATTATTGGCGGTGGATCTGCAGGTTGTGTTCTAGCTAATCGACTATCTGCTAATCCGCAGAATCGCGTCTGCTTACTTGAAGCCGGTCCAGAAGATAGCTTGCCTTGGATTCATTTGCCAATTGGCTACGGCAAGACCATGTGGGACGCCAGGGTTAATTGGAAATTTAATACTGCGCCTGAACCGGGCATGAATAACCGAGAAATTTATTGGCCAAGAGGCAAATGTCTTGGAGGCTCGAGTTCAATTAATGGTTTAATTTTTATTCGCGGGCAAAAGGAAGATTACGACCAATGGCGTGACTTAGGTAATGTCGGTTGGGGCTGGGATGACGTACTGCCCTACTTTAAAAAAGCTGAGGGAAATGATCGCCTAGGTGAACCACTGCACTCACAACAAGGGCCATTAAAGGCTTCGTCGATTCCCAAAAAACATCCCTTGGTGGAAGCCTTTAAGCTGGCTGCTAATGCCCTCGGCGTTCCTACTACCGAGGACTTTAACAATCTCACGCAAGAAGGTGTTGGCTACTACCAGCTATCAACCCATAAGGGTTTGCGCTGTAGCACTGCAGTCGCTTATTTGCGCCCTGCGCGTAAGCGCTCGAATCTAACGGTGCTTACCAACAGCCAGGCCACACGGATTTTATTTACAGGTCGCAAAGCCAGTGGGGTTGAACTTTTCCGCCAAGGTAAAAAAATCACGCTACAAGCGAATAAAGAAGTGCTCTTATGCGCAGGCGCAATTCAAAGCCCGCAACTATTGCAGCTCTCTGGTATTGGTCCAGCGAAGTTGCTGCAAGAATTGAGTATCCCGCTGGTTCAAGATTTACCAGGCGTGGGAGAAAATTTACAAGACCATTTGCAATACCGTTTAATTTATGAATTAAATCAACCCATCTCGACCAATGATCAGCTACGTTCGATCTTCGGTAAAGTAAAAATGGGCTTAGATTGGTTACTGTTTCGAGGTGGCCCGCTGTCGATAGGCATTAACCAAGGTGGTTTATTTACTAAAGTTATGCCCACCTCAAGTAGACCGGATATTCAATTTCATTTAGGCACGCTCTCGGCAGATATGGCTGGAGGACAAGTTCACCCTTTTTCCGGTTTTACGATGTCGGTTTGTCAGTTACGCCCAGAGTCACGAGGATATGTACACATTCAATCGGCTGACCCACTCATACCGCCACGCATCTTTGCCAACTATTTAGACACCCAATATGATCGTGATATTAGTATTGCCGCCGTCAACTTTGCTCGTAGCATTACGCAGACCCAACCGCTGAGTAATTTAATTTCCCGCGAAGTGAAGCCCAATAATCCGCAAAGCAATGAAGAAATTTTGGCGTTTTGTCGCGAAACTGGCGCAACTATTTTTCATCCCTCTGGAACCTGCAAAATGGGTACTGCTGATGATTCGATGGCGGTAGTCGATGCTGATTTACGGGTTCGCGGCGTTACTGGTTTACGGGTCATCGATTGTTCTATCATGCCACGACTAGTTTCGGGCAATACCAACTGGCCCGTAGTGATGATTGCTGAAAAAGCGGCTGATATAATTAATTATCAATCGCTAATTTAAATTCATCCATGCCTCAACTGCCCTTTTCACGCTGGCTACCGGAATACAAAACCCCTGGCACTATACGCGCTGATTTACTAGCAGGTCTAACTGGTGCAGTAGTCGTTTTGCCGCAAGGTATTGCTTTTGCCATGTTGGCTGGTATGCCACCCCAATATGGTCTTTATGCCGCGATGGTACCTTGTTTAATTGCTGCCCTATTTGGCTCAAGTCGCCTCATGGTTACGGGACCAGCAAATGCCATCTCCCTAACAACCATGGCCTTAATGACCCCCCTCGCTACCCCAGAGTCGGCAGAATACGTTGGCTTAGTACTCACCCTGAGTTTTTTAATTGGCCTTATTCAAATTACATTAGGATTTGGCGGTGTGGGTAAGTGGGTAGAAAAAGTGCCTCACTCTGTAATTGTGGGCTTTACTGTAGGCGCTGCCATCCTGATTATGAATAGTCAAATTGGCACTGTTACAGGTTTTGCTATTCCGCGGGGCATTAGCCCGCATGAAACCCTGCATGAGCTCTATTTAGCCCTCATGCAAAACCCTTGGCATCCCGCAGTGCTTGGTTTAGTGATTGCAACAATTTTAATTATTATTGTCTGGCGTCCACTCAATCGCTGGTTCCCTGGCATGCTAGTGGCGGTAATTATTGGCAGCCTTATTGCCCTCTATATCGAAAGCCTCTACCCCGAGCTCGCCCCTTTTAAGCGCGTGAGTAGCATTCCAGGAGCTTTTCCAGCTATATCCTTTCCGCAGTTAGAGATGAATACCCTGAATCAATTATTTGGTCCAACCTTAATCATGGCTTTATTAGCCTCTACTGAGGCCATGGCCATCGCCCGGGCGATTGCGCTAAAAACAAAAGATACCTTTAATGCCAATCAAGAATTTATTGGTCAAGGCTTAGCCAATATCGCCGGATCGTTTTTTTCGGCTTACCCCGCAAGTGGCTCATTTAATCGCACTGGCGTGAATTTATCTGCTGGTGCAAAAACACCCTTATCAGCTATTAGTGCGGCACTTTTTTTAATGGTTATTTTGGCCTTTGTTGGTCCGCTCGCTAAATATCTCCCTTATCCCGTTATTGGCGCCTTATTACTAGTCGTCGCTTGGAATTTAATTGATCCTAAAGAGATTCGTAAAGAATTTCGTCATGGGGCAAAAGAGTGGCTACCTATGGTCATTACATTTATTGGAACCATTACAATTTCACTAGAATGGGCAATTCTGGCGGGTATTTTTACTTCGCTACTCTCTCACCATTTATTTAAAGCCAAAACTCACCCTAAGTAGAACTGGCTACACCGGGCAAATCGAGTAACTTTAAGCGCTGAATTTTTCCTGAGGCGCCACGCGGTAACTCATTAACAAAAAGAATCACCTTAGGTGTGCGCAGTTTGCCTAAGTGCTCCAAACAAAAATTGCGCATTTCAATCTCTGTGCAATGAGCATCAGGACGCAAAACAAGGCAAGCCAAAATTTCTTGGCCATAGTTCGCATCAGGTATTCCGACTGCAGCCGCATCGAGAACGGCAGGATGTTTTAACAGGGCCTCATCGATTTCGCGTGGCGCAATATTTTCGCCGCCCTTTATAATTAACTCCTTCAAACGGCCAGTAATAAAATAAAAACCATCATCATCTCGCAGGCCTAAGTCGCCCGTTTTTAACCAGCCATCAGTAGCAAAAGCTTTTGCTGTTTCAGCTTCGCCATGGAAATAAGCTTGCATTACATTTGCGCCGCGTAAACAGACCTCACCAATTTGCTTATTAGCTAATTCAATTCCAGCGGGATCAACAACTTTAGCTTCAACCCCGCAAGGTAAGCCAGGGCTGCCGTAACGGCGAGGACCATCTTGCGGATTGCAAAATACCATCGAGGCTGATTCAGTCATGCCCATCCCCTCAATCACAGGAATGCCAAATAGACTTTCGAATTCGCGGTGATGCTCGGGTGGCAGCGGTGCTGAAGCCGAACGCCCAAAACGGATTCGTTTTAATTGCGCCGCTAAATGAGTATCCACTCTATTTGCTTTAGCTGCATTAATTAAATAAGCAATAATGGTTGGCACCATGTTTATCCAAGTACACCGATACTTGATAGCTACCTGCCACCAGTTACTCACCGAAAATTGATGTGGCGCAACAATGGCACCCCCTGAAAAGAAGGGGGAAATTGTTGCAATCACTTGCCCATTAATGTGATAAATCGGTAAAGAACTTAAAACAGTATCTGCTGGAGTAAGCCCATGCCACTCGCTTACGGTCTTGGCAGCATAGAGAACATTAGCGTGGCTTAGAAGCACACCCTTAGGCGTGCCAGTTGTGCCAGAGGTATACATTAATAAAGCGGGATCACGAGCCCTGAGCTGTGGCAAAACTCCCGCTGCTGAACTCATAAATGGGCCCTGAGCCGCATCAGGGTCTAATTCAACTAGCTTAAATTTAGCTTGAATTTTTTTTAATGCATTCCATAAATGGGCTTTATTCTCAGGCGCATAAAACAATATTTCAATTTCACTGTGCTCAAACACCCAAGCAAGTTGATCTATTGGTGCCAATAAATTCATTGGCACGACAACGCGACCAGTCGCCATCGTCGCCAGAAAAACACTCGCTGTTTGGCGACCGTTATGCATAAATAAACCCACATGCCCGTGCGCACTAATACCTTGCTCATCAAACCAGGTGAAAAGATGTTGCGCCTCTTGAGCTAACTCACCATAGGTCAGCACAGCATCAGTTTCGGGAGCATATAAAAAGGGGTGCTCTGCTTGCTGTTGATGCCAGTACGTCATTACGTCGCCAATGGTCAAACACGAGCTTGGCGGTAAGGTTGAATTCATGTGATCTAACATAATGATTAAGTCAAATCTAAATAATTAAATAGATTTAATTGGAAAGAAACACAATTAAGAACGTGAAAATTTGCTGAAATAATTCTCCAGCAAAGCTTCAACTGTCGGCACAATTTCAGGTATGGGCCTAACTACGCGAGAAATATTCAAATAATGACGATAATTCAGATTATCCGAAAAATTATTGCCGCCCCAAGTGCCGCAGCCCATAGATAAGGAAAAGGGCAAGCCATTATCAAAACTGCCGCCCGTGGCGATCGCATGGGCTTGATTCACAATAACTCGAGCAACAGGCAATTCATTAGCTAACTCGGCAGCGCGTTGATCCATTATTGGGCCCTGCAATTGAGTATGCAAACCCACCGAATGCCCAGAGCCCTGATACGCATAAACTTTGGCAACCATTGCTTTAGCAGCCGCAAAATCAGCAACCTGCCAAACTGTTAGTACCGGACTTAATTTTTCCCCAGAAAATGGGGCATTCGCACCAGCGCTGTCTTCTTCTACCATTAAAAAACGGGCTGTCTTAGCAAGTGGATTTTTTAATCCTGCTCGCTCAGCAATAAACTCTGCCGTTTGTGCAGTGAGCGTGGCGGTTAATTTACCGTTCTGAAACATCACTTCTTGTAAGCGTTGTTTGTCGTCTGCATCAAGCATCACGCCACCTGCAAGCTCGAGAGCTTGGATAGCTTTAGCATAAACGGGCGCACAAATTACCACGCCATTTTCACTCGAGCAACTGGTGGCGTTATCAAATGTTTTTGATTGAACAATTCGTTTAGCTGACGCGGTTAAATCGGCTAATTCGTCAATGATGACTACGACATTACCAGCGCCAACGCCAAAGGCGGGTGTTCCCGAGGTATAAGCCGCTCGAATATTCGCTTGTGAACCTGTCGCCACCACTAAGTCAGCCAAGCGCATTAATTCATAGGTGGCATCTTTGGTGATGGGGCTTGGCAATACTTGTACTAAATCACGTGGCGCCTTCACTAAATCGAGCTGCTGATGCACAAATTCTAATAGACGTGCGCAAGTCGTTTGGCCCTTAGGGGATGGTGCAACAATAATCGCGTTGCGACACTTTAAGGCATTCAGAATTTTATTAATCGGGGTAGCTCCAGGATTAGTCGAAGGGGTGATTGCCGCAACCACTCCGACTGGTCTGGCGTACTCCGATAATCCTGTAGCCGCATCCTCGGCAATTAAACCAACGGTCTTCGCATGCTGTAAATCACGCATCAAACCCAAAGTTTTCCGATAATTTTTCTTAAATTTATCTGCTACATTGCCAAGTCCTGTATCGAACACAGCTAACTCTGCCAACTCTTGGTTGCGTTTCGGCTCCAAAATAGCCCACGCCACAGCCTCGACGACTAAATCTACTTCACTTTGAGTTAGTTGCTCAAAGGACTTTTGTGCCACACGGGCACGCGCAACTAAATTTTCTACTGGTGACATTATTCCGCCTTAATGCTCGACTCTTTAGTGACCTTACTCCATTTAGCTAGTTCAGCTTTCACAATCGCTCCTAGTTGCGCGGGTGTGCTGCCCACAGCTTCAGCGCCCTGCGCGATTAATTTTTCTTTCGTACTCGATTGCGCTAAGACCTTGACTACCGCGTTATATAGCGCATCGACACTAGCTTGAGGTGTGCCCACGGGCACAAACATAGCGTACCAAGAGTCAACCTCAAAATCTTTAAAACCCGACTCGGCCATGGTTGGCACATCGGGAAAAATCACTGAGCGTTTAGTGGTTGATACCGCTAAAGCACGCAATTTTCCGGCCTTAATATATTGGGTTGCAGCAGGTATTGAAACCCATAACAAGGGTACTTGTCCTGCCATCACATCAGTAACCGCTGGGCCGCCGCCACGATATGGAATATGGGTCATCTTCACATTCGCTGCTGTTGCCATCATCGCGCCTGCTAAATGCCCTGGTGAGCCGTTGCCGACAGATGCAAACGCAATCGTATCGGGCTTAAGGCGAGCTAACTCGATGGCTTCTTTAACAGTCTTTGCCGGAAAATCAGGATTAGCAACTAAGATTTGCGGCAAGGAAGCCACCAAAGATACAGGCAAGAAATCTTTCTCGGTATTAAAGGCAAGCTTGGGGTAAATAGCCGGGTTAATCGTGTGCGAGGATAAAGTAAATAATACGGTGTAGCCATCCGCTGGTGACTTAGCAACCGCGTCAGTACCAATCGAGCCCCCTGCGCCGCCGCGATTATCAATAATAATTTGCTGACCCAAAGCCTGACTCAAGGGCTCTTGCACAATACGCGCAATGACATCAGTTCCACCTCCAGGCGGGTAAGGCACAACAAATTTAATTGACTTCGTGGGCCATGCTTGGGCCCAAGCTCCCGCAGAAAAAATCAACCCAAAACTAGATATAAATAGGGTAATTAGTAACTTGGTAATAAATGATTTTGACATCTTGATTCCTTTATCTTCTTGTACCCGTTTTTTTATCATAAATAAGGTCGTTTAAGGTCGCACAGACCAAAGCCTATAGAATAACTAATCTTACTCAACGGAACAAGTTGTTTCGTATAAGTGCAAATACTGGTATTTTATGGGTTAATTAGTGAAACGTTCAATTAAAATCAACAAATTCACCCATTTCCTGAGATTGATTAGTCATGTTTGAAACGACCCTGACAGACCTAGTGGAGGGCATTAAAAAAGACCCCGCCAATGAAAATTCGTCCATGCTGAAGGGCGTGGTTATTTTGGAGGCACTAGCTACCCTTTCTCAACCGGCTACTTTGGCGCAACTGATGCAAATTACCGCCATGCCAAAGGCATCTTTGCACCGCACCTTAGCCATCTTTGAAGAAGCTGGCTTAGTCTCACGAGAACCTGGGGGGAAAACCTATGCCCCTGGCGAACGCCTCGCTAAATTAGCTATTGCTACGATTACGCACGATAGTGTGGCCGCAATTCGCCATAGCGTATTGAGAAAATTAGTCGCTGAAGTTGGCGAAACCTGCAACCTTGCGGTATTGCGTAGAGGTGAGTTATTTTATTTAGACCGCGTTGAGGCTGATTGGCCACTGCGCTTACATTTACCTCCCGGTACAGTGCTCCCTCCACATTGCAGTGCAAGCGGTAAATTACTGCTTGCCTTTAAAGTCGCCGAGGAGCGCCGCCAACTATTACAAAATATTCCACTACAACCTTTTACCCATCGCACGATTACCGATCGCACGCTTTTAGAGTCTGAATTAGAGCGCATTGTGACGACGGGTTATGCGGTCGATAATGAAGAATATGTGATTGGCGTATCTTGTGTTGCTGTACCCGTATACGACAGTAACCAAGACGTGGTTGCTGCAATTGCCATTCACGCAGCCACAGCTAGGCTGCCACTAAATCAAGCGATGGAATATATTCCGCAACTACAAGAGGCGGCTCAACGCGTCTCACAAACCCTGAGCTAATGAGTCGCTTTACCTATCCGCGCTTGCAGCAGCTCATTGCTTCTGCCAAAAGTCATTTGCCGCTGGGCGTGGTTTATCCCTTAAGCTTGCCAGCCCTTGAAACTGTGCGTGAGCTTCTCGCGCATCAACTATGCCTTCCCACTTTACTTGGCCCCGCACAGCGCATCACTTCATTGGCTAAAGAGGTGGGTTTAGATTTAACCCATATTCGTCTCATTGACACCCCCGACAATCCTATTGCCGCAGCACAATTAGCAGTACAAATGGTCAAGCAAGGAGAATTTGCTGCGCTGATGAAAGGCTCACAACATACCGAAGATTTAATGGGTCCCATCGTTGATCGTGACGGCTTACGTACCAAACGGCGTACCAGCCATCTTTTTCTTTTTGAGATGGCTAGCTACCCTAAATTACTGGGTATCAGCGATTGCGTCGTCAATATCGCGCCGAATGTAGCGCAAAAGCAGCAAATTTTATTGAGTAGCCTAGAGGCGCTCGACCGCCTGGGAATTCATCAGGCTAAAGTTGCAATCATTGCGGCCACTGAAGTTGTCAACCCTGCCATGCCAGCAACCATGGATGCAAAATCCATTGTCGATGCCCATCAAATTACACCCATTTATCCTGGTGCAGTCATTGAAGGTCCACTTGGCTTTGATAATGCGCTCTCTGCCCTTTCCGCCAAAACCAAAGGAATTGAATCCATTGTGGCGGGAGAACCCGATCTCTTATTGGTGCCGGATTTACAGGTCGGCAATATTTTGTATAAGGCCTTAATTTATATGGCGGGCGCCGAATGTGCTGGCGTTATTCTGGGTGCACAAGTACCGATTATTTTGACCTCGCGCGCTGACTCTGTATTTTCTCGAGTGGCGTCTACCGCTCTGGCGCTGCGCTTAACCGCACAGCCATAAAAAAATCGCCCGCAGGCGATTTTTCATTTCCCGCATCAAGACTTCATGGCTTGCAGTTGGTCATGCAACGCACTGCATTGGTATCAGGCCGATCATCAACCATAAAGCCATCGCGATTAGGCATCTTTACTGCTGCCAAAGTCTTGCTATTCATTTCATCCGTTTTACCCACTAAGCCATTTAAATTCAGGATATAGGCTGACAGTGCATATACTTCATCATTTGTTAAAGACTGTGGCTTATCCATCGGCATTGCTCGCCGCACGTAATCAAATAAGATCGGTGCATAGGGATACATACTGCCTGGAGTTAGAACGCGTGCATTGGTCTTAAACGAACCAATACCACCAACCATCGGGCCAAATACTGGGCCGCCCTTAGCATCAGGTCCGTGGCACGAAGCGCACTTGGCGTTATACACTTTTTCCCCCAATACAGCATTCCCTTGTCCGGCTGGCAACCCCTGACCATCTTGGGTGCGAATATCAATATTCCAAGCCTGCAGATCTTTCTCTGCAATAGGTTTACCAAAAGCAGCCCCAGAGGTATTTTTAGGCGCCGTATTTTGCGCTGTTGAACAAGCCGCCAATAAAGTTAAGCCTGCTGTAATTATTATTATTTTTTTAACCAATGCCATTTGTCACCTCCCCATTTGCGCTGACATTCCATGGGAAAATGCCATTGTGATGTTGTACAAAGCCTGTAATTGCACGTACCTTTTTTATATCATCAACAGTCGGCTGCACATATCCAGTGCTATCAACCGCGCGGCTAGCAATAACCGCAGGGCCACCCTGCCAATTCCAGTTGAAGTTAAATCGCGTTAGGCACTTATCAATTACGGGCTCTTCCAAGCGAGCTTGTTGCCAATTTTTACCACCATCAACTGAAACGTCAACCGCAGCAATCTTGCCCTTACCAGACCAAGCAAAGCCGGTAATTTCGTTATATCCCGGCTTAATCTTCATACTTCCCGATGGGTTAGTGATGACTGATTTAGCTTCCATCTCAAAACTAAACTTACGCCATTTGCCATCTGGCATTGGATCGGTATAGCGAGCAGTTTCGCCGCGCACATGCCAAGGCTCTGTGCCCGCTTTAATACGGCGCAGCCATTTAATGCTGACGTTACCTTCCCAACCCGGAATCATTAAGCGCAAAGGAAATCCATTTTCACTGCGCAGCATTTCGCCATTCATAGCATAAGCCAACATGGCCTCATCAATAATGCGATCTAGGGGCAAACTACGCAAGTGGCCTGAAGCATCGGCTCCCTCTGCCACAATCCAAGTAGCCTTGGGATCAATACCAGCCTCATCGAGCACCCACGAAAGAGGTACGCCAGTCCATTGCGCGCAAGAGAGTAAACCATGAGTTTGTTGAACTGTTTTCGAAGCGGGCTTAAGCCAATCGGTTAAGCCATTACCGGAACACTCCATAAAATAAAATTTGGTAACAGTTGGATAACGCATTAAATCTGACATGGTTAATACCAGTGGCTTGCTCACCATGCCATGTACCACTAATTTATGGGTATCTGGATTAATATCAGGCACCCCATTGTGGTGACGCTCGTAAAATAATCCGTTAGGAGTGACAATGCCTGGCGTAGATTGCAGTGGCGTCATACTCCAGTCCGACAAGGTTTGCTTATTAACCAAAACATCGGAGCGACGCCGAATCACATTCGCTTCATATTTCGATGGCATACCGTAAGCAGCAACTAAGGGTGCGCCCATAATTTGATTGGAGGCAGGAATGGGTAATGGGTCTGCCAAGACTGCAGTGCTGGCCATTCCTAGGGTTCCTGCTCCCCCAGCCAGCGCAACCGTTTGGCGTAAAAATGATCGTCGTGTAACTTCCTGCGACATTGAGGTAGAGGCTTGGAGTTCTTTTTGCGAAGCCGCCACTATGGCCTGCATCTTTTCCGATTCTTTCAATCTACGCTCCTCTTTAATTTTATATAAATACGCTTATTTGTGTTGATTAGGATAGCCCGATTAGGCTTATTTATACATAGATAAATCCCTTAAGTATTTACCCTTATCTATCAAACGATAAAGAAATAGATAAATTAGCTGAAGGGCTTATTTTAGGTCTTTGCACACAGGCCAGAAAAGGGTAATTTTTCTATATAAACAGGGCCTAAATTGCTGCCCCCAGGGAGCACTGCAACATGGCGTGCTTGAGGGTTCAGGGGCCCATCTACTAAGACTGCTTGAGAGCTAAAACCGAGCCCAATTTCATATCCCAATTGAGGGGAAAAAGCGTGACTAGTCAGCTCGATTTTTTGACCTAAATCACGGTCGAAATTTACCTCACTATTTATCGCCTTAGCGCTCTGCGGAAAATGCAAACCCACGAGTTTGGTTTGCAAACCTGCTGCCCCACTCTCGCTTGCGGCGCCAAATAATTTTCCGAGGGCTGCAAGTGTGCGTGGCTTAGTTAATTCATTGCTAAATAAAATAAAGCCCGCTTCAATACGCAAGATATTAGCGGCTAGAAAACCACATTCTAAGGCAGGTAAAGTAGCTATAGCCTGTAATTGCTGCCACAGTGTAATAGCCTCTGCGCGAGGCACTAATAACTCATAACCTAGTTCACCGGTATACCCTAGACGAGCAATCAATAACGAGGGGTAGCGAGCTGGCCGATTAAAAGCAAAATATTGTGGTAAATCACTAGCCTTAAGCCCCAAAACAGTCTCCAATAAGGCGCTGCTATGCCGTCCTTGCACGGCAATGACTTGATATTGTTCTGAAATTTCTAGCAAACGCAAATTGCTATAAGGTCTTGCGGCAGTCAACAAAAAAGACAAAATGGCACTGCCGGTAATTAAATAAAAATGTTCAGGGCCCAGTCGCCAAACAGTGGCATCTAACCAAACTTCACCATTTTCATTTAACAACATGCTGTAGGCAATTTTACCAATCGCCAATTTCTCGCAATCACGGTTTTGAATTAGCTTAAGCAAGGCAAGAGCATCACTACCCACTAACTCAACTGTACTCATAAAAGAAAAATCAAAAATACCAACTGATCTTCTTACTGCCCAGTATTCTTGCTCAACTGATGAAAATTCAGCTGGCAAAAGAAGACTAGGGCCGAGTGCCAATAAAGGAATTTTTCGCTGCGCAAAATAATCACTTAGCGCTGATGACTGCATCACACTAAACCAAGGAGTTGACTGTCATATAAACGCCTACCAAAATACATAACCAAGCTGCCACCTTCTTTAAGCGATCAACGCGAACACGATGAGCAATGATGACGCCAATCCAGATTCCAATTAATTCAAACGGCAAGATAAAGGCGACAATTTTAAAATCAACCGCACTATTAAGAATGTTCGCCACCGATCCTGAGCTTGAACCAATAATCTGAATCACTTGGGCAATACCAATAATCAGCAGCGGACTAAATTTTAAGACTAGCATCAAGGGTACAAAAAATAGTGGGCCGCCAGCTCCAGAAAGACCTGAACCAAATCCGGCAATTAAACCAACTAGTATTAGTACAACTGTTTTTTTAATTGTCAATACCTGAGAAGCCGAGTTGCCTGCAAGGTCTGATGAAATGGGCGCCGTTAATGCCCAGACACCGGCCGCAATAACCAACAAACCAATAATGCCAATTAGTAAATGATCGCCTGTAATAGCATTCACTTCGGCACCCAAATAACTAGCTATTAATGTACCGAGGCACACTGGTACCGACATCCGCCAATTAATTGAACCCCGTCTTTGAAATAAATAAGTACCTAAAGCGCCGGTAAAGATAAAGGTGATAAGCGCTGAAGCGCTAGCCTGATGAATATCTAAGCCAGCAAATGCAATTAGGGCTGGAATCAAAAGTACCCCACCCACACCCACCGCACCAATAAATGTTCCCGCCAATAATGCAGTTGTGGCTAATAAAAATAATCCCAGTTCGATCTCCTTAAATAAATAGAGGGCCTTACAGCCCTCTATTTATAGCATCTCAAAATTCTGAGTAAAACGCTTACCAATTAACCAGTTTTTTAAATTTATCCAACTCTTCTGGACTCATAAAAACGGTATGCTCTTTACCGGGATATTGACGAGTTTTAACGTCATGCATATATTCGGTATAGCCTTTTTCTAAAATAGGCACTAAATCACAATAAATTTTAGAATGGCGTGGTACATGCTTTTCATATAGATGGAATAAATCAGAACCAATAATATGCACGCCGTCCGAGGTGCTTCCGGAACCCAGACTAATGACTGGCACATCTAACGTTTCAGCCAAATACTGACTTACTTCTGAAGTACAAACTTCCGTCATGATTGAGAAGCAACCGGCGTCGACGAATGCCTGTGCATCTTCAACCAATTCCTTAGCGCGTTGTGCTGTTTTACCTTGGGCAACGAAACCGCCTAATTGAGGCATTCTCATTGGGCAAATACCGATATGGCCTTGCACAGGGATACCAGCTTTAATAATTGCTTCAATATTGCGGGCGTGATGAATATTGCCTTCGCACTTCATCACTTCGGCACCAGCTTTTGCAACATATTGAGCAGCATTATCAACAGCCTGTTGCTCGGAAAGATGAAAACTCATGTAGGGCATATCAACCATGCGTAAACCATATTGCGAGCCACGCTTTACTGCTTGAGCCATAAACATGACTTCTTCAAATGACACTGAAGTGGTTGATTCATGGCCAAATAGCACCATGCCACCAGTATCACTAACACAAAGAATATCAATACCTAAACGATCGGCAATGATGGCATTCTCATAGTCATAAACTGCAAGCTGAACGATCGGCTCTTTATTCTTTTTCTTCGCATTCAACATCGGAATGGTCATTTTTTTTCTTTTTACTGGTGTATCAGACATTTCTAAATCTCCTCATTAACATAAATTACAAACCACACTATAAAATTAAGACGCAAGCGGCTCAACCCGTTTTGAATAGGCGTCAATAAAATCTGCAGCCGCCTTACTTCCACTCTTAAATGATTTCATTGCCTCAGTATGCAAAATCTTTAAGGCTTCCATTTTTATTTCATTTGCACGGTCTAGCTCGAATAAGCTTTTTAGCCTTCTAGGCCTAGGAATATCAACCTCGATAACGTGCGCTACTTGAGTAGGAATATTTGTCATAATGATTAAGCGATCAGCCAAAAAAATTGCCTCATCAATATCAGTGGTCACAAAAAAATTAGTATGTCGATTTTCTTCATACAAATTTGCATAGTATTCCCACATTAACTCTTTACTCATTTCATCTAAACCACGAAATGGTTCGTCGAGCACCATCACCTCGGGTAAATTAACCAAAGCCCGCGCTAATTCACAACGCCTTTGCATACCGCCCGACAATTGATTTGGAAATTTTGCTTTAAATTGACTTAAGCCTACTTTATTTAACAAAAAGCCGGCCAAATCGCGCGATTCTTTGGTGTTTTCACCTCGGGCAATCGGACCAAACATAATATTATCTGCGGTAGTTTGCCAAGGAAATAAAGCCGACTCTTGAAATACCACTAAGCGATCTTTACCTGGTCCAGTAATCGACTTGCCATCTATAGTTAAAGCGCCACTAGTTGGTTTTTCAAAGCCCGCTAACAAACGAATTAGGGTACTTTTACCGCATCCTGAAGGGCCAATCATGACCGTTAACCTTCCAGACTCAATAGTGAGCGAGCAATCTTTAATCACTTCTTTAAGGCTGTCACCGTAGCCATAAGATTTACTCACTGACTTGAGCACAATTTCGCCTGTAGCTTTATTTTTCATATTGATATTTGTCATAGCGTTAGCACCCAATTACCTGCGAGTCCATTTTGAGAAATGATCACCTAAGACGCGAATTAGTGAGCTTGATAAATATCCCGCAATACCAATCGAAATCATTCCCACTACAATTTGTTGGTACGAGCCCCCTAAATAAGAGTCCCAAATAAAGAAGCCAAGCCCACCGCCCTTACCACCGCCGTCTGAACCGCCGCCAGAAATCATTTCAGCTGCAACTACTACTTCCCAGGTAATACCCATTCCCACTGAAGCACCAACCGCAATGGAGGGTACCGTAGCTGGCAAGACAATCCGTTTAAAAATATCCCATTGTGATGAACCCATTGAGCGGGCAGCCTGGAAAAAACGCTGGTCAATCGATTGCGCTCCACCAAGCACATTAATCACAATCGTATAAAAGGCGCCTAAAAAGGTGACGAATGCAATTGACATTTCGGCAGTGGGCCAGAAAATAATCGCTGCAGGCACCCATGCCAAAGGTGGTATGGGACGTAATACCTCAAAAGTTGGAAACATGATTCCATAGGCCGTCCGATTAATCGCTAACAATAATCCGAAAGGAATACCGAGAATCATGGCCATTAAGAAACCGGTGAAGACGCGTTTAGAGCTTAGGTACCAACTCGTCCAATAGCCGCTATCGGTAAGCAATGGAATCCAGGCTGTAATAACAGCAGAGGGAGCGGGAATTTTGCCAATCCACGGCACTTGAAAACCGAACCAGCCCATTGAACGTGAACAGGTTTCCCAAAACAACAGAAAGACAATGATTGCAATCGTGGCTCGACGGGAAGAGCGATTAAAAAAGAATTTTTGCACTGAGCGAATCATCAACTAGCCCTCCCTTTCGCCAGCAGCGAATGATTTTTTCGCCTCTTCATGCACTAAATCACTAGTCTCTTCCATTAAATCTCTAAAGCGTTGATCGGTTACTACGCTATAACTTCTTGGATACGGAATATCAACGGTTAATACCTTTTTTGGCTTACAAGGGCGACTTGTCATAATCGCTACTTTATTGCCCAAAAATAAAGCCTCTTGTAAATCATGAGTAATAAAAAATATAGTAACTTTATTTTTATAATAAATATCCAACAGAGCTTCATGCATTACCGATTTTGTTAATGAATCTAGCGCGCGATAGGGCTCATCTAACAACAACACACTCGGGTCGTTCATTAACGCGCGCACTATTTCAACGCGGCGCCGAACGCCTGAGGAAAGCTCACCAGGAAAATTATTTTCAGTACCCGAGAGCCCTGCATCAGCCATCATCGAAAAGGCTTTTTCTTTAATTTCTTTGATACCCATTTTGCCGGCCATTACAGGCCCAAACATCATGTTATCCAGCACATTTTTCCAGGGAAATAAAGCGCCGTTTTGAAAGACTACGATGCGATCAGAGCCAGGTGTTGCTTGGGGCTTACCGGGGCCACAGAGAAGTTTTCCATCCAGCGTAATGCTGCCACTATTAATACTATGAAAGCCTGCTATCGCATTCAATAGAGTAGTTTTACCGCAACCTGATGGGCCAACAATCATGCAAATTTCACCAGCTGCGATTTCCAGCGAGCAATGATCGACTGCCATCACTGCAGCACCTTCAGGATCATAAATTTTGACGACGTTATCAATTGAAATTTGACCACGACCCATATGTTGGCTTGTTTTTACAGATTCATTCATTGCTTAATTTCCAGATAGCGCTAACTCACGCATACGCCATTGCATCAATCGCTTACCAACCGCACGCACCATTGCGCTCGTTAAGTAACCGATAAACCCTAAAGTCACCATCCCAATAATGATGGTTGGATAACGTACATTGGTATATGAAGTATTAATAATGTAGCCAAGTCCAAACTGCCCCGAGACCATTTCAGCTGCCACTAGAGAAAACCAACAAACGCCAATCGAAATTTGTAAGCCCGTAAAAATAAACGGCGTAGCCCCTGGAATCACCACATTTAAAAAGACTTGGTAGTCCTTAGCACCTAAACACTTTGCAGCTCTGAAATAAGACTCATCAATCGATTCGACACCGAGCATGGTATTTAGGGCGGTCACAAAAAATGAAGCTAGAAAAGCCAAGAAAATGACTGGCGCCTCTAGGCTAGTAAACATAATGATGGCCAGTGGCACCCAAGCTAAGATCGGTATGGGTCGCAACATTTCAAACACCGGAAAGACATATTCCCTAAATTTCGTCGACCAACCTAAGAAAAGCCCAAGCGGCACACCTAAAATTGTCGCCAACGCAAAAGCAATGAAAACACGCAGGCAACTGGCAAGAATATGTTGATAGTATTCGCCGACAAAAAAAGAAATGCCATAAGTGGGATTGGGGCTGAGTATCTCGGTAACAACGGTGCGCAAAGCTGGCATTTGTGCAAAACGTGGTAACCGCCAAACCTCAACGGATAAGTGCCAAAAACCTAAAAAAATAATGAAACCTACCAGCATCAAAAAAAGGCGTGGGCTTAAAATTTTCGCCAACAACGAGCCTTCGCGAATTTCGAAACTCAGCCGCTGCTGCTTTACTGTTGGATTTGAATCATTTGATTTCGTCATGAAATAGCAATAATCGGTAAACTAAAAATCATTTGATAAATTAATACTCGAAAAAAACCCCCTTTAATTACAAAGGGGGTCGCATAAAAATTAAATTGGTGCCGGATTAATTACTGCTACATCACCAATTGGCGCTTTTAAATTTCTCGCCTTCAAAGCTTCGTCAGCAAACTTGGAAACGATCGCATCACTGCGTAATTCAGAAACATTAATTGCCTTCATATCTTTTAAAAACGTTGTGGCCCCCGTAAGTAGTGAGCGAACATCAGGAGTAAAGGTAAATGGCAAATTAAAACGTACTTTACTACCCAGTTGATCTGGGCTTTGACCATACACCGATTTAGAAATAGATGAACGGGTAAAGCCAGTAAGTTGGGCCATAGCAATATCAATTACCTCTTTAGCATTTTTCTCATCAGCCAAAAAGAGTTGCGCATCTAGCTCAGCGTTCAACCAAGCTTGGGCAACGTCAGGCCTAGCTTTAATTAAATCGTCACGCATGGTTAAAAAACCGCCGTCGCTTAAGCCAACCGTAAAACCCGAGGCAACCCGCTTCGCCAAACCTTCTTCAACTAATTTAGAGGCAGTTGGCTCCCAAATTGCAGCGCCATCAATTTTTTTCGCTCTAAAGTTACTGGTAATTACTTCAATATTTTGGTTCAGGTAATTTTCAGGTTTAACATTTTCTTTTTTGAAAGCATCTTGCACAAACCTGTCGGTACAAGAGCCCTTCGGTGAGGCCATAATTTTACCGTTTAACCATTGAAAGGCATCTTTGGGCGTTTTAAAATCTGGCGCATCAGGCCTTACTAAAACAATATTGCACATATCCTTGCCCATACCCAACACACCAACAAGACGAATATCGGCAACCTCTGGCTTGGTAGTGGAAACAATCGCAGGCATATCGCCAACGTAACCAATTTGTTGTTTACCGGCCAACATATTATTTACAATAATAGCGCCCTGCAAGCCGACTTGAAACTCAACTGTTGAGCCTTTGGGTAAATATTTTTCGTAAAACTTTTTACCGCGCATAATCACGCCCGACCAAGCCTCTGTGTAATAGGGTTGATAGCCCACCACTAAATTAACTGGCGAGCCCACTTTTCCATAATCAATTGTTTGGGCTAAACCAGGCGAAATACAGCCAGCACTTACAAGCCCAGCCAACAAATATTTCAAGCTATTTTTTTTAATTGATGCAAATTTCATTCGTGTCTCCCAATTTATTACCCAGTTTGATTAACTGGTCGTTATTTAAATTCCTATAAATAAGCCTACCATTGGAAAATATAGGAATTTATAAAATTCTGAATCGGTGTTATCCCTTAGTTCTGCAAGAGTTCTTTTAAATACGTAAAAATAGGTGATTATGCGGCGTCTAGCAAGTGAATTTCATCATTAATTTGCTCAATTGGCTTTGTAACTAAAGGCCCTTCAGCCAAGCCCTGCGGCTCGCCAGAAACAATGTCCCACTGCCACAAGTGCTCATGACAAGTTAAAACCTTACCGTCATAAAGGGCTTCCGCAAGGCAAACTTCTTGGTGTGGGCAATAGCCGTTGTAGCCATAGTAGCCATCATCTGAATTGGCAATCAGTAATTTGCCATCAGCAACATCAAAAACCTTAAATCCATCTTGCGGAATATCCGATTTTTTACAGATAAAAGTTGAAGCCATGCTATTTCCAATAAATGTAGAGAATTATTTTCATAAAATTTGACAGATATTAACCAAATTTGTCGTATAAAATTTCTGTTGCTGGTATGCGCGCTTTTAATAACAGCATTCTTAGGGCACCATCTACTAAGGGAGGCGGTCCTGCCAAATAGGCTCTTGTTTTGGGGGTAAATTGTCCTTCCATCACGCGCATGGCCACTTCATGTACAAAACCCTGATCGAAGGTTAGCAGTGGGTTTGCTGCGATTAATTCAGCGCTCGCAGGGCCATCTGAAAAGGCTACCAAGACCTTTAGAGCGCCTTTTGACTGCTCGACAAATTGTCTTAGCTCGCTGACAAAAAATAAATCGGCGGGAGTGCGGACACCAAAAAATACATCAGCACGATTACGCAGGTATGCCCCAGAGGCGATGAAGGCTGCCAAAATCGACATCATTCCAGCCATGCCAGTCCCGCCTGCTATACAGACTAAATCTCGATCTAACTCACCCTCGTAAACTGCTTTGCCAATGGGGCCAAATAAATTAGCCTTCAGCCCAATTACATTTTCTTGCTCAAATAAGTAATCAGATAGGTGTCCTTGGGGTTTCTTTTTAATGACAAAATCTAGCGTATCCGTGAATTTGGCCTGATTGGTCATTGACCATGCTCTTCCACCTTGTATCCCTGCAAACTCTAAGACCATAAATTGCCCTGGCATAAAAGAGATTGGCTGTGAAAGTTTTACCGAAAAAGTCATTACGCCTGGGGCAACCGTAGCCGCAGCATAAATTTCACCGGTTAACCATTGTGGCCTTTGGTCGACTGCCTTAAGCGGCTTTAATTTTGAACGAACCTCGATTTTTAAATCAGTTGAGGCCGCACACTGGCATAATAAAAAATCATCCGTCGATTTCAGCAGAGCACGTGCCGGAGCTTCAGCCCATAACCAACTAAATTCTCCAGAAATGCGCTTGACCTTACAAGTACCACAGGTTCCTGTCGCACACTCATAGGGCACATCCGCACCCTCTTTTAACCCAGAATATAAAAGGCGGCTGCTCGCTTTAGACTCATAAACTTGGGTAGTTTCGCCCGCGCCGATTAATTCAACTTTCATCGTGGTACTTATCAAGCCTTAAAAAGGAATATGGTGACCAAAGCCAAACATGCGGGTCTCCATCTTAATTTCACGACTCAGTAATTTAAATTCTTTGTTGGCTTCAGTAATCTTGTCATACACCTTAGCCACCGCAAATAATTCGGTTGCACCCCCATCTAGGGTGGTTCTAAAAACTTCTAGAAAAGTGACTGCATCCCACTCATGGGCGCCTGCTTTACTGACTAAGTACACATTCCCTAAGCGAGAGAGGCGTGAGTGATCGCTATTATGTTTTGGTAAGTTATCAAATAACAACTTGAGAGAATCACGCGACTCCTCTAGCCAAATCATCTCTTTACGTATTTCAGGGCTATAAGCCGTAATTTTGTAGTGGTACTGGGGATCACATAAGGCTATAAAACCGGCAAAATTCAAATCGTCTAAAGTCAAAAAACTTTTATAAATAAGCTCTGAAATTTGTATACGATCATCCATTATTACTCTCTCAAAAATAAAGCAGTCTGTAAGTTAAGCAACTTCTTTCACAGCATTTAACTTGTTATCGCCAAGCGGATTAAAAGCGGGCCGTTGCATTTTTTTGCTCCACTCTGCATAAAAATGACGCATACCAACTTCATCATGAATCGTCGAATTTTCCTCGCGACCATGAATCACCCACTTGCTATCAGTCCCATCGCGCATCGCTCTGCCTTGACCATGAACGCCAAGCAAGTCTTCATGCAGATTACGGCCAAATGGACCCCAAATGACATTGTGATCATGAATACGTTCAGCACGCTGTTCTGGAGTATCGCTTTTCGGTGCAAGACCCCTAAATTCAATAATCAATTTATTAGGGCCGAGTGGAATAGCGGTATCCATGCGTAAAACCGACGTGCGTAAATTAAATGTCATCCCAGGAAAGATATCAATCAAGATCCAGCCCCCTGGCGCAAGCCCAGGCCAACCTACAGCACGTTCTTTGCTACCTTTGGTATAGGCGTCATACTTTACTTCCATTGAACCTACCGTTGCGTGACCATTGGGATAACCGGTATATTTGCGATCAAAATAACCAGGCTGCATCATGCCTGTAGCTTTATTGAAGTAGTGCATGTAATCGTGATAAAACTCACTGTTAGTGTCGTGCCACAATTTATAGTTCGTATCGACGATAGCCTTGTGGTAGTGGAATACTTCTAATGGCATCGATAAATTATCATCCAGCATATTCATCGAATCGCCGATATATTCTTTTAGTGTTGGCGCTTGATCATCAACGTTAACCCAAACGAAGCCACCGTAACCAATTTCAGTTCTAACTTCTCTCAAGCCAGCATTTTCACAGGTATAACGATCTTGGTAGCCCTGTGTGCCACGTGAAATTTCAATACACTTACCTTTGGTATCAAACATCCAAGCATGGAAAATACAAGTGATGCGCTTCGCATTGCCCACCGGATCGTACAACAACGTGTTGCCACGGTGTGGGCAAATATTGTAAAAAGAGCGGACCTGCATATCTTCACCGCGCACAATAATTAAGGGCGCTCCGCCTGGATGGCTAAAGGTACGATAATCGAAAGCATTAACTAACTCGCTCTCATGGCAAGCAATAATCCAGCTTTTGTTAAAGATTTTTTCTTGCTCTTCTTTAAATAAACCTTCATCGGTGTAAATGCGGCTGTCGACAAAATGTGAGTTCGGAAAACTCGGGGTTTGCAGCCATTCGGCAGAATTACGAGACATATTTCGCTCCCTAATTAAGATAAATTGATTGAAGTTACGCTGATAAAAGATTGCTGATTAAAAAAGGCCTGTTACTTTGCCGTCAATATAGTCAATTTTTTCTGCCGAAGGTACCTTAGGTAAACCAGGCATGGTCATGATGTCACCACAAACCATGACGATAAATTCAGCGCCAGCAGCCAAGCGAACTTCACGCACAGTAATGGTGTGTCCCTCTGGAGCGCCACGTAATTTTGCATCGGTTGAAAAAGAACTTTGAGTTTTGGCTACACATACTGGGTAATGCCCATAACCCTGCTCCTGCAGACTGGCAATTTGCGCACGGACTTTTGAATCCGCATTTACTTCCCCAGCACGGTAAACCCGTTTTGCGATTTTATTAATTTTTTCCCAAAGCGTATCTTCTTCTTCGTAAACAAACTGCATTTTTTTATCAGATTCGCAAAGGTCAACAACAATCTTGGCTAGATCTGCCGCACCTTTACCGCCATGGGCCCAATGCGAAGCCACTACTACTTTTGCTCCAAAACGATCCATCCGCTTACGAATCAAATCGATTTCTGCATCGGTATCACTCAAGAATTGATTGATCGAAACAACGCAGGGTAAGTTATAGACCTGAGTAATGTTTTCAACGTGACGCTCCAAATTGACCAAACCCTTATCTAAGGCAATTAAGTCTTCTTTAGTTAAATTGGCAACATCAACTCCACCGTGATACTTCATCGCGCGCACTGTTACTACGATCACGACAGCCGCAGGACGCAAACCTGACTTACGGCATTTAATATCAATAAACTTTTCAGCGCCCAAGTCCGCACCAAACCCTGCCTCTGTCACTACATAATCCGCTAACTTCAATGCGGCTTGAGTGGCAATAACTGAATTACAACCATGGGCAATATTGGCAAAGGGGCCACCATGAACAAAGGCTGGATTATTTTCTAAGGTTTGCACCAAATTAGGTGCCAGCGCATCTTTAAGCAATACCGTCATGGCACCATGCGCATTCAGATCTTTTGCTAAAACGGGCTTTAAATCGCGGGTATAGCCAACCACAATTTTTGACAAACGCTCTTTTAAATCCTCGATTGACGTGGCCAAACAGAAAATTGCCATGATCTCTGAGGCAACCACAATATCAAAGCCATCTTCACGGGGGTAGCCATTACCAGGGCCTCCCAAGCCAGCAGTAATGGAGCGTAGAGCGCGGTCATTCATATCCACTACCCGCTTCCATTGAATACGACGCACATCAATACCCAAGGTATTGCCATGATAAATATGGTTATCAATTAAAGCCGCTAGCAAGTTATTAGCCAAGGCAATCGCCGAAAAATCGCCCGTGAAATGCAAATTAATATCTTCCATGGGCACGATTTGGGCGTAGCCTCCCCCGGCTGCCCCGCCCTTTACGCCAAACACTGGGCCAAGAGAGGGTTCACGCAAACAAATCATGGCTTTTTTGCCGATATGGTTCAGCGCATCGCCCAAGCCAACCGTAGTGGTGGTTTTACCTTCGCCTGCGGGGGTTGGACTAATTGCTGTTACTAAGATAAGTTTGCCGTCTTTTTTGTTTTTTAAGGTATCTAAATAAGCTAATGAGACCTTGGCCTTGTAATGCCCAAATGGCTCTAGCGAGTCTTCAGGAATGCCTAAGCGCTCCTTGGCAATGCCGGCGATCTTTTTCATGGTCGCTTTTTGAGCTATTTCGATATCACTTGGCATTTGAACCTCTGTAAAATTAACGGTTATCTGAAGACGGCCTAAAGCTTAATTAATCTATTGATAATTAGAACTATACAACATTAATGCAAAAATTTCACAGTATTTATCAACAATTAATTAGGGAAACTACTTAGACGACCTGCAACGCTAAGGGGCATCCAAGTAAATACAATAGCTTATCAAGCCTTTTACGATTTTTGGGTATTTCAATATTGCAGCATTTACTAGGTTTTATAACACCATATGCCCCTTAAAGTTGCTAAACGCAAACCAGCCAAAAAGGCGCCACAAAAATCGCGCATCAGAATGGCGCCGAGTCAGCGGCGCGAGCTCATTTTGGCGGGGGCTATCGATTACTTTGCTGAACTAGGCTTTACTGGCAAAACTAGGGAACTGTCTGAGCGCCTAGGCATTACCCAACCCCTACTCTACCGCTACTTCCCTTCAAAACAGGTCTTGATGGAAGAAGTGTTCGAAATCATCTTCTTAGACTCTTGGCAAAAAGAGTGGGATGCGTTACTAGAAAACCAAACTATTCCCCTAAAAAAGCGCCTCGTAACCTTTTATCAACAATATTTTGAGGATAGCTTCTCGCGCCGGTGGATTCGGGTGTATTTATATTCAGGTTTAGCGGGCACTGGCATGAATCAGAAATACCTCAAGATGATTCGTCAACGGCTGATTGATCCAGTTTGCATGGCCTTAAGAGCCCTCTGCGGTGATGATAAAAGCTGGGGGCCAATCTCCGATGATGAGCGAGAATTTGTTTGGGTCTTACATGGTAGTTTCTTTGCTTATGCTACCCGTAAATATATTTTTAACCACGAGACTAAAATTAATTTTGAAGGCTACTTAACCCGATCAATTGAAAATTTCCTTGATGGCGCTAAAGCGAATTATCCTAAGTTACGCTTAGTTAAAGCCCGTAGATTCAAACACGAAGTGCAACACGGTTTAAGGACTGCATAAACACTTCATTGGGGGTTTTAAATCCCAAGCGCTTTCTAGGGCGACTATTTAGTTCTTCTTGAATCATTCTAAGCTCCTTATCGGTCACAGTAGATAGAGGTCTCTTTTTCGGGATATATTGACGCAATAGACCATTGAAGTTTTCGTTTGATCCGCGTTGCCAGCTGGCAAACGGATCAGCAAAATACGTTATTGATTGCAATGCCTTATCAATCCTAGCGTGCTCGGCAAATTCTTTCCCGTTGTCAAAAGTCAGGGTTTTAACGAGTGGGGTCACGGGGTTTAATTTAGTAATGATGGCCTGGCTCACCAGATCCGAGGTTTTGTTGCTCACTTTAGCGATCAACGCATAGCCGCTCTTGC